>JARVJX010000009.1 GCA_029775995.1 Nitrososphaeria archaeon | reverse complement strand
TTCTTTCTCTTATGACTGATTTAACTAGACGAACCTACTAATAACCTAGTTATTATTCTTCTTTCTCTTATGACTGATTTAACTAGACGAACCTACTAATAACCTAGTTATTATTCTTCTTTCTCTTATGACTGATTTAACTAGACGAACCTACTAATAACCTAGTTATTATTCTTCTTTCTCTTATGACTGATTTAACTAGACGAACCTACTAATAACCTAGTTATTATTCTTCTTTCTCTTATGACTGATTTAACTAGACGAACCTACTAATAACCTAGTTATTATTCTTCTTTCTCTTCTAGAACCTTTGCTCCGATCTGATTTAAAGTTTCCTTTATTTTCAGATCTAAGGTATCTCTGCTAATTCCTTGTTTAGACTCTGCCTCGATCTTAACTTCTAATGATATTTGAGCCCCCTCGCGACTTAAGGGTGTGAAGACCCCTCGAATTAGGTCTGAAAGCCTATCCCATGGAACAGTAGCCCTTAAAGCAACCCTCCTTATAACTCCTTTCTCAGGAACTATCTTTGTGCCTGGGATTTCTGTCGGAGGTTTAACTTCTATACCAGTCGGTACTCCTACTTCTTCCTTCATTTTTTGTGCAACTTCTTTTCTTACTACAAAGGCTTCTTCTGAAACATCTTAACGCAACTTTACAGAGCTATCTTAGAAGAAATAAAAATTATTGATCAACTAATGCGGCAAGAAAAAACACTGTCTAAAAATCTAAAAGTTAAGAATCAAAAATAAAATGGGTATTTTTCTGTTAGTTGCAGATAACAGAAAAGTTTGCGTAGGATGGTATCAGTTTTACTTTTTCCTTCTCTTCCCTACGTATTCTTTCAAGATTTGGTTTACTGTTTTGTAATCATTTCTCCATCTTTTAGGAAGAGATGATTTTTCTATCTCCTTTATGTACCATCTTCTCTTTCTGTCATAGTGTATGATTAATATGAAGCCTGCTGACAGGGTGAAAAAGCCAGCGATGGTTAAGATTAACCCTATATAGGCTGAGGATCCTTGCGGGGTTACATATGGAAATATAAGGAGCCAGTTAGGCTCCTTTGTAACAAGGATTACCACAATTAAGCCACCAACTAAGAGGTTCACTCCCAAAATAGTCATTAGAAAGGCTAATATCTCGTTGTGGGCGTTTTCCTCAGCTTTCCTATGCATCCAATCCTCCATCGACAATTGGCATCGCCCATGCTGTTACCATAGAAAGCATGTTCAAACTTAACGTAAAGCTTATTCATCCTAAATAATTATTAGAAATACACTTTCCAAACAACTTAACAATTCTCCTCAATGCCTTTTTATCAGGATTTTTCGTGAAGGCAGCACACTTACGAACTGCCACCCTTCAGCTAAATATTTCTCAAGCTCCTTCTCGTGGATTATCCTTTGCGGGTTATGTTTTCCTTCTCTAAGCTTTTTCAGCTCCTTTTCGTAAAGCTCCAGTTCCTCATCCTTGCTTAGTTCTCTTCCAATTTGCCTTTCCTTTGCAACCTTAACTTCAAGCAAGTCTATTCCCAGTAGGCTTTTAGCCATGCTTTTCAGCGCTTCTATCTTGGCTTCCTTAATTATGCTTGACTGTTCTAGGGGCTGGGTTGCTGTGGTAAGGAAGGGCTCACATTCTTTGTAGCATTTTATCATGTCCTCTATCATGTCAGGTGGTAAAACTCCTTTGTTCGCGCTGTATCTTGCCTCTATATCGCCTTTATGTCCAGCTATGAACTGCAAGTAAGGATGGGAGATCTTGCCCTTAGATTCAGCGATTATGAGCTGAGTTTCTGCGTAAGCTCTCAAAACATAAGGTCTCTTGTAAACTCCAGCCTTGCGCATGCACTGCCTTATGAAATGAGTTATCTTTCTCGTCATTAAGAAGGGCTTAGTGGCTGCTTCTTTTCTCTCATGAGCTATCAATGGGCTTTCGGGAGCAATTTTTTCTCCATTCCTAATCCTTTCCTCTAGGTACTCCTTTAAGTAAGTGCATCCTTCGCTCGACAGGAAAGTGAAGTATTTGTGCCTAGCCTTGCTTAAGTTGGCTCTGACAACAATCATTGTTGGAATTTTTTCAAATTTAACTTCGCCACCTTCTATTTTCATTTCTGGCAGATCTTTGATCCTTAGCCCATCGCTTCCATCGTGGTTTCCTATACTTTGTGGTCTCAAGTCTGCGAATGCTATTAAAGATATAGCCGCCTTAATTCTTGGTGGAGAAGCCCTTAGAATTCTCGCAAGCTCCTCTTGGCTTGGAACTTGCTCGTTTTCAATTGTTGGAGTTGCACTTGCATCCTTGATTTTAATTCTCCTCGTTAAAGTTATGTCGTTGTACCTCAACCATGACTTGGCGGTTTTCATCAAGTCAGCGATGTAGCCAGGAGCCTTGCCATTAGCTTCAAGCGCAGCAACCATATCCTCAAGCTTATCTTGAAATCCAGCCAGATCGTTCTTAGCGCTTTCAACCATGGTCTTTGGGCTCATATTCAGAAGCTCGCAGAGCCTGCTTAACCTCCTTAAGGCGACTTCAGCAGTTATAGGACTTCCCCTGGCAACGTTCATGAACCAGCGCTTAACCTGCGGATCATTAAGAAGCTCGTTATACTTGCTCCCTCTTTTTGGCATCGCACATCAATATGATAAGCCACGCTGTCCTATTTAAAGGATTCGCACTCAATTAGGAGTGGACCGGGCGGGATTCGAACCCGCGACCTCCCGCTTGCAAAGCGGACATTCTACCCCTAAACTACCGGCCCATTAACCTCTAATCATATTTTTCTTTATCATATTTGTTTTTAGCTTTACTTAGCCTTAATACTATTTTCCTTTAAATAAAGGGTATATGAATCTATTTTAAAAGCCCAGAATTTTCTTCACTATATCTCTATAGTCCATGCTCTCTATCTTACTACCAGGAGCAGGAACCTCATAAATTAAAGGTACCGCAAAATTTGACTTTAATTCGCTTATCTTATCTCTAATAGATTTAGCCATCTCATCACTTATCATGATCAATCCTACATCCTTCCCTTCTATAAGCTTTATTATTTTCTTGTAAAGCTCTTCAGAGCTTTTAATCTCTATACCTTCCACTCCAGCCAATCTAAAGGCTGCTACAAAGGTTCTGTTTCCTATAGCTACTATCCTCACATCATACCCTTACCCTTTCCTAAAGATAGGTTTTAAGTGGGCCTAGAGAGAGGCAAAGTTATCATCATCAATATAAAGAAGACCAAGATAATTATAATAAACAAAGTTTGCATTCTTTTGTTTCTCTTCTGCATCTTAGTTTCTTTATCCTTACATTCATTTGAACAGTATTCTCTATTAACAGGTATGGCTTTACCACATATTCTACAGTGAGTATGAGGAGGTATCTTTATCTTTTCACTCATCAAATACTATTACTAATCCTTGTTGTTAAGCTTTAACCTTTTTAAGCTTAGCCAATATATATAGCCATCCCCTATGGCTTTCGCACTTGCTTCAATTATATTCTGAGATGCATGGCAAGTGGCATAGCTGTTCTTACCGTCGAAAAACTCAGCAAAGACCCTAACTATAGAGGCAGTTCCATAAACAGTGCTATCCACTACACTAACCTTATAGTTAGATAAATTCACATCCTTAAGCTCTGGAAACTTTTTTAAGAGCACTTTCCTTAAAGCATTATCTAAAGCATGTACAGGACCCTTTCCTTCAGCCTTTTCATAGTAGCTATCCCCATTAACATCTAGGCTAATTTCTGCTTCTATTCTTTCATCATTATATTCGTTTCTTTCAACTAGGATCTTCCAATATTTTAATCTGAAAGGCTCTTGATAATTCTTTAAAGCCCTTAAAATCATTAGCTGAACACTTGCCTTTGCATCCTCAAATTGAAAGCCTAAAGCCTCTAAATCTTTAACCTTTCTTATTACAGAGCTTATAACTTCTAAATCTATCTTTAATCCTATATCCTCTGCCAACTTTACTATTCCAGCTTTACCTGAAAGTTCAGAAACTAACAAATCTCTTCTATTTCCCACAAGAATTGGATCTATATGCTCATAGGCTTTGCTCTCCTTTATCATGGCATCTATATGTACTCCTCCTTTATGCCTAAAGGCATTTTTTCCTACATAAGGTTGGGAGGATATAGGTCTAACATTAGCTAATTCATAAATGTACCTGGATAATTCAGTTAATCCTTTCAACTGCTCCTCTATAGGTTTAGAAGATATCAAACATCTTTTCTTCATCTTAAAGATCAGAATGGGCAATATTTGGCAAAGGTCAGCATTTCCACATCTCTCTCCTAAACCATTCATAGTTCCTTGAACATGTATGGCTCCTTCTTTAAGGGCAATAAGGGTATTAGCTACTGCTAAGCCAGAATCGTTATGAGTATGTATCCCTAGGGGGCCTTTAACTGCATTTTTAACATATCTCAGGGCATCTTCAACTTGCCAAGTTAAGCTTCCTCCATTGGTATCACATAAAGTTACTATCTTTGCCCCAGATTCATAAGCCGTTTTAATAACTTCTAAAGCATAAGTAGGATTAGCCTTAAAACCATCAAAAAAGTGCTCTGAGTCAAAGATAACTTCTCTATCCTTTGATACTAAATATTGAATTGTATCCCTTATCATCCTTAAATTTTCTTCTAAAGTTGTACCCAATACCTTTTTAACATGTAAATCCCAAGCCTTTCCAAAGATTACTAGGGTTTTAACGCCTACATTTAAAAGAGCCTTTATATTTTCATCCTCTTCAACCCTTAACCCTTTCCTTCTGGTACTACCAAAGGCTACTATTTCAGAATTTTTTAGATTAAGATTCTTACATCTTTCAAAGAATTTCAGATCCTTTGGATTTGAACTTGGCCATCCTCCTTCTATATACTTTATGCCTAACTCATCTAACTTGAGGGCTATTTGAAGCTTGTCATGAAGAGTGAAGTTTACTCCGTAGGTTTGGGCACCATCCCTTAGGGTGGTATCTAATATCTCAACATCGAGCCTATAATCGATTTAATCCCCTCCGCGCAGGGAGAAAGTAAGAAAAGGAATTTAAATTTAACGGTTTAATTCTTTGATTGAGCCAGGCTAAGAAATCTTTATAGTCTAAAGCTAAATTTAGGAAGGTTAAAATAAATAAAACCTTAATCTAAACCTATAGGTGCAGATATGAGGTACAAAAATCTTGGAAAGTCTGGCCTTAAGGTTTCAGAGTTGATATTGGGGACTTGGTTTCTCCCTACATTGCCAGAAGTAGATGAGTATGGTGTAAGAAAGGTTGATGAAGAAATGAGTATAAAAATTATGAAAAAGGCTGTTGATTTAGGAATAAATTGTATCGATACAGCTGATAGGTATCATGGAGCTATAGCACCCATACCCCTAACTCATGTAGGAAATGTGGAGAAGATCATAGGTAAATTTCTAAAAGAGGTTGATAGAGAAAGCCTGATCATCGCTACTAAGGTTAAGTTCCCCATGGGTTCAAGCCCTAATGATGAAGGCCTTTCTCGTAAACATATAATGAAAGCAGTTAGGGATAGCATGAATAGATTGGGAGTAAGCTATATAGATCTCTATCAAGCCCATGGATTTGATCCTTCCACTCCCCTAAGGGAGAGCTTAAGAGCTTTTAACGATCTTATTAGGTGGGGTTTAGTTCATTATATTGGATGCTCAAATTTTCCTTCCTGGGCCATTTCTGAATCTCTAATGATAAGCGAGAAAGAAGGTCTTGATAGCTTTATTTCGGTACAACCGCCCTATAACCTTCTAAATAGAGATATTGAAAAGGATTTGATACCTCTCTCAAGGGAAAAGGGCTTAGGAATAATATGCTACTCTCCTTTGGCTCAAGGAATGTTAACTGGAAAATATTCTAAGGATAAGCCTATAACAGCTACAAGGGCTGAATACTCCCAATTTATGAAGGACCTTTTAACGGATAGAAATTTTAGGATAGTCGATGAATTAAAGTTAATGGCCTCTGAAAAGGGAATAAAGCTTTCACAACTGGCATTGGCATGGATTCTTAGTAATCCTGACATTACTGCACCAATAATTGGTGTAACAAGCCTAGAGCAGCTTGAGGATAATGTGAGAGCTACTGAAATAAAGCTTTCTGCGGATGATCTAAAGAGAATTGATGAAATAACACTGAAAGGGTAATTCTAATTCTATATGTAACTTATTACTTCTTCTTACTACTTTATACCTATTTATACACTATACCTGGGTATGTGAAAAAGCAGAATAGATCAGGAAACCGATAGCCTTTAGAAATCTTAAAATACTTTCTAGTAAGATGGTATCTTATGGTTCAACTATTTAATTCTTATTTCAATAAGAAAGAACTTTTAAGATTCATAGGTAGTATAGATCAATTAGGTGGGGTAAAAATAATGGAACTATCTGAGGGCTTTGAAAAGGGAGTGCGTATAGCTTTACTTAAAAATGGAGAATTAACCTTAACCCTAGCTTTAGATAGAAATATGGATATAGCTAACGCTGAATATAGAAATGTACCCTTAGCTTGGATAAGTCCCACAGGTATAACTTCTCCTTTTATTTATGATAAAGAGGGTTTAAATTGGTTAAGAGGGTTCTTTGGGGGGCTTTTAACTACCTGTGGATTAACCTACATGGGTGCTCCAACCATTGATAAAGGTGAAGATTTAGGATTACATGGTAGAATAGCTTACTCTCCATCTAAGCTAAAAGCGGTGGGAGGAGAATGGATTGATGATGATTACATAATTTACATTGAAGGCGAGTCAAAGGAGGTTAAGGTCTTTGAGCCCAATTTATCCTTAAGGAGGAGGATAGAAACGAAGCTTGGTGAAAGGAAGATAAAGATAGTAGATACCATTTTAAATGAAGGATGGGAGGAGCAACCCTTAATGCTCTTATATCACTTCAACTTCGGTTTTCCCTTATTAAATGAAGGTTCAAAGCTAATATCTACATCAAGATTTTACATACCAAGGGATAAGGAAGCTTGGAAAGATGTAGAAGAGTTTGACAAATTTAAAGAACCTATTCAAAATTTTAAAGAGAAGGTTTACTTCCATGATATGGCTACAGATGAAGAAGGCTATGCCTATGCCTCTATAATTAACCCAAATTTATACGATGGTTTAGGAGTTTATATTAAGTTTAAAAAAGGAGAGCTTAACCGTTTTTATGAATGGAAGATGATAGGAGAGGGAACCTATGTTTTAGGCTTAGAACCAGCCAATGCTTTACCCTTAGGGAGAGATAAAGAAAGGGAATGGGGGACCTTACAATATATTAAACCTCAAGAGGAAAGAAGATTTAGTTTAGAAGTTAATGTTTTGGAAGGAAAGGATGAAATAGAAGAATTTATCAAAAAAGTTAATTCAATAAGCAAGAAAGTTAAGCCAAATATAATTAATAGCTTGCAGGAGTTCTTAAAATTAACTTCCTCTTCTTGATTAATAAGTTAACTCACCTCACCGATCCATGGCATAATCAAACTATAATCAAAGTTCCCACATCCTCCCCTAACAAAGCCCTTTCAACTTCCTTTGGTTCGCAAAGTAAAACCTTTGCCTTTAGCTTTGATCTCTCAAGGATCTTTAAAGATAAAAGGTCAAGAAGCTCATAGCTCCCAGCTATCATCTTATCCTCAGATAGCATTTTAAAGAGCTCCTGAACCCTGATTTCTTTAATCTTCTTAGCATCTCTGTATTTTTTCGGGTCCTTGTCATATATTCCATCCACATCGGTGGCATTGATGAAGAGATCAGCCTTTATATATTCAGCAATTAAGGCTGCAACAGCATTGGTGCTATGTCCTGGATGAAAACCCCCACAGCAAACTATCTTATTGCTTTCTAAAGCCAAGCTAACCTCTTTAAGATTTTCAGGGATATGAGAATAGGCTTTATCCTGAAGAAGGGAAGCAAGAAGCTTAGCATTAAGCTTAGATGCTAAAATCCCTATTTCATCTAACCTCCCCTCATTGACCTGAAATTTTCTGCAAAACTCTATGTATTTCCTTGCTACATCTCCCCCTCCAGCCACTAATATCAGATGATAACCTTTATCATGAAAATTCTCAAAAAGCTCTTTAAAGGGCTTTAGTTTATCAAAGTTCTCGGGCTTAAATAGGCTCCCGCTTAGTTTTACTACTATATTCATACCCTAATCTATCTTCTTTAGGGCTATATTTATCTAATGTATAATCTGTTCAATATGGCTTACCTCCTCAAAAGCTTCATTCGCTTTCCTCCCATTAGAAAGGAAAAATCTTTCATGTCTTCCAAGTTCCGCTCAAGAAAACCTTTGATTAGGGTTGAGATTTCGCTCATTTAAGATCAAATAATGATGGAACTATATTCTTGCCTAAACCGATTTTTCATGCTCTTTCAGAGAGCCTTCAAAATAGTCTACCTTCAATCTCTTTCTAAATTAGGCTGTGGCAAAATTCTTAAGCTTTTTCTTCCTATGCTTCTCCATGGCTCATTTATCTAAGGGGATGCTTGAAGTCCTCTTTAAGGATGTTCTCGAGGGAGTTGTTCTACCAGCTATGAAGCTGGTAGGGGAAGGCCAGGCTACCAAGTAAGCTCCCTGGTGAAGGCCTTCATCCTCATCTTCATCAGGGGCTTATCTAGCGAGAGGGCCCTTGAAAGGTACCTCGTGGACCATTCAGAGGGCCTTACGTGGCTTCAAGGATGGGCCTTGGCACTAAACGTTAAGTCTATTCAGGAGCAGGATGGGATGGGTGAACACTTCTTTCAGGGGCTGTTTAGAAGGGTAAGGGCCCTACTGGATGTATGTTATGTGGATCTACCATACAAGGTTGTTATGGTGGATTCTACTCTTGGCCTAAGCCTAAGGACCCTGAGGCTGAAGTAGGCTTTTACACCCGGGGAGCCTTTAAAGGGTTTAAGGTACACGTGGCTTCCTGGGAGCATGGTTTACCTCGGTAAACCATGGTCACTACTGGGAACTGCCACTACAGCCCCTTCATGCCCAAACTCCTCGAGGGCATGGGAGCCATAAGCCGTTGTAGCATACGCTGACTACGATAGTGAGGGAGGAGAACTATACTATACTATACTATTCTATTCTATTCTATACTATAGATGCACCATCGAGTCTAGGAGCATAACGCCATTCCCATAGTAGCCAGGAACAAGCGTAATGAGAAGGATGGAAGGTTTAAAAAGGAGAATATCCGTAACAACCCTCCCATAAGCCCAGGCTCCAATGCTTGGAGGCTCTAGAGGAGGAAGGGTGCCATCGAGCAGCTCTTCTCAATCCCCAAGGGTGTGATACCGAAAAAGCTTTACGTGAAAGGTCTAGCTAACATAGCCTTATACGTCCTCCTCGCCCTTATAGCTTTACTAACCATAGCCATAGCACCCATCAAGGGAGCTCATAAGGCTTCTAAGGCGCATAGGAATATTCAAATACTAGGGCTGAATTATGCCACAGCCTATAATAATTGAGTTTGAGAAGAATAGGGGAAAGAGCCTTTTGGTTTTAGTTAGGATAGAAATGAATTAAGTGAACTTTTTAAAAGAAAGGTAGACCTCGGGATTTTCAACGGTCTAATTCTAACGTAAAAGATGCGTAAAAAGAAAGATGCTAGTTGTTTATGAAAAAGATGGAGCATACCTAATACATATTTTAAACGAAATTTCTAAAGTGAAGAAATTTATAGAGGCCAATAAAGAAGTTTTAAAATACGGAGAAGCAATATATGGTTGTAAGAGCCTTTGGGATAATTGGTGGGACAACGAATAATTTGAGCAGGGGTTAAAGCAAGGAAGATGCGCTAGGAGCCTTAAGGTAAGCTTGGGGAGATGGACCAATAAAAGAGAGATCGATACAGCTTCAAGACTAATTATAGAGCGAGTAGCTATCATCATGAAAGCTTAAATGCTTATTAATTTAAGCAAAATTTTAGTAAATTTAATTCGCAAATTTAGATTGTTGGTGCTAGAAAGTTGTAGTTCCCTCCTATCTGATTAACAATTGGTTAACAATTAAGACCATAACTAGGAGAGCAAATATTTGATAAATAGCTAACAGAAGCTTACAACTATTAAACAGATAAGAGCGTTGTACTCATATGGGTATTATTAGGTTAAGCAAATATCCACTAAGGATTAGAATTCCTATGAGAAGGTAGAGTTTTATGTTAGATGCCATTACAGGAATCATCCTATAAGGATCTCCATAGGTGATTTTTAGCATGCGGTTAACCTTTAGGGCAAGGGGTATTGATGATAAAGCTAAAAGAGTTGTAATGGGCTGTAGTTTCAGGAATACTGCTAATGCTAGAATGGTGTATACACTTATTAACAGAAGGGCATAGACCCTTTTAACATCTTCATCTTTTAACCTAACCACCAAAGTCCTCTTTTCAGCTTTCTCATCATAAGGTTTGTCTGGAATCTCATTTACATAAAGTATTAAGGCTATTAGAATTCCAATGGGTATGGAAGCTATTAAAGGTTCTAAGTCAAATTGCTGAGTTTGCACATAATAGGAACCCAAAACCACTATTGGACCAAATCCTATTCCTACAGCCATTTCACCAAAGCCTCTATAGGAAAGCTTTAGAGGTGGAGCACTATAAGCTATACTAAGGAAAAGTCCTAAACCCGCTATAACCAAAAGAAAAAAGCCCTTTGTTAAAGCAAGGTAAAGACCTATTACAGCTCCTAAAATGTAACTGAAAGTTGAAATTAAGAGAACCTCATTGGGAGAAAATAGTCCGTACTGTATGGCCCTAGAACCTCCACTAAAAGGAGTAGGCTTATCATTAACCCAATCTGCATTGAGTTTATGATCAAAATAATCGTTCAGAACATTTAATCCAATGTGTATAAAGCTAGCTCCAATAAAGGTTAGTAATGCGAGAAAAGGATCGAAAAGGCCCTGTCTTAAGGCAGTAAGTATTCCTAAAAGCACGGGAATCCAAGTAGCTACAAGAAAGGGTAATCTGGTGGTCCTTAGGATTAAGGAGGATAGAGGCAATTTTGGTTTTATATTTTTACTATATTTTTCTCTAATAAAAGATATATATCTATGAGCCCTTTTAATGCCTCTCTCACAATATTGGGGGAAAGGAATCTTACTTTCATCCCAAGAATAGTATTTCAAGGGTCTTGCCTCCAAAATTTCATTTTTTGTTATGGGTTTTGCCCATACTGTTATGTACCTTCTCTCTGTATATCCACCTGAGGGAAGGGGTTTTATGTGGTTAAAGAGGATGGAGACTTTTATTTTCCCATCAAAGTATGTCTCTATATAAGAGGGTTTCTTAAGAAGTATAAGACTAGAAGCTTTATCTAGGGAAAAGGTTGTTTGAAAGGAGAAGGGATAACCTCTCTCATCCTTATAAGTAACTACAGCCTCACCATAATTTGAAACTTCATCAAATAAAAGGTTCATCTAACTTACCTCATATACTAGAGGCTTAGAATTCTTCTTTTTATCTTCCCACAAAAAGATCTTCTTTGGTATAATTTCTATTATAGCCCTTTCCCAAAAAAGAGGAAGAGCAATCCTCTGAGCCAAATAGAGGTCTATGTAAGGCTCTTTTATACGCCATAGGGGAAGTAACCTTTCCCATTCCTTATGTATATCCCTATCAATTATGGAAGCTTCACCTTGAATCAATAAAGAATGATAGGCTTCATGCTTCATCCATTCCTTTCTATAAAAGTATAAAGAAACATTAGGATTCTTTCTAATTCTCTCAAGCTTTTTGCTGAAGAGTACACTTGAGGTTAAATAGATTCTCTGGCTCCTTGAGTCATATAAAGGGAGCATGGGATGAGTTATAGGCCATCCTCTCTCACTTATTACTGTGAAAGCACATACTAAAGAGCGCTCAAGGATTTCTTCTACATTCTTAGGCAAGGAGAATGCTACTGTCATGCCCTATTTAGGCATGGATGAATGGTATAAATAATTTTTGACTGAAAGTTCTCTGAGGGCCCATTAGGTTGTTAAATTATGAACTTATTTCAAAATATTATTTTTTACATATTAAAAGAGGAGGAAGTATGTAAGGAGTTTAATAGCCATTATAAATATTTCAAGCTTTATGAAGAATATAAAGTAATAAAGATTCTTTTTAGAAGATTACTTCATAAAGAGCTTTCTAATAGGTTCCCTAAAAAAGTACCAGCTTTCTAATTTGAATTCTTGATTTAACTTCCTTTTATTATACCTCTGAAGAGGCTTCGTTAGATGCCTATGAGCCCTAGGTGGAGGCAAGTACAAACCTGGTTTTAAATCTCTTTCTAATTCCTCCTCAAGCCTAGAGAATTTTCTAAGCTTACATTTTTCACATCCAAAACCCTGATTTTTACCCAAGGATTTCATCCTTCTATTACAAGTATCACAAAGGGGATTCTGGACCCTTACCAATCTTGCTAACTTTATTATCTTAATATATTCCACATTTAAGGTCTTGGGGTATCGAACTGTGTTTTTTCTAACAGAGCCTCCCAATTCTACTTCATCTCCTTTTAACAATTTACTTGCAATTTTGTTCAAGGAGCCTGTCGGCTCATACACGGCACATAAGATCCCCCCTTCTTCATTTTTAATTTCAAATAAAACATGACCTCCTTCTATCTTTCTTGGATTTGAAATCAGTCTACCTCTAACAAAGCCTGAAGTGTATGCTTTCAATTGGGATAAATCTAAGTGGTTTTTAAGGTGTGCATTGGTTCCTTGGTTAGTTCTGTATATGATGTAACTATCCCATTCCTCTTCTATTTTTAGAAGCTGAAAGGCTTTAAGTAAAATCTTTGGGTTCTCTCCTCTAATACCAAGTAATACAGGGTCAGGACTACGAGGAGTTATTAAAACCCTTTCTTTCTCATAGTCATAGTTGTTGAAGGTTAAAGGATAAGTTTCCTTATCCATGAGCTTTACAGATAGTTTATCCACTCTCCTCTCTTTACCAAAGAATTCCTTTTTTCTATAAACCATAAGCTCGTAAGTATGGTCTCCTTGTAATGTATTTCCTAGAGCTGATATAGCCCCAATTAAACCGTGACCTTTTCTTAAGGTATAAACCCTTAAATTTAATTCTTCTGCAAGCCTCTTAGCCCTTTTAAAATTAATGACCTTATACAAAGCTTCTTCAGCTAACTTCCTCAGATTGTAAGGTATAAAAGAGCCCTCCAATAAAACAAGGCAAGGATTTGCCCCTAACATAAAATGAGAATTTTCTTTAAGTAGTTTGCAAGCTAGCTGAAAGATCCTTTCAGGGTCATGGCATTTGAACCTAAGAGCAATAGCCCCATTACCTCTTGTCTTCCAAGGTATCGCGGGATTTAGCCTTATCAAGTTGGGATAATCTATAAATTCGCATCCTTCACTCAAGATTTCTCTAACTAAAAGATTAGCTAGGTAAGTAGTACACATCCCTTTTTTGGAATCTGTATCATCTAAGCCTAGATGAACTGTAAACAATTAAGCTTCTATTACTATCATAGTTAAAGTGGACCTTACCTTATCAAGTCTTCTTATTCTCCAGGTAACTGTTTCCTTAACTTTCTCCATACTATCAGCTTCGATCTTTGCAATTATATCATATACCCCATATACAGCATAAACTTCTTTAATGTTTTCTATGTTCTTTAGCTCTTTAATCAATTCCTCCTCTGCCCCTAAATCTGCATTTATTAATACAAAGGCTATTGGCATCTTCTATCTCCCTTTTATATTACTAAAGAGAATTTAAAGCTTACTTTTTCTCCTTAAACTTTAACTCATTGAGAAAGGAATTTAGGGCTTCCAATTGAATTGAATTAAGAAGGACCATCTTCCTTCTACTTCTTATTAAGAGTAAGGCTTCCTCTAAGTTATATCCTTTGGATAAGAGGTAGCAGCAAGCTAAAAAGGGGGATCTGCCTTTACCGCTCTTACAATGGATTAGTACCTTTTTATCTTCTTTTACTTTTTTATCTATCCACTCAATGGCCTTTTTTGTGTCTTCAAAGCTAGGGTAAAAACTATCTTTTACTGGAATTCTCAAGTAATCTACCTTGTATTTCTCGATCAGATTTCTATCATCATCTTTTTCACCCCTTAAATTTAATATGGCGCTTATGCTATACTTTTTATAAAGCTCATAGTTTACAGGTCTTGATCCTAAGGCAACATTTTTTTCGATAAAGCTAAAGTTAGGTTTCTTAAAAAGGTAAGTTTGGAAAATTTCGAGTTTAACCAAAAGAGAAGTGTAAATATCCAGAAGAAAGTATTTGATTTTCCCTTTTAAGTTCTTCAACTCATAACCTTACTCAAGAAGTTTATTAATCTTTCATAAGATGGCTATATTAGTAATTTGGTGAACAAAGGACTAATCTAAATAATCGTAAGCTATTAGGGGCATAAATTCGATGAGCTCTTTAGTTGTTACTAGTTGGTCAAAGAGCTTGGAAGCCAATTGAAACTTGCTCTTACTATAATTTTCTGAACCTATTTCTCCTTTAATATTCTCTAAAACACTTTTCATCTCCTGCCTAAAGAGTTCTTCGCTCATCCTTCTCCCATCAGATAATTGAACTTCATGAGTTAACCATTGCCAAAGCTGAGTTCTACATATCTCTACCGTTGCTGTATCCTCCATAAGGTAGTTTATGGCTACACATCCTGTTCCTCTTAGCCAAGATTCAAGATACCTTAAACCTACATTTATGTTTGCCCTTAAACCCTCTACACTTATCTCACCTAATGGCACACTTAATAGGTCTTCGGCTTTTATATTAAGACCATCATGAGTTATATGTAGCTGATTTGGACCCTCCATATGCTTTTCGAATAAGCCTTTGACCAGAGGTACAAGATCAGGGTGAGCTACCCAAGCCCCATCAAAACCTTGAGATATCTCCCTTAACTTATCTTCTTCAACTTTCTTCAGGGCTTGCTCCTGAACATCAGGTCTTCCTTTAACGGGAACATTAGCTGCCATCCCTCCAATGGCATAGGCTCCTCTCTTATGGCAAGTATGGACTAGCAAAAGGGCTGCTGACTTTAAGAAATGTTTATCCATGGTTAATAGGGAACGGTTGGGCATTATAAATCTAGGATCGTTCCCTAACCTCTTGATAAAGCTGAATATATAATCCCAGCGCCCCAAATTTAAAGCTGTTATATAATCTCTAAGTTCATATATTATTTCATCCATTTGGAAGGCAGAATTTATAGTCTCTATTAGAACACTAACCTTAATGGTTCCTTTAGGTATTCCTAAAAGCCTTTCAGTTTCAGAAAATACTTCGGCCCACCACCTTGCTTCCAGATAACTTTCAAGCTTTGGGAGATAAAAATATGGTCCAGTTCCTCTAGCCATTAAGGCCTTATGATTATGATAGATATATAATCCAAAATCAAATAGGCAGGCTGGAATTACCTTACCATCTACATAAATATGCTTTTCAGGAAGATGTATCCCTCTAGGCCTAACCAAGAGGGTTGCTAACTCTTCCTTTAGACTATATTTTTTCCTTTCGGGGCTTACATACTCTATGGTTCTATTTACGGCATCCCTCAAATTTATCTGACCTTGAATTACTGAATCCCATACAGGAGAGAAGGCATCTTCAAAATCGCTCATAAATATATCTGCCCCAGAGTTTAGGGCATTTATTATCATCTTTCTATCTACAGGACCTGTTATCTCTACTCTTCTATAGAGTAAGTCCTTTGGTATTTTAACATTAATCTTCCATCTACCTTCCCTTATGGGCTTAGTCTCTTCAAGAAAATTTGGGAGAAAACCCTTCTTTATCTCTTCATTTATAGTTGCTCTTCTTTTTAGCAAAGAATGAAGCGTATCTGAAAATTTTCTGCTTAGCTCCGCTATGAATCTTAGAGCTTCAGGCTCTAAAATTTCCAGAAAATCTTTTGTTACAAATCCTCTAACTTCTACACCTATATTTTTCAAATTTTTGTTTAAATCATCCCTTAAATTACCCTCTTTTTTAAGATTTGACATGCTATGAGAATTTATTGTTTAAAGTAAATAAATTTTTCTAAGGTATAGTTACGAATTATTACCTTTTCTTTGGCTATAAAAGATTTACAAGGGTAATAATTAAAATTTTATAAGAACCAAATTTTTAAATATGCACATATTAAGTGATTAGGATGGTTCAAGAAAGCATAAGTAACGAGGAATTGGAGCGATATTCTAGGCAGATAGCCTTAGAGGATATAGGTTTTGATGGTCAATTTAGGCTAAAGAAATCGAGAGTTTGTTTGGTTGGTGTTGGAGGTTTAGGTGCTCCAACAGCTTTAAAATTAACTTCCATGGGCGTAGGTTTTATTAGATTAGTGGATAGGGATGTGATATCTAAATCGGATTTACATAGGCAATATTTGTACGATTTACTTTCTATAGGAAAGCCTAAAGTAGAGGCTGCTAAAAAGAAATTGAAAAGGTTAAACGATCTTGTTGAAATAGATGCGAGGGCTGAGCCCCTAGCCCCTTATAATGTTGATGAACTAATTAAAGATGTAGATTTGGTAATAGATGGTTTGGATAGTATTGAAGGTAGATACATTTTGAATGAAGCTTGTGTTAGATTAGGGAAGCCCTATTTATTTAGTGCAGCCATTGAGATGTTTGGAAATGTTAGCACCTTAATTCCCTATAAAACTCCTTGTCTTGAATGTTTTTACTCTGGTTTAAAGGATGAAGGTCTAGAAAGATGTGCTGTAGTAGGGGTTCACCCTTCAGTCCTTTCCATTATATCATCCATACAAGTTGCAGAAGCTATTAGTATACTAACAGGGAAAGAGCCAAAGCTAACCAATAAATTGCTTTATATAGATTTAAGGAATATGACCTTTGAAACCTTGAGTATAAATAGAAATCCTAACTGTAGAGTTTGCTCTGAAAAAGCAGTTTCATATAAGAAGGAAATACCAGTAGTTCAAGGAGGTTGTGGAAGAGATGGTAGAGGCATCTTTCTCTTTTCTCCTAATAAAACCATAAGCCTAAATTTAAGAAAAATAAAAAATTCTTTACAGGAAAAGAACTTTCATATTGTAAGTAAAGGGAGCTTAGGTATAACCTTTGATTATAATAAGGATATAAGGATTAGCCTACTAAAAAGCGGTGCATCCATACTTCAAAGCACAGCTAATTCAGGAATAAGAAACGAGGAAGAGGCTTTAAAGACCTATAGAAAGATATCCAATGAAATCCCCTTACCAAAACTTTAAGTTAAAAATTTTGATGGTAAAGCAGGATGACCCTAGGAAGTGTACTGCATCAAAGTTAGTAAGGTTTGGCTTAGCTGAACCTCTTTTCACTCTCCATAAAATACCAAAAAGATCGATAGTTCTTAACCCCTATAGCGATGAAGTCCTAAGTAAGAAAGCTAGTGAAATTTCTAAGATAATAGTAGCTATAGATTGCTCTTGGAATAAGGCTTCTTCTTTTTTTAAACAAAAATTTAAAGGATTTAACTTTAGATTGCCTAAACTATTGGCTGCAAATCCTGCTCATTACGCTCATATCTCTATTTTAAGTACTGTTGAAGCTTTAGCCGCAGCTTTATACATATTAAATTCTAAGGAGCAAGCCTATCAAATATTATCTAAATTCAAATGGGGAATAAACTTTATAACTCTTAATGAGAAGGCTTTAAAGGATTATTCTGAAGCTAACAATACTGAAGAGATAATGCTTTTGGAAAGGGAATACTTTGGAGCAAAAAATCCTTAATTTGCCATCATAAAATAGAATAAGTTGAACAGATTAAAGAACTTAAAGATAAGGTTACATGCCATAGAAATGCTCACTTTAATGAAGCAGAAATATAGCTATAGGGAGCTATCCAAGATGCTGGGATTACCTATTTCGGTTATAAGTAGATATGTAGCCGGTAGAGTTTTACCAAATTATAAAAGGTCTTTAGAAATCATAAACTTAGTCAAAGAAAAGGAACTAATGAATCTAATTAAGGAATATGTAAGCATGGAGGAAGGTATCCTTATCCATCATAAGTTGCTTTCCAATGTAAGCTTGCTTAGCAAAATTGCAGCCTTTTTGGTCTCAGAGTTAGAACTAAGAAAGATAGACAAGGTATTAACAGCTGAAGTGGATGGTATAGGGATAGCCATCTTAATTGCCTTAGAACTTAACTCAAGTTTAATAGTAGCTAAAACTAAGAAGGAGATGGGAATAAAGGAGTTTTTAGAGGTTAGAAGGATTTATCCTTCTGGAGCTTACAGCTACCTATACATTCCTAAGGGTTCCATAAGGAAAGATGAGGAGGTCCTCATAGTTGATGATGTTATTAGAAGTGGTTCAACAGTAGAGGGTCTTTATAAAATCTGTTTAGAATCTAATGCTAAGCCAAAATACATCTTTTCTATATTGGGTATAAAGGATAAAGTAGAGGAAATGGAAAGGAAGTTAAAGATACCCTTTAAAGTTTTAATAACATTTTAAGATATCTTATTGGGGTGCTAGCCAGGGGGCTGGTCTCGGAGGACTTCTGAGGAAACTCCTCCCTCCCTACAGGACTGTGGCCCTGAGAGGGGCAGCTCGAGAGGGCTGGCAACAGAACAGAAACGACATCCTCACTTAGAGTACGATGAAAACGAAAGTTGGAGGTTTCTAGGTGGGGATTGAAACGGCTGACCCACAGGGAGCAAGACCAAACAGAACCTATGATTCCCTGTAGGAGGTTCAGGTAGGTCGCTTAGTCAAATCCAGCCTTAAACAGAAGGAGGGTTACCACTGGCAAGCACCCCTAAGTCTTTGGAATTAGAAAAGATTTCATTCTCTTTTCATATTCCCTTATCCTATCTTCCTGCTTCAAAGTTATTCCAATTTCATCCAATCCCTGTAAAAGCAAATTCTTCCTGTAATTGTCAATTTGAAAGGAAAAGCTCCTTCCATCATCAAGAGTGATTTTTTGGGTCTCCAAATCAACCGTAAATAAAGTCTGAGGATTTAAGCTAAGATATTTAAAAAGCTCATCCACTTCTTCCTCCTTTAATATGGCAGGCAAAAGACCATTTTTTAAAGCGTTATTGTAGAATATATCAGCAAAAGAGGGAGCAATAATAACCCTAAAACCGTAATCCATTAAAGCCCAAACAGCATGTTCTCTGGAACTACCACAACCAAAATTTCTTCTTGCTAGGAGAATCTTAGCTTCCTTATATATGGATTTATTTAAAATAAAGTCTTCTTTAGGCTTACCTTTCTCATCATACCTCCAATCATAAAACAAATATTTCCCAAAGCCTTTCCTTTGAACCAATTTCAGAAACTGCTTCGGTATGATTTGGTCCGTATCTACATTCAACCTATCCAAGGGAAGGGCTATTGATCTGACTTTCCTAAAGGGCTCCATCTCTAATCCCTATACCATTCCCTTATATCAACAAAATGCCCAGCTATAGCAGCAGCTGCTGCCATAATAGGGCTAACTAAATGTGTTCTACCTAATCTCCCCTGTCTTCCCTCATAATTTCTATTGCTTGTACTTGCACACCTCTCATAGGGGGCCAATATATCTTCATTCATCCCTAAGCACATACTACAGCCAGATTCTCTCCACTCAAAGCCTGCTTCCTTAAAGATAGCATCTATACCTAATTTTTCAGCCTCTTTTTTGACCATTTGAGACCCAGGAACTACCATGGCTCTAATGTGAGGGGCTATCCTCTTACCTTTAACAACCTTTGCTGCCTCTATTAAATCCTCTAATCTTGCATTTGTGCAAGAGCCTATGAATACCCTATCTATTTTTATGGATGTTATAGGTGTTTTGGGTTTAAGCCCCATATATTCAAGGGCTTTTAAGGCTGCTTTTTTTTCATTTTCATCATCCATCTCTTGGGGATCAGGAACACAATCGTTAACATCAACTACTTGAGCTGGATTTGTTCCCCAAGTAACTTGAGGGGCTATCCTTTTCAAATCAAAGGTTATACTCTTATCAAACTTCGCTCCATAATCAGTTCTTAAAGTATTCCAGTATTCTTTAGCTTTCTCATATTCTTCTCCCTTTGGAGAGTATAATCTTCCCTCTAGGTAGGAGTAGGTCTTTTCATCGGGGCTTACCATACCAGAAATGGCTCCTCCCTCTATAGACATATTACATAGGGTCATCCTTTCCTCCATGCTCATTTCTTCAATGGCTTCTCCTGTATACTCAATAACATGCCCTATTCCTCCAGCTGTGCCTATCTTCCTTATAACTGATAAAATAACGTCTTTAGCTGTCACACCTCTATCCTTTTTACCTTCTAATCTTATCTCCATGGTTTTAGACTTTTTGATCCATAAACATTGAGTAGCTAAAACATGCTCAACTTCGCTGGTTCCTATACCGAAGGCTAAGGCTCCAAAGGCTCCATGAGTTGAAGTGTGGCTATCTCCGCAAACTATAGTTAAGCCTGGTAAAGTTAAGCCTAATTGAGGACCAATAACATGCACAATACCTTGATAGGGACTAAAGAGGTCAAATAAAGTGATCCCAAATTCTTTACAATTTTCCCTTAAAACCTCAATCTGCTTTTTTGAAATAGTATCTTTTATCATATTTCTATTTAGAGTTGGAACGTTATGATCCATGGTTGCAAAGGTTAAATCAGGCCTTCTAACCCTTCTCTTTGCTAACCTTAAACCTTCAAAGGCTTGAGGAGAAGTTACTTCATGTATAAAATGCCTATCAATATAAATTAAGCTAGGTTTATCCTCTTCCTCATAAATAGTATGCTCTTTCCAAATCTTTTCATAGAGAGTTAAAGGAGGCATCCCACTATGTGCTAAGGGATAATAAATAACTTTTTCTAAAATCTTTTTCCCAGAATCTTTTATTTTTGAGCTTTATTAAGGAAAAGAATTTAAGAAAGTTCTCAATAGGTTAACTCATGCGAATAGTTGGTAGGGATCATATTTTCAAGATATTAAACGAAGAATACTATGAAAGTGTTTTTAACATAAGAAAGAAATATTTCTTATCTAGAAAGCCTAAGGAAATAGGTAAGGGAAGCAACGTATACTTTATAATAAAGAACAAAAAAGATGGTAATTATTATATAGTAGGTGAAGGGAAGGTATCAAATCTTAGGCCAGTTCAAGAAGGGGAAAAGGACTATGAATTTGCTTTTGAGCATAATTGGAAATTTGTTACTGAGTTTGAAGAACTTAGGAAGTTTAATAAACAAATCTTAGCTAGAGATATATTCTCTGAAATTATTTATCAAAAGTTAAAGCTTCAAAGTCCTTCTGGTATAGAAATCCCTCCTGAAGAAGCTAACAAAGTTAGGGAGAGGATTAAGAAAGAAATTATATAAAAATTTCTCTTAAAGGGTCTTCAATTCCAGCTAACCTAAAGGCTTCCTCTCTACTTTTACAACCATCACATTCATTACAAGGACAATCTAAGTCCCTATGACAGGACCAGGTGAGCTCAAAGGGCACTCTCAACTTACTTCCAAGTTTTATTACTTCAATTTTATTAAGTTTTGATAAAGGAGCTATTATCTTAATTTTTCTTTTCTTGTAAGTCCATAACCCTAAACTTATTAGCCTATTTAGAAGTTCAATATATTCTGCTTTTGCATCAGGAAAAAAATTCCTATCATCAAAGTTATGTCCTCCAACTATATAATTGAATTTATAAATTTCAGCAAAATAAAGGGCTATGGAATAAAAGATCAGGTTTCTTGAAGGAATATAAATGGATGGAATACCATCCCATTCCTTTCCCTTTACTTTTAGATCAAAAACTTCCTTTAAAAAAGGAAGATCTATCACCATATGCTCTTTAGCCTCAGCCCTTTGAGCCAATTTCTTAGAGGCTTCTATCTCCTTCTCTGCCCTTCTATAATAATTGAAGCTTAAAGTATAGATTTCCCACCCTTGATCCTTTGCCCACCATAGGCATGTGGCTGAATCTATTCCTCCTGATAGTAATACTAAGGCCCTTTTCATCCTTCTTTATCCATAGAGAACTTATTTTAATTTTAAAGGTTACTGTCTATCCTTTTTGCTTTAAGTTCTTAAGAGGCATCTAAAAAGGCTTTCAGTTTTAAAAATTTGGTTTTAAATTAATCTTTATAGAGAAGGGAAGCCCTTTCAGCCAAAACTAAAGATAGCTTTTTTCTTTCATTCTCACCTACCAAAGAACTCATTACATGATCGCTAATCTTAAAGAGCCTCTTTATCCTTTCTAATTTTTCAGAGTCTACTTCCAATAGCTCTCTTCTTGTAATGCAGGAGTTTAAGACCAAAAAATAAAAATTTTTTAATTTCCTCTCATCTTCTCCTAAAGCTATAAAGATAAATTCCTTATCATCATCCTTTACCCCAGCTATATCTAAAGCCTCTTTAATCTGATCACAAAGGGAGAACCTAATAAGAAGGTCTAATTCAGGCTTTAAAGTATAAAGAATACTTCTCTTTTTAGCCTCTAAAAATTGGCTTATAATAGCAAAAAGATGCTCTTCTCCAACAAAAACTCTTGGATTTATCAATTGAAATATTATCTCATCTTCTTTTATTTTGAAAAGATCCTTAACCTTTTTATCCTCTTTTAGCTTTAAGCCTGCAAAAAGAAGCCAGTATTTATCAATTTTTATTAGCCTATAATCCTCCATGTATTATGGGCACCAGAATTACTTCATCGTCCTTCTTCAATAATTTATCCTCATCTACAAGAGAAGATTCCACACCATTCACTATTATGATAAAATCTCTTCTTTCAATATCTAGATTTAACTTTTTATAGGAATTTAGCCTTTTTATTATTTCATCCATTTTGATCTCCTCATCAAAGATAAAGAAATCTTTGCCAAAAAGAGTCTTTAATTGACCTAAAAGCTTAACTTTAACCACCATCAAATATACGATTGCTTTGCTTTTAAATTTAGAAAGTTAAATAAGAGATTTTTAATAGGTTATGGTATGCCAGAGTTTGGTTTGGCTCCCTGTTATAGGATAATAAAGAAGGCTGGAGCTGAAAGGGTTGGAGATGATGCAGCGGAAGAGTTAAGAAATGTTTTAGAGGAAGTTGCCCAAGCTATATCTAAGCAGGCTGTAGAATTTGCTCTTCACGCCAAAAGAAAGACAATAAAGGCTGAAGATGTGAGGTTAGCCGCAAAAAACTTTTTAGGAAAATAATTGAGTAAAAGCTTTAAGCCTAAATTCAAAATTTAAAAAGTTGAGGGATAATTCTTAGGCTCCGGTAGTATAGTCCGGCCAAGTATACTGGCCTCTCGAGCCAGGGACCCGGGTTCAAATCCCGGCCGGAGCACTAAGTTCAATTAAACTTAGGAACCTTAATTCGTTCTTCTCCAAAAGTTCCATTAGCCTTGGAGTTAGATTAATGTGATTCTTTAAAATTTCTCTTAGAAAATAGGTTTTTTCAGGTGAATGCTCTTTTTAATGGCGTTTTGTCGAAGTCTTGGTCGTTTGATACTATTTCTTTTGTTTATTTCTTAGCACAACTGCTAAGTGTAGGGCGTCCTCGTAGTCTAGTTTGTATTTTTCCATCAGGCTTATTTCTTCAGTTAGGTCTTTTGCTGTTAGTAGTGCTATTGCTAGGCCTGGGAGGCAGGTTATAGAGTGTACAATTTCTTTGACTAATTCTTCGTCTTTTAGGTTTTTGCCTGTTAAGCTGGCTATTATCATTAGCGTTTGATATAATGTGAGGCTTGAGGTTACGTATTTCCCTTTTGGTGATTCCTCGATTTTCTTTATCCACTTGTAGGCTTTTCTTCCAAAAATGGGGTAGTTGCAAAGCCAGTATGCGAATATGTTGAGGTCTATGTAGCTTTCTATGTCCACTATTTTTTAATAACCTCGATTAGGAACTCATCTAGGTCTTCTGGCCAATTTTTATTTCGAAGGCTCATAAATACTTATCAGCTAGGGGTTCGATGGGTTCTATAATTATGCTTCTCTCACGTGCCTCCATTTTGACATAACACCCTTCCTTCACTTTGGCCTTTTCTCTAAGCCTCTTGGGAATGATGACTCTGCCTTTCTCGTCTACTCTCACCTTTTCCATTATCTTAACCCACTTAAAATTATTTCCCACCTATTTTAACTATTCCCACATGTCCTTAGGTTCTGGAAGAATAGGATCTCAGAGGGCATAATTGATTTATCTTTTGTTTTAGCTAACCATAGCTAGGACTGTCAAGCTGATCAACTATTAAGGTGAAAAGAAGCCTAAATGCTTATATGGAGATGTCTTTTCTATGAACTCCTTAATTTTGTATTGTATACAAAGAATTTTATTACAGACAACTACAAAAAAGAAATTAAAAGTGAGATGCTAAAAATTCGCTAGCTAGAAAAGTAAACCTTCTTAGTTGTAACTTCTAATCTTAATAACTTTTCAAAGAGTTATTGACTATTTTCTATATTAAAGAAGGGCTTTTTATCCTTGATTTAAGTTAGGGACCTTAGAAAATTCTAGCCTCTTCCATAGATTTAAGAAAATTAAAGTGCGGGGTCCGGGATTTGAACCCGGGTTGGCAGCGTGGGAGGCTGCAGTCCTAACCACTAGACCAACCCCGCTTCAATTTCTCTTTGCGAGTCCCATCTTAAATTTTTTAAGGGCCAAAGATTATCCTATCCAAAATTTCTTTTAAAGGGGTTAACCTTATGTTAAAGGTTTCTTTGATCTTTGTTGAATCAGAAAGCTCATCACAGAGCAAAACATCCACCTCTTCCTTAGCTAATCCAAGAGGATTATCTTCCCTTTTAGCTTCTTCAACACTTATGAAGCTTACCTTTGGGCTTTTATATATCTCTCCTTTTTTCAATAACCTATCTATTATCATCTTCAAGTAATCCTTATAGCTCACAATATCGTCTCCTACAAGATCAAAGATAGTATTTTTAGAATTTTTTACCTCTAAACATTTGAGGTATATTTCAGAGGCATCCTTAATGTATATAGGCTGAAATCTATATTCACCATTACCTACAATTGTAACCTCTCCCTTTTTTATCCTTTCAACCAAATAGGGTGTCATTTCATCTTCTTCCCCCAGTATATAGGAAGGTCTGAATATGGTGTAGGATACCTCATCACTTTTTTCCATTATGATTTTCTCAGCCATCAACTTTGATAAAAAGTATCTGTTGGTAACAAAGGGATTCTTGTTATAGTTAGCTACCCCTAATCCACTATTGGTTATGAACCTCTTTACTCTTACTCTTTTACAAGCCTCTAACATTAATTTTGTTAAGAGAAAGTTAACCTTTTCAAAGGTTTCATCTTTAGATTCTCTACTTATGCCTATAAAATGGTAAACAATTTCGCAATTTTTTATTGCCTTCTCTAAACTATTAATATCAAAGAAATCTACCACTTTAACCATAGAACATAAACCTTCAATCTTTCTCTTGCTCTCTTCAGACCTTACCAATCCTAAAACCCTATA
This sequence comes from Nitrososphaeria archaeon, assembly GCA_029775995.1. Taxonomy (GTDB): domain Archaea; phylum Thermoproteota; class Nitrososphaeria; order Nitrososphaerales; family JARVJX01; genus JARVJX01. The sequence goes on along the minus strand of JARVJX010000009.1, from coordinate 3,849 downwards.
ACCTCTCTCCTTTGCCAATTTGGATAGGTTTCTTCCAATGAACCCACTGGCTCCAGCTATAGCTATATTCATGTTTAAAGAAAAAAGGAAGCTTTTTATAAATTTGCCTTTAAAAGCGCCATAAATCACTCTTGAAGATTATAGCTTCTGAAGTAGTATAAAGATTATTATCATCATCTAATCTAAATTCACTAGCTCCTTGATGCTTGGCTTAATTTAGTTCTTTTTAAAGAATATATGGGTTTAGAGTAGAGAGTTTCAAAACCCCTTTTTATATAAAAACTTTCATTCCCTTCTGATACAAGTGTTTGTAGGCATAAAATTTTACCTATAGATTTCTCATAGGCATAGTTTATTAAAGAACTTGAAACTCCAATTCTTCTAAATCTCTTTAGAGTTCCCAAACAGTATATTCCTATAATTCTTTCTGTAAAATATAAGGCCATGGCTCCATAAACTCCTTTATAACCATAAGCTAGCAGTAACTCAACCTTAGGGTTCTCTATTAAAATTCTTAACCTTCTCCTAATTTCTGGTAGCCAGCTATCAGGTATATCAAAGGAAAGATAATAAACCTTTATCCAATCTTCTAAGTTAGATAGGTCTGTCTTTACTATTTTAAATTCACTTTTAGTTTTTCCTAAAAAGCTTTTTAGTTTCATGCTTCTTAATTCATCTACTTTAATGAGTCCCTGAGCCTTTAGCTCCTCTTCTAATCCCTCCTCTTTATCAGGAGGTAAAAAGAAGTATCCACTAATTCCTCTTTCTTCAAAGAAATTGGCAAGTCTCTGAGCATCTACTCCCTTTTTTCTTAAATATATCCTATTAAATAATGGATCCTCTTTAAAACTCTCGTTAAACAAAATCAGATTTCCATCGATAAAAATTCTATCGCACCATAGAGAAAACCACTCCTCCTCATTCTGCTCTAACAAATGGTAGTTATTGGATTCCAAACACACTAAGCATCTTATTCATAGGATTTAAGAGGGAAGAATTCTTCCTCTCATTAAGAACCTTATCAGAAAACTCAACTAATACGCTCTTAGCTTCAGGAAAATTAAAATCGTCTCTTAAAGCACCATAAAATTTATTCTCTATTTCCTTTACCCATAAAGGTAGGTCTAACTTGTTTTTACTCTCCTTTAAGCTCTTTAAAGCCTTCCTAATTAAATTCAGCTCTTCCTTTACCCTTCCCAGCTCTTTCTCACTAAATTCCATATCGCTTTTATAGGGCTTGCTTATAAGATACAATCTTAAAGATGAGGCTTCGAAGCTCTTCAAAGCTTCCCTTATGCTTATATAATTTTTTCTTCTTTTTGACATCTTTTCACCCTCCTTTAATAAAGAGTCCATATGTATCCAGTATTTAACAAAGGGCTTTAAGCCTGTTACACTTTCAGCTATGGCAATTTGAGCTTCATGGTGAGGAAAGATAAGCTCCTTACCCCCTAAATGTATATCATACTGCTTACCTAAAACTGAGAGGCTTATAGAAGTGTCTTGTATATGCCAATAGGGTCTACCTTTTCCCCAGGGAGCTTCCCAGTTAGGTTCTTCATCAGCCTTTTCCCAAAGTAAAAAGTCTTGAGGACTCTTCTTTTCTCTATTCATATCTATCCTTCTTAAGCTCATTTCTTCAAAGCTCTGTTTTGATAAATTCCCATAATCCTTAAACTTTGATGTATCAAAGTATATATTACCTTTAGAAGGGTAAGCTAAGCCTTTCTTCAATAAAATCTCTATCTGCCTTATAGCTTCTTTAACAAAATCAGAAACTCTGAAGAAATGATTTATGCTATTGATTCTTAAAGCCTTAAAATCTTCCATTAAAGCTTTAATGTATCTATTTGTTAATACTTTATACTCTACTTTATCTTCCTTTACTCTCTCAAAGATCTTCTCATCTAAATCTGTAATATTCATTATAAGATTCACATCATATCCGTTAAGCCTTAAAGTTCTAACCATACAATCACAGAGGATATAGGTTCTAGCGTGACCTAGATGAGAATAATCGTATACAGTAGGGCCACAAATAAATACCTTAACCTTTCCCCCTAAAGGGATAAACTCTTCCTTTTTCCCTCTTAGTGTATTATAAACCTTTAAGCTCAACCTCTTCTAACTCCTTAGTTTAGGATAAAACTTTTATCTTTAATGGTTAAACCATTAGTATTGGAATACTCTGAAAATAGGATAAAGGATTGGAAGGAATTAAGGAGGGCTTTAGAAGCCTTAGAGCTTGATGAAGGTATTAGAATAGACCTTAAAAATGAATTTATCTTTATCAACAAACTTAAAAATGAATATCCTTTATGTATCTCTGAAAAGGTCTATGATAAAGCGTTGAAAAAGTATATACCAACAGAGGATAAAGAATGGCATTCTTTTAAGAGCTTGGAGGAGCTTTTATCTTTTTTGAAAGAAAGGGTTAAAGAGCCTATAGAAGCTTGGCTTTACTGATTCAATGCTTAGAATCACTATGTAATAGAATCCAAAAACATAGCGTGATAATTGTTAATATCTCTAATCTTAGATTCATCTTACTATTATAAGAGGTTATGAGGATTGTAAAGAATGCTGACAAAGATATTAAAAGTTTCTCCCTATATTTTATACAAACCAATCTAGCCTAAAAGAAAAGGAGTAAATTTCAGTCCACAGACTTGCTTAGGTAAAATTTATAAATTTAACCAATTGTTAAAGAGCCTTTCCATAAGAATTTTTAGGGTTTCTTCATTTTTATAGGCTCCCTCTATAATTTCTCTTTCGTTAACATAATTATCTTCATGTAACCATCGCTTATCTATTCTAACCAATTCTTCTACTATCTTAGGAGTAAACTCTAAATGAAATAAAATTCCATAAGCTAATTTTCCATATACGAAGGCTTGATTACGAGCTTTTTCTCCAATAGCTAATAACTTAGCATTCTTAGGCAATTCAAATACATCACCATGCCATTGGAAGACTGGGAAGGATTTGGGAAAGCCCTTAAAGAGTTCGGCTGATTCACCATTTTCTGTTAGTTGTACTTTATAGAATCCCGTTTCCTTTAACAATCTTCCCTGAACTTTATTTGGGTAAACTCTTCCTCCAAAGGCCTTTGCCATCAATTGGCCTCCTAAACAGATTCCTAAAACAGGTTTTTTCATTTTATTAAAATTTTTTATTAAATTTATTTCATCTTCTTTGGAAGGATATTTTTCAAGAGGATCGTAAACACTTTGTGGTCCTCCTAATACCAATAGCCTAGAATACTCATTGATTCTTGGAATCTTATAATTTTCCCATAATTTCAATATATCCATTTGAATACCAAATTTCTGGGCTAAATCTGCGAATCTAGCTGGAGGCTCATGGGGCACATGCTGTAAAATTAGTAGCTTCTCCACACTTAATATTTCTGGTAAGGACTATAAAAATTATAGGTAAAATGTTAATTCAGAAAATCCTGTTAGCTTACCCACCAAAAGCTTCCTTCCAAACCCTTTGAAACTCTTTCTCATAGGATAAAGCTATTTCTCTATCCTTTAGGATGATAAGGTTTTCATCGTTTACATCTTCAGCTGAGGATGACCAGTTATAGCTCCCTGTTATCACAATCATACCATCAATTATAGCAACTTTATGGTGCATTAGGGCGATACTGTCAAGTTATTTTTAGGGGGCTTTGAGAAGAAGCTTTTTGGAGGTGATTTCCATCAGGTGGCTCCTCAAAGCCCTTGAGAATAGTGGTTTGTTCAGGATTAATAGGTTTTCGCTCCAGATGAAGGTTAGGGCTGTTCTGCTTTATATGGCTGGTCTAAGCTACAGGGAAATAACCTACGTTCTGAGGTTTGTGCC
>JARVJX010000099.1 GCA_029775995.1 Nitrososphaeria archaeon | reverse complement strand
TGCTATACTCCTTAGATATGAACCTGAATAATGCAGGAGGGCTGAGAGGATCTTATCTTGCAAAGGCACCTTATTCCTCTTAAAGATCTTAGCCTCCTTAACCATCCTCACAAGGTAATCCAGTCCACTCATAGAGTATGGAGAGAGGGAAATAGAACAAAAAGCCTAAGGTTAAATAGAATATACAGAATGAGAACGTTATCTTGACAATCCCGATATATCAACCCAAAATTAACAAAACCTTTTTAACACACCAAGACTTAACAGAACCCTAGATTAAAAGATTAATAAATTTCCTCTTGCTTTATTCAAATTCCACTAAGGGGTCTCCAGTAGAAACCCTACCCCCTTCACTAACCTTAATGGCTTTCAAAACTCCCTCTCTATCGGACTTTATTATAACATGCATCTTCATAGCCTCCAATATTACTAAGGAATCTCCTTCCTTCACCCTTTGCCCCTTTTCTACTAAAACCTTGACTACCTTTCCTGTTAGCTTGCTAGCTAAGAATCTTTCATCACCTAACTTATAGCTTCTTTTAAGAGCGAACTTCTCATAATCTCCCTTCTTTAAGATGATTACCTTATCAGCTATTTTCACCTTTACTTGGGTTAAAGTGTTTTCTAACATTTGAGCATTATAAACCTTTCCATTTAAAGATAAAATGAGAGTACCATTATCCGATACCTGTAATACCTTTACCCTTTTCTGCTTTTTATTGATATAAAAAAGGTACTCATCTCCAACTTTCTCATAGGTTAGGGAGTATCTTCCTTCATCCCCCACATACTCATAGGGCATCTATGAATCTACCTCTATTATAAACTCTCACGTTACTTATAGGACTTTTAATCTCTCCACTTCTCCTTTCCCTATGATTTATCTTTAGGTTTAAAGTAGCCACTATGGAGGCTATTTCTTCAAGCTCCCTCTTTCTATTAGCTTCAAGAACCCTTGTTTGCTCAACAATCTTCTGCTCTTCTATGAAGTTTAAGGAAAAATCTTGCTTAATGAATTTCTCATGCTCAATGATGGTTAACAGTAAGGGTATATTTGTTGATATGCCTTCAATGTGGTAAGATTTTATGGCATTCTTCATCCTTATCCTAGCCTCTTCAAAATCCCTTCCCCAAGTAATTAACTTGGAAATTAGGGAATCGTAGTAAATGGGGACATTATAGCCTGAATATAAGGCAGAATCAACTCTAATACCATTACCCGAGGGAGGAATATGCGATTTTATAATTCCAGCCGAGGGAATAAAATCGAGCAAGGGATCTTCGGCATTTATTCTACACTCAATGGAAAAGCCTCTTATTTTAACCTGCTCTTGCTTTAAATTAATCTCCTCTCCTTGGGCAATTCTTATCTGCTCCTTAACCAAATCGACACCAGTAACCATTTCAGTAATAGGATGCTCTACTTGAATTCTAGCATTCACTTCAATAAAGTAGGAGTTCCAATCCTTATCCACCAAAAATTCTACGGTACCAGCACTGGTATAATCTAAAACTTCAGCAGCCTTAAGAGCCATCAATCCCATTCTTTTTCTTATCTCATCCTTTATGATAGGTGAAGGAGCCATTTCAATAATCTTCTGATATCTTCTTTGAATAGAGCAATCTCTCTCCCCTAAATGAACAGAATTACCATATTTATCTCTCAAAATTTGTATTTCAATATGCCTCGCTCCTTCTAAATACCTTTCTAAATAAATTTCCCCTCTACCAAAGGCTTCTTCCGATTCCAATTGTGAATCTAAAAAAGCATCCTTTAACTCTTTCTCTCTTCTAACTACCCTTAAACCTCTCCCCCCACCCCCATAAACCGATTTAATGAGCAAGGGATAACCTATTTTATTTGAAATCTCAACCAAATCATCAAAGCCCTTAATTTCTCCTTGATGTCCCTTTAAAGTGGGTATTCCAGCTTCCTCTAAAACTCTTTTACACTCTAACTTATTCCCCGTTCTCTCTAAGGTTGAACCTTTTGGTCCTATAAATATAATCCCCTCTCTTTCACACCTTTTTGCAAATTGAGGATTTTCAGAAAGAAAACCATAGCCTGGGTGTATAGCATCAGCTCCCACCTTCTTTGCTAAATCAACTATCTCATCTATCTTCAAATAACTTTCAGAGGGGGCATTTCCACCAATTCTATAAGCTTCATCAGCAAATCTAACATGTAAAGAGTTAACATCCACATCAGAAAAAATTGCTATAGCTTTTATATCGAGCTCTCTACAGGCTCTAATCACCCTTAGAGCTATCTCGCCTCTATTTGCTATAAGAATACTCTTTATCAAAGCTGTATATTCCCATGCTTTTTGTAAGGTCTTGCTTCATTTTTACCTTTTAGCATCTCTAAGCCTTTAATCAATTGAGGTCTCGTTTCCGCAGGGTCAATAACCATATCTATGATCCCCCTTTCAGCTGCTACGTAAGGATTTGCAAACCTATCCCTATAATCTTCTATAAGCTTTTTTATGATGGTTTCTTTATCTTGAGCCTGCTCAATATCCTTCTTAAAGATGAACTTTATGGCCCCCTCTGGTCCCATAACGGCTATTTCAGCTGTAGGCCAGGCTAAATTAAGATCAGCCCTAGAATACTTGCTTCCCATGGCACAGTAAGCACCTCCATAGGCTTTTCTTACAATTACTGTAATCTTTGGTACTGTAGCTTCACAATAAGCGTATAAGAGCTTTGAACCATGTCTTATTATTCCTCTATATTCCTGATCTTTCCCTGGTAAATAGCCTGGAACATCTACAAAGGTAATTATAGGTATATTAAAATCATCACAAAATCTAATGAATCTTGCAGCTTTATTAGAGGAATCTATATCGAGAGAGCCAGCCAGATGGAGAGGTTGGTTAGCCACAATCCCAACACTCATACCATTTAACCTTCCAAAGCCTATAATAATATTTGGAGCCCAAAGCTCGTGAACCTCTAAAAATTTGTTCTCATCTAAAACGCTCCTGATTATCTCCTTCATGTCATAGGATTGGTAAGGATCTTTGGGAACTATATCTATTAACCTTTCATCCCTTCTGTAGGGATCATCCTCTGTTATAATTATAGGGGGTGTTTCAGAGTTGTTTTGGGGAAGATAGGATAATAATTCCCTGATAAGATTAAAGCATTCTTCTTCACTTTTAGTAACGAAATGAGCCACTCCACTCTCTCTAGCATGTATTTTAGGACCTCCTAGCTCTTCAAAGGTTACTTCCTCTCCTAAGGATACTTTAACTACTTCAGGTCCTGTTACAAACATATAGCTAATGGGATCAACCATAAAAACAAAATCGGTCATAGCTGGAGAATAAACTGCTCCTCCAGCAGAGGGTCCCAATATGGCTGATATTTGAGGTATAACCCCTGAAGCTAAGGTATTTCTGAAGAAAATTTCGCTATAAGAGGCTAGGCTCATAACACCCTCCTGAATCCTTGCACCACCTGAATCATTCAAACCTATTATAGGTGCTCCGACCTTCATGGCCAAATCCATAACCTTACAAATTTTCTTACCGAAGGTTTCACTTAAGGAGCCCCCAAATACGGTAAAATCGTGAGCAAAGACAAAGACCAATCTACCGTTTATCTTACCAAACCCTGTTATAACACCATCTCCCAAATACTTTTTTTTATCCATTCCAAAATCGTAGCATCTATGGGTTACAAATTTATCCAATTCAACAAAAGTATCTTCGTCTAAGAGTAAGCCTAGCCTCTCTCTTGCAGTAAGCTTTCCCTTTTCATGCTGAAGCTTTTCCTTATCTTTACCTCCTCCCATTTCAGCTATCTTATTTAACTCTCTTAACTTCTCTAACTTATCTATAGAGCTCATCTTCCTAAGGTAGGAAAGAGTTATTTGCTATAAACCTTTACCTTCTTTAAGGAATTTTAGTAATGAACCTAAGTTTTCTTTACTTTAATGAGGTGGATTCTACCCAAGATTTAGCTATTGAGTTATATAAGGAGGGCCACAGAGAAGGAACCGTTATAATTGCTAAAAAGCAGAGAAAGGGGAGAGGAAGATATGGTAAAGTCTGGTATTCTCCCGAAGGGGGCTTATACTTGAGCCTTATCCTTGAGCCTAAGAATAAAGAAAATTTGCCCTTAATTGCTTTAATAGCCTGTAAAGCTGTAAAGAAAGCCTTAGAGTATAGGTTTAGGCTTAAGCTAAGAATTAAGTTTCCTAACGATCTTCTATACAAAGATAAAAAATTAGCTGGCTTTTTGTTAGAATCTAGCTTTAAGGGAGAAGAATTAGAGTACTGTATTCTTGGAATAGGTTTAAACGTTAACAATTCTATTCCTCAAGAAATTGAAAAGGAAGCCATAAGTTTAAAGCAGATTCTTAAAAAAGAATCTAATATTAAAGAGCTTACTAATCTCATAATAAAAGAATTCTTTGAGCTTTACAAGAAGGGTTTTGAAGGGCTTATAGGGACCGAGCTTTGGTATGGAGGTAAAGCCTATTTATTGAATTCCCTTAAAGCCTCTGAGGTTGAGCTAGTATCTAAAGAAGGGAGAATAATTTTGAGTTATTGACTAAAAGTTGTTGTAGCATTGTAGTAAGCTTTTCAGCATAGAGTTTTGCTTCACACAACATATCCTTTCATTTGCTGTTCTTTATCTTACCCACTAAGCATATAACTTCTTTGAAGCGTGATAGAAATTTATAGCATTTATATCTAAAGATACCACAATTTGCAGTTAATAAGAATAGGTATCTTTGAGGTAAGGTAAGCCTTTCTTACTAAACTCCTCTAGGAATTTGTCTTCGTCTGGACTACTGCTGTGAAACTGTATCTCGTTAAACCCTAGCTTTATGAACCCTTCTGTAGCCTTAACACACTCTTCTATGTTGGTAGCTATGAATACGGATTTTTCAAAATTCTTAATATCAACACTCTCCCCTAACTTATCCAATTCTCTTGGATCGTATATGTTCTTATTCAAAATGCCTGGTACTGCTCCAACTCTCCACTTAAGTATAGAGCTCAAAGCCTTCTCATAAATCTCGTTGTAGGAGAAAACAAATTCTATCATCTTAGGCATATCCTCATAATTTCTCTCAGCTTCCTTTGCCCCTTGCCTTACCATCTCTAATAAGTATTTCAACTCTGACATTCTATAATCATCTAACTTTGTGCCTACCGTCATAAATCCATCACCTTCTTTACCGGCCAACCTTGCAACAGTTTTGCCACTAGCAGCTATGTATATGGGAACTTTATCTTCTACCTTTACGTAAAGGTTAGCCTTCCTAAGCTTAAAGTATTTACCATCATAGTCTACAAAAACTTTACTCCAAAGTAGTTTTATTATATCTAAGGATTCTTTGAACATCTCGTATCTAACTTTAAAAGTTGGCCATTCAAATCCTAAAGGAACTTCGTTCATAGCCTCACCCGTTCCTAAGCCTAAGAATATTCTTTTAGGAAATAGTTGACCTAAGGTTGCAAAAGCTTGAGCTATTATTGCAGGATGATACCTGTATATAGGAGCTGTTATTCCAGTCCCTATCCTAACCTTTTTTGTTAAAGAACCTATGGAGCTTGACAGGATCCAAGAATGACAGGCATTGCCATTCACATGGAACCATGGATGAAAGTGGTCCGATACACATATAAATTCAAAACCTACTTGCTCTGCTCTAATAGCCCTTCTTAATAATACCGTTGCTGGATACTCTTCTGTAGCACACCTATACCCAAATGTTACCTTCATAGGCCCTCCTCCAAACATCTTATGACAATTTTGTACAAGAATCTCATTTTAAATAATACCTTAGCAGGTCATTCTTAATTTCGCTCCTAATCACTCCCTTCTCAATAAGCCTTTCAAGATGACCACTTAAAGGACAACACAAGGTAAGGATAACCAAATCTTCATCTTTCCAATCACCAAGGCTCTTATGTATTGCTTTGATGATTTCTATCATACTCATACTCCTATCCTCCTTTAGAACTTTCATCACCTCTTGCTCAAGTTCTTTACCAAATCTTTCAGATTCATCCAGAAATTTCATTATGGCATCTCCTTCCATAATAGCATAATGAGCAGTGAATAAGTATTTTGGTTTAAGCCTTCTTAGCAAATCTATTGTTCTAATATATTGATCGATACAATAATAGGTTGGTGGGAAGGCTGGGTTACCGTCTATAGTAACATAAGTCTTCCCTTGAACAGCATCCCCTACGAATAGTGCATTATTCTTTTGATCATACAAAGAGATATGACCGTGAGTATGCCCTGGTGTATGTAATATCCTAACATACCAATCGTAGCCTAACCTAATTTCCTCCCCTCCTTTCAATATGAGATCTAAGGGTTCTCCTTCACCCAAGTTAGTTCTTAGGTAATCAGCCTGCTCTTTTGGAAGGGATATTTTGTGAAGCCTTGAAAACATGTTGTATCTATCATTTATTATACTTTCTGGCTTCTCTATCAAAGGCTTATCAAGCTCATGGGCAGCGAATAATGCTCTTTTCATAGTCTTTCTCAAGTAAGAATTTCCTGCAAAGTGATCAACATCGGCATGGGTTATTATAGCTTTGTGGCTTAATTATTGTTGTGTGTTTGCTCTTTGTTTTTAGTGTTGGGTTGTGTTTATAGGTTTATGATTGTGTTGTATATGAATGCTTTTATTTTTAGCTCTTTGGCTATGTTTGGCAGCTCCTTAGCCAAGCAGTAATCGCCGAAGATACGCTTGAATGTTGAGAACGCTGTT
>JARVJX010000098.1 GCA_029775995.1 Nitrososphaeria archaeon | reverse complement strand
GATATGAAGTTCTTGATTAAAGGAAAATTAAAGATATCATTAATGCTAAGGAAGGTTAAAGGATAAAGCTATTGAATACTCAAAAGATCAGTTAGAAGGAGAATAATTTATCAGAAGACAAAGTTTAGCTATTTTCAATAAAGATGCTTGGTAGAATTATTTTATAGACTCCTTTATTAAACTCTGCATATAAAACTCTCCAGCTTTATAGGAGCTCCTAACTAAAGGTCCACTTGCAACGTAAAGAAAGCCAAGTTCCTCAGCCATCTTTCTATACTCATCAAATTTCGAGGGAGTAATATACTCAACCACTTCTAAATGCTTTTTTGTAGGCCTTAAATACTGTCCCAAGGTCAAAAAATCTACAAAAGAATTTCTTAAATCCACCATAGCTTGATAAACCTCTTCTTCCCTTTCCCCTAAACCTAACATTAAAGAGGATTTTGTGAAAATCTTAGGGTTTAACTTCTTAACATTCTTTAACACGCTTAAGGATTGATAGTAAGTTGCCCTAGGGTCTCTAACCTTAGGGGTAAGAGATTTCACAGTTTCTAAGTTATGAGAAATAACTTCAGGTTCAGCCTCTACCACTAACTTTAAGGCTTCTAAATCTCCTTTAAAATCTGGTATTAAAACCTCAACTAATGTACTTTTACATCTCTTTTTAACTTCTCTTATGGTTCTTGCAAAGATAAATGCTCCTCCATCCTCTAAATCGTCTCTATCTACAGAGGTAATCACAGCATAACTCAAATTTAATTGCTTTAAGGCTAAGGCAACTTTTAAGGGCTCATATTCATCTACAAAGTTATTAAATCCACGCTTTACATTACAAAATCTACAACCCCTTGTGCAAACGCTTCCTAAAATCATAACAGTAGCTGTGCCTGAACCCCAACATTCAGCTATGTTTGGACATAAAGCTTCTTCACAAACTGTATTTAACCCTAAGTTTGAAAAAAGATTTTTAAGCCTTAGATAATTCTCTCCTCCTGGAAACTTTACTCTCAGCCAATTGGGTTTTTGGCTCAACTAAAACCCCATCTAAAAACTAATATATTTATATAATTGTTATTCCTACTAAAGATAATATGAAGTTAACATTATCGGTAATTAAGGCGGATATTGGAAGCTTAGCTGGTCATAGTAGGGTTATAAAAGAACAGTTGGATTTAGCATCAAGCATTTTAAAAGAAAATCAAAGTAAAGGGAAACTGATAGATTATTATGTTACTAACTGTGGAGACGATTTAGAACTTATCATAACCCATAATAAAGGGGAGAATAGCGAAGAGATACATGGATTAGCGTGGAATATTTTTACTGAAGTTACAGAGAAGGTTTCTAAAAAATATAAGCTTTACGGGGCAGGTCAAGATCTGCTATCAAGTGCCTTTTCAGGGAACATTAAAGGCATGGGTCCTGGAGTTGCTGAGGCTGAGTTTGAGGAAAGGATAAGTGAGCCTATAGCCATCTTTCTGGCTGATAAAACAGAGCCCGGCGCCTGGAATTTACCTCTTTATAGAATCTTTGCTGATCCCTTTACCACAGCTGGCTTGATTATCGATGAAAAATTGCACAGTGGCTTCACCTTTAGAATAATGGATGTTATGGAAGATCAAATAATAGATCTAAATGCTCCTGAGGAAAGTTATGACATCTTAGCTTTAATAGGTACCCCTTCTCGTTATGTTATTCAGTCAATTTATAGAAGAGTAGATGGTTTATTATCAGCTGTAGCAAGCACAACTAGATTGAGCTTGATTGCTGGGAGGTATGTAGGAAAAGATGATCCTGTTTGCTTTATAAGGGCTCAACATGGATTACCAGCTATGGGTGAAATTCTAGAACCTTTTGCCTTCCCTCATTTAGTAGCTGGATGGATGAGAGGTTCTCATCATGGGCCTCTTATGCCTGTAGCTCAAAGAGATGCCCATCCAACAAGGTTCGATGGACCTCCAAGGGTTGTAGGGTTAGGTTTTCAATTATCCAATGGGAAATTAATAGGTCCTGCTGACCTCTTTGATGACCCAGCCTTTGATAGAGCAAGAAGCTTAGCCAACGAGATTACTGATTATATGAGAAGGCATGGTCCCTTTATGCCAGGAAGATTAGGGCCAGAAGAGATGGAATACACAACCCTTCCAAGCGTGCTAAAGAAGTTACAAGGGAGATTTCGACCTTCAAATAGAAAATCTTAAAGAATTAATTAAGAAGTAAAAGTTAGGGCAACAATGAATCCAGATTATTCAAAGCTTGACGAAACTTTAAAGTATAAAGCCCTAGAGTTAGAAAGCTGGTTCAAAAAATATAGTAAAGTTTTAGTGGCCTTTTCTGGGGGTGTAGATAGTTCTTTATTAGCTTACTTTGCTAAATTAACCTTAGGTGATAACTCAGCAGCTTTAACATTATCTAATCCAACTTATGCCGATTACGAGTTAAAGGAAGCTGAAGATATTGCGAAGTTTATTGGTATAAAGCATATAGTAATAAAATACGATTCTTTAGAGGATATAAATCCAAAGATAGCTGAGAATCCTTCTAATCGATGCTACTTCTGTAGAAGTGATCTGGTTAAAGAGTTAAAGAAAGTGAAAGAAAGGGAAGGCTTCGATGTTTTAGTGGCTGGAACCCTTTTAGATGACCTTAGTGATTACAGGCCAGGGTTAATTGCTTTAAGGGAAGGAGATGTAAAAGCTCCCTTAATTGAAGTAGGTTTAAGAAAAGATGAGGTTAGAGCTCTAGCAAAGGCTCTAGGATTACCAAACCACGATAAACCTTCAAATTCTTGCTTAGCCTCAAGGATACCTTTCGGAGAAAAAATTACAGAAGAAAAGCTTTTGAAGATAGCTCAAGCAGAATTGATAATATCTAAAATAACCGGAGCCAAAAAAGTAAGGGTAAGATACCATGGTAAGGATATTGCAAGGATTGAAGTAGATAGACATGAAAGAAAATTATTCTTTAACGAGCAAGTTATGGATGATGTTTATAATAAATTAAAGGCTTTGGGCTTTAAATATGTAACCCTAGACCTTAGAGGTTACAGAGCAAGTGGTATTGAAAATTTATCTATAAGAGTTAAGAATACTTGGTATGAGCGAGCTTAAGCCTCACAGAAGTCTAAATGTAAGAGGTTTGTACTGTCCTGAGCCAGTATTTAGGACTAAGATTGAAGTTCAGAGTATGAAAGTGGGAGAGATACTCGAAGTTTTAGCTGATGATCCAGTAGCTGAGATAGATATTAAGAATTGGGTAGAGAGAACTGGTCAAGAGCTTTTAGAGTTTACTAAAAAAGAAAAGGAGTTAAGATTCTTAATAAGAAAAGTAAAGTAAGCTTTTAAAACTTTTGAACTCCTTTACTCTCCATGTACTCCTTCAAGTTGTTTAACTTCAATCTTACACTTAAAGAGGTTTTAGAATGTTTTTTCACTTCTCTTCTAAAGAAATTTTCTTAGAGACCAGCCAAGAAGATTCTCCCTATATCGGTTAGGGTAATTGGACGTCTTTTCCCCTCCTTTCTTACTATACTGATCAACCCTAACTGAAGGAGCCCCTTAGTCTTCTCATCACCATTAATATGGTAGCTAAGTAAAGGCTTTCCATAATCCGTTAGTTCGCTTAAATGAGTAAGACTCTTAACAGAACCCCCAGCCCTTTCCATAGCCCTTAAAATCTTTATCTTTGCTTCAGATATAGCCTCACTATAGCTAAGTTTAATTATGGAGAGCAAAACAGGTTTTCCTTCATCAATGATTATGGTTTTTAAACCATTAATAAAGATTGCTGCGTTATTACAGCAGCCTAATTGCTTATCCCCCCTACTAGGGTTAACAATTACCTCATCAAATTTTTCAGTTTCCTCTTTCAAGATCTCCTTGAAAAGAGCCATTACATTGTATAGAAAGGGTTTATTTACTTTGAAGACTTCTCCCTCTAGCTTTAGGGTTTTGTTATTTCTCCAAAAAATCCTGAAGCCTTTGTTCTTTCTTCTTCTGTTGTAATAAGAATTAACTTGCTAATGGGTAAATACTTTATACCTACTAAGATCAAATCTTTGCTCTCTTCACCAAAGGTCGCTATATGAAGAACTTCCCAAATTTTTTCTTCTTTTCTTTCACCAATACCTACCAATCCCCTTTAATATAAGATTAATTGCTTAAAATATTATCCATCCTTATAATATTGAGCTCGATAGTTACAGAAAGTACACTAAAGTGTGTCGGGAGGGCTTCAAAATAATAAGTGCAGGCTTTGTAAAATTCAGCTTAGTAATATGAGGAAGAGGACTGAATCTCTTGCACTTATGTGCCTTACCCACCAATAGTGTACATGGACCTTATGTGTTTGAGAACTAGATTCTTCTTTATCATGGCTTCTACTCCCTCAGATTTTTTCCAAAAGCTCTCTTTTATGAATTGAGCTATTTCTTCATCACTTGCCCCTCCTCTTAGCAGAGGCTTTAAATCATATTCGTCATTGCTGAATAGGCAAGGGACTATTTTACCATCAGCCTTTAGCCTTATTCTATCACAATCTTTACAGAAGGGTTTTGTGATGGATGATATGATACCTATTCCACCTTTTGATCCATCTTTAAAAGCGTAGTTTTCTGCTGTGCTACCATGCTCTCTAGGCAATTTTACTAAAGGGTAATGGCTTTTGATCCTCTCAAGGATTTCATCGCCGCTAACTACCTTTTCTATATCCCATAGCTTGTTACCATCAAAGGGCATATATTCTATAAAGCGAACATTTATGTTTCCCTCATAGGCTAATTTAGCAAAGTCTAAAACTTCATTATCGTTACAGTTTCTGGTTACTACACAGTTTATCTTAACCTTTAAGCCCACCCTCTTAGCCTCTTCAATTCCTCTAAGTACTTTATAAAACATATTTTTAGTTCTTGTAATGGAGTCGTAAAGCTCAGGCTTAAGGCTATGTAAGCTTATTGTTACACTCTTTAATCCATTATCCTTGAGCACTCTAGCCTTTTCTTCTAAAAGTGCACCATTGGTAGTCATGCTTATACTTTCTATCTCATATATTTTATTAAGCATGTTAACTAAAATTTCTAAATCTTTTCTAACTAAGGGCTCTCCTCCACTAAGCCTTACCTTTCTAATCCCCAAATTAACGAGAATCTTAGTTATTCTAGTAATCTCTTCATAGGTTAAAATCTCACTATGAGGAAGCCATACAGGATTTAAAGGCATACAAAAATCACACCTAAAATTGCACCTATCTGTAACAGATATTCTTAGTTTAGAAGCCCTACGACCAAAGGAGTCCATTAAAGAATTATCCTCACTATAACCCTTATGAGTAGAGGGGCCCTTAATCAAACCTATCAAATTCTTTGCTAACTATAGGTATTTAAATTAATTTATTTCCTTTATAGCTGCATATTTATATCCGTGGTCTTTGAGGAAAAGATTAGTAGAGATAACATTTTTTAAATGATATCACCTTTATTAATCTCTCTATGTACCCTTGGCTATATAAACAATGTGGGTTAATTCATCCATTATAATACTCATTCCTAACTCTACAGCATCAGGAGAACCAGGCAAGCATAGGACCAATTTTTTATTTAATATGCCAGCCTTTGCTCTACTCATAATAGCTACAGAGCCTAACTTCTCATAGGTAAGCCTTCTAAAGATTTCACCAAAACCCTCTAATTTTTTCTCTAAGAGAGGCTCAACAGCCTCTATGGTTACATCCCTTGGAGATACTCCAGTACCTCCGTTTATTATAATTACATCAGCATCGCTAAAGTAGGCTCCTTTAAGTAACTCTTCCCTTATCATCCCTATATCATCATTTACTAACTTCATTGAGATTACTTCATGACCTTTTCCCTTTAACTTTGAAGCTATTAGGGAGCCTGACTCATCCTCAAACTTCTCTTTCTTTAACATCTTTTCATATCTAGATGTGCTTGCCGTTATTACCATAGCCTTTATTTTTTTAGGAGCCTTATGTTTATGCTCCTCATAGGCCTTCATTGCTTCACCTTCTTTAATACTTTAATAGATAGAATTTCAGTAAAAGGATACTGTCCTTCACTATCCTTCTCATACATCTTAACTACATCCCAGATATTTAAGAGAGCTATACTTGCACAAGTCAAAGCCTCCATTTCAACCCCAGTTTTCCCCCTCGATATAACTTCAGCTCTAACCTTTACACCATCTCTTTTCATTTCAAATTTAACATCTACGCTCTCAATTTGTAAGGGATGGCACAAAGGTAATAGAAAGGGGGTTTGCTTGCTGGCATTTATAGCTGCTATAGTGGCTATTTGTAAAGGGTCTCCCTTCTCAACTTTTCCCTTTTTAATGAGCTCTAAAGTAGATTTTTTAAGCTTAATTTTACCTTCCGCTATAGCTACCCTTTTGGTTATGGGTTTCTCTGATATATCTATCATTTTAATCTTACTCATAACAATATACCTTAGAAAGGAAGAGATTTATTCTTAGCTCTACTAAATTCTATTAATGAAGGAGCATGTATTAGAGGTAGGCTTATACACAATAGGAAAGCTTAAGATTTTAGGGACTTTAATCTCATTTCAAGAACCCTTAACAAGGTATGGAATAGAAAAAAAGACAGGGGTTAAACCTTTAGATATTAGAGTAACGCTCTTGCCTCCTTAGTGAATGGTTATCGTTATTAACCATTTGTATGCTGATCTAGATCTTTCCACTATGTTCTAGCGTAAGCTGAGGCTCCAATGCTTGGAGGAGGCTTTTCTCCTAGATATTCCTCGCTTAGGTCTTAGGAAGGTTCTTAGGTGCCAGTTGTAGCTCTCACACCCATTAACGTG
>JARVJX010000097.1 GCA_029775995.1 Nitrososphaeria archaeon | reverse complement strand
AAAACTCTTCATAAGGTTCTTCGTCCTATGGTACAACTTCATAAGGCCCCATCAAACCCTAAAGAGACCGCCAGCAATACCAACAACTTGACAGTATCAAATTAAAAGGAGAAAAGTTTTTAAACCCATTTTTAATAGGTAAAGTAAAATAAGATGGAAGAAGTAAGTGTGCATGTATTACGTGAAAAGGAACCTTTCAGTCTTGCCTTTACCGATGATGAGCTTCGATTTACAGCTGAAAAGTACGGAACACCCATTTACTTAATTGATGAAAAAACTTTAATTGAAAAGGTAAGAGAACTTCAAGAGGCTTACAAAGCCTTCTTAGGGAATGTAAGAATTGCCTACTCTATAAAGAGCAATTTTAACCCCTTCCTCTTACAAACTTTCATGAGATTAAATTTATTATTTGACATAGCCTCTTTAGGTGAACTTTACTTTATTAATAGACTAAACGGTAACCCTGAAAACCTAATTTACACTAGTGTAACAGAAACTTTTGAAGAATTTCTCTATGCTATAGATAAAGGGTTAAGAAGGTTTGTAGTAGCTTCATACCATGGTGTAAACAATCTGATAAGGGCTTCAGAAGTAACTAATACTAAATTAAAGGCTATGATAAGGATAAACCCTCAAGTTAATGTTAAGGCTTATGTTAGAGCCTCCTTTAGACATGGTAAATTTGGTGTTCCCTTTAACTCCTCTACAAGGGATAGTACCCTAGTAATTCTAAGGGAGATAATAAAATCAAAGAATTTAATCTTTGAAGGATTTCATTTTCATTTAGGTTCTCAAATAACTGATACATCAAGCTTTATAGCTACTTTGGACAAAATCGAAAACTTCATGATAAAGGCTAGAAAAGAATTTCCCAACCTTTGTATAAATACTTTAGATATTGGAGGGGGAACTCCTGTTTGTTACGATGAGCCTGTACCCACGGCTGAAGAAATGGCAAAGCCTATAGTGAATAAATTGAATATGCTGAGCAATTACTATTCAGAAAGGCCTAGCTTGATAATTGAGAGTGGTCGATTCTTAGCCGCAGAGTCTGGTATAATGCTATCAAAGGTACTAAATGTTAAGGAATTTGAAGGGGAAAAATACCTCTATTTAGATTCAGGGTATCATCTACTGCTAGATTCTGTTTTGGTAAGACAAAACTACCCCGTAAGGGTTATAGGTAAGAGAGGCAGAGAAGGAAATGGTTCAAAAATTCATTTGGCTGGAATCTTTTGCGATAGCTCTGATGTATTTCATTTCTCACCTTTATCAGAGATCAATGGAGCAGATGTAGGAGATTATATAGCCTTTTATAAGGTAGGAGCCTATTCTATTGTTTTTAATTTACCCTTTCACTGCCAAGTGAAGCCTCCTATTCTCTTTAAGGATAAAGATGGAAATCTAAAGCTAGCAAGAAAGAAGGAAAGTATAGAGGATCTCTTTGAGGAGGAAGGAGGCTACTTAGCCTTAAGAGATGAGACTTAGAGCCCTCCCCAAAACTTCTTTACCATGGATCAATCCCAAACTACCTTTTTTTACTTCTCTTTCATTAAATCTGCAAACTTTATCTCTAATCAATAAACTATTGCTAACAATTAGAGGTACTGGATCATCGCTATGGACCTTTAATTGGCAAGGGGTTGAGTGATCTGCCGATACTATTAAAGTATTATTTGATAAATTCACCTCCCTAATTTCTCCAAAGAATTTTCTATCGATCTGCTCAATGATGGCTTTCTTTTTTAAAGGTTCTCCATCGTGTCCAAATTCATCAGGTCCCTTAATATGAACATAAACCCCATCAAATTCCTTTAAAAGTTCTAAGGCCCTTTTGCCAATCTTTGAATAATCTTCTCCTACCTTTTGCTTAAATGTTTTCATTCCTGTTAATTTGGCTATTCCTAATTCCACAGGCATATCAGCTAAGCAGGCAAAATTAAGGTTATATTTCTCTTTTATGCTTTTTAGCTTGGGAACCCTATCACTTGCATCCCTTAAAAGTATTACATTAGCTGGCAAAAAACCTCTTTCCTTCCTTTTTTTATTAACGGAGCTCTCCCTCAAAATCTCATGGGCTCTCTTTGTAAATTCGTTTACAATTTTTTCTGCCCTTTTTGAAGAATCGTCTTTATCTAAAGCCTTACATTCCTTAACCTTAAGCTCTTCGATTTTTTCTAAAGCAATACTTACACCTTTACTTTTTTCGTAAGCAGGGTCTGTATTTGAAATATTTGCACTTAATTTCTCTTTTGCTTTTATTACTAAAACCACTCTATGGCCCACTGTATGCTTTAGTTCCCAATCTACTCCCTCTAATTTTAATTTATTCTTAAGCTCCTCCACCAACTCTTCTCCCTCTTTATTAGAAAGATTTCTACCAACTCTCCTATCAATTATATTTAGAGAGTCATCAACAGTGGCAAAATTTCCTCTAAGGGCTAGATTTCCATTCTCAAATTTCATATCAGCTCCTAAAGCCTCTACGATTCCTCTACCAAAATAATCATCAAAGGAGTAGCCTAGCATATTAAAAACTGCCATATCCGATTCAGGAGCTATACCTTCCTTTACACTTATAACAGAACCAGCCTTAGAATTCCTTGCGAAAAAATCCAAATTCGGTGTGAAGCTGGCTTCTAAAGGGGTAAGATAATTTAGCCTTTTATCAGCCCTATCTCCTACACCATCTAAAAGCACATATAATATTTTCATTTTTAAGAAATAGTCTAAATTCTGATAATTAACCTTTTTCCCAAAGGTTTAAATCTAAAAAAGAGAAAGGAAGAGATATGGCTGAGTTAAGAAAAGATTATTTTACTGATAGGTTTTCAATAGTTAATAAAGAAAGAATCTTAGATCTCCCCATCTATGAGGAAGAGGAGGACGATGGAAAAGATTGCCCTCTTTGTGTTGGAAAAGAGGATACCTTACCTCCAGCAGAATTTGTATTATCTTCTAGCCATGGTTCCATCATAAAAACCTCTGACAGTATAGAAAGAGTTAAGGAATGGAAAGTAAGGATGATACCAAATCCAAGGTCTTTAGTTAGCCTAGATGTAACCCAAACCTATAGTGAAAGCCCACTTTATAGTGAACCAGCTTATGGATACGATTATATTTTAATTGCTTCCCCTGATCATAAAGAAAAGTTTCATAAAATGAGCCTAGAACAATGGACCTATGTTTTAATCTCTCTACAAGACAGGATCAAGAGTTTACTGAGCAAAAAAAAAGTAATTTACGTTATGGCTTCTATAACTCAAGGGAAGAGGGCTGGAGTTATATATTCCCATCCTTACTGTAGAATAGTTACCTTACCTAGATTGCCCTTAAAAATAGAGGAAGAAGCAAAAACCGTTCAAACCTATAAAAGTGAGACTGGAAGCTGTATCATGTGTGATGTGATAAAATCTGAGTTAGGAGGTCCTAGGCATATTTTATCCACAGATCACTTTGTAGCTCTAACTCCCTGGGCTCCAACTCACGATTTTGAGTTTTGGATCTTTCCTTCTAAACACGAAACCGATTTTCAAAGAATTACCCAAAGAGAAATAAGCGATTGTGTGAAGATCATAAGGGCATGCCTAGGAGCCCTTGCCAAAATCCTCAAATTTCCATCCTTTAATATGGTCATCCATACATCTCCAGAGAAAAAGATAACAAAGAAAATTGATTGGCATGTTGAGATTTATCCAACTCTAAGAGCATGGGGTAGTTTGGAGAAGGGGATGGGAATTTATGAGATTCAAGTATCGCCAGAAGTGGCTGCTGAAAAGCTTAGGCAATATGCTAAGAGAGAATTCGCTGATCTTACCTTTGAGTAGCTAAAAGCTCCTTAAATTTGTCTATATTTTTAGTGGGTAAGGGATCTATACCTCTCAATATAGCTGCGTAAAGAGATGAGAAATCCAATAAGTATAATCCATATAAAATGGCTTGAAAGCCCTTACCTTTAAGATTAACTTCTAAGATTTCAACGCCTTTAGCCTGAAGCATTTCTTTTATTATATGAAATCTTTTCCTAATCTCTTCTCTTTCCTCTTCCCTTTTAATTAAAAGAGCTAACCTATCTTTATCTCCTTCCCAACTCTCTATTTCATTATGGCATAGCTCTGGCAAAAGTTCTAACTGCATGGACATTTTGGCGTTCTCATTTACGGAGGCTTTAAATCTAAAGGCTAAACCTTTTATCTCACTTGATGCATAGGTTACAATTCTCTTATTGTAATAAGAGAAGGCTACTTTCTTAGCGAGATTTTCCTCGAAAGGAGAAGAGGGCTTAAAGCTATTGGATAAATCATCTAAAAAAATAAAAGAATCAAAAAACTCTTTTATTAGCTCTTTATCTAAAATTTTTAAATCTTTCAGAAGGAGAATTTCTGGAACTAGAAGAAAGGGCAAAGCAGCTCTAGGAGCCAGACCCCTCTCAATCTTAATATGGGGTAAATTCTGCTCTTTGCTATAAGATTCCATCCTTCCCCCTGAAGATAAAGCCACACACCCACATCCCCTTTCCTTTGCCTCTCTTAGTAAGCTTAAGCTTTCTTCAGTTTCACCTGAGACGCTTGCCACTATAATTAAGCTATTAGAATCAGCAAAAAAGGGTAAATGGTAATCTTTAACAATTAAAGAAGGAATCTTGGCCTTAGGATAAATCCAATCGGCTATGAGCTCTCCTGCTATTATGGATCCTCCCATACCTCCAAAAATAAGGTTATCATATTCTCTGAGAGGAGGTAGAGTAATATCAATCTTTAAAGCTTCTCTAAATAATTTATTCCAACTAGAATAGTAAGTAATCATATTACTTTTATCTACTTGCTTTATTTCATCTTCTTCGAGCACAATACCGATTAGTTTTCTAAGAATAAAAACTTAATTTAAAGAAAATCTTTCTTTTTTGATACCTAGTCTTTCCCTCTCAGCTTTTGTTCTATAGTAAACCTTTTCCAAAACTTCAACATCATATTTGCTCTGCTTTACCTTTCTTCTCTCCATCATTCTCTTTTGAGTTAAAATTGCTGAATCTAAATCCAATTCTATCATCTTTCTCTCATTAATATTAGAATAAACGGTGAAGCTTGGTACATCTTCAACTATATATCCATAAAGATGGGAGCATACCCCTATAGTTTTTCCACAGAATATATAGCTACCAATAGATGCTTTCACATTATCTCCAATAAAGGCTCCTAAAAAAATCCTTTTTGAATTTAAACCTTTAACTTTTATCTCACCATAGGTGTTTTTAAGGTTTGAGATTATTGCTCCTGCTCCTAAATTTACCCATCTTGAAACATAAGAGTGACCAATAAAGCCTTGGTGAGCCCCATTTGAAAAACCTTCTAGAATAGAATTACTAACTTCACAGCCTATCCTACACTCTTCACCTATGCTACTATAAGAATCTATCTTTGCTCTTCTAATAATAGAATTTTTACCTATATAGCAAGGACCTATAAGGGAAGAAAAGGCTTCCACTTTACCACCATCGATGATTATCTTTCCTCTTTCACTATCAAAAAAGGTTAAAGGTTCTACTTCCGCATCAAACAGATATATGTTCTTTTTATCACCTATCACTTTATAGTATCCTTTACTCAATAAATTTCCTTTTTGAAAGGGATAGGCTCTTTCATCTTCGTTAAAGGTTATTATATCCCAGAGGTATTCAACAAGAAATTTACCATCAATAGTAAACTTTTCTCCTTTAAAGACCTCTAATTTTCTTTCCTTAAGGTAGATCTCCACTTCCTCTTTTTTAGCTAAGGCAAGTAACAGTTTTCCTTCATTTAACAGGAAAAACTTTTTGCTTTCATCTATCTTAACTTTCTCTATTAGAGGGTAAGGGAATAAAGCCCCATTTATTAGTAATATGGTTCCTTCTTCCAACTCGTTAACTTTAAAGTTATATCTTTGCTTAACTACATCCTCTAAATAATTTCTCACTTGCAAGAAGATATTCTCATGTTTAAAGCAATTTGATATATGCTCTAGGAGAGATAGACTTCCAATTCTTAACTCAAATATAGCTTTTGTTAGGGTTAAGGGCTCCAGATTGGGATTTTCATCATCCATAAGGGTTAAATGCATATATCATAAAGGTTAAATTAGATATTTAAATTAAAAGGTTTAAATATGAAGGCTGTAATTTTAGCTGGAGGATTAGGAACAAGATTATTACCCTATACCTTCTTCGTACCAAAACCTATGCTTCCTTTAGGTGAAAAGCCCATACTGGAGCATTTGATAGATTGGCTAAAAAAATATGGTATAAGAGAATTCCTATTATCGGTTCACTATTTAAGCAGGGTTATTGAAGATTATTTTGGGGATGGTTCGAACTTTAATGTAAAAATAACTTATATTAAAAGCCCCAGACCCATGGGAACAGCTGGTCAATTAAAAGTAGTTGAACCCTTTTTAGATGAAACTTTCCTTTGCGTTTATGGTGATAGTTTGTTTGATTTTGATATAAATAGCACAATAAATCTTCATAAAAGCTCTAACGCCTTAGCTACTATGGTTTTATTCAAATATTCAGCTCGCTTAAAATACGGTTTCATAGATGTTAAAGATGGTAGAGTAGTTGCTTGGAGAGAAAAGCCTAGGATAAAGGGCTTAATAAATGCAGGGGTTTATGTTTTTGAACCTCGTTTTTTGGAATACATACCAAAGGATGAGGTTTATGGAATGGACAGTGCTTTTAAAAAAGCCTTTAAAAACAATGAAAAGATAGTTTCTCATATAGTAAAGGGAGAGTTTATAGATATAGGGGATAAGAGAGCTTATAACATAGCCTATAAGAAATATTTAAGCAAACTAGGAAAGATACCCTAATCTAATTAAATTACGCTCTTGTCTCCTTAGTGAATGGTTATCGTTATTAACCATTTGTATGCTGATCTAGATCTTTCCACTATGTTCTAGCGTAAGCTGAGGCTCC
>JARVJX010000096.1 GCA_029775995.1 Nitrososphaeria archaeon | reverse complement strand
TCAACAACCTCACCATCCATAATGGTTAAGGATAAACGTATACTCCCAACCATATATGAAAATCGGAAGAGGAAGTAAATAACTTATCATTCACTAAGGAGGCAAGAGCGTAAAGAAATAGTTGTAAATTACTCTCTGGATCCATAAATTATGGATAAAGTAGAATAAGCCTTATGAATCATAAAATGACATATTTAATATTAGTTTAGAAGAGTTAAATATATACTATATAAAGCGTTTGAGGAGAACTTTCAAAACCTTTCTTTTTTATTCTCACATTCTTTTATGCTGCTAAAGGAAATAAAAGATGAAACAAAATTTTTTACGAAAAGGGGGGCTTATAAATTAAACTTCCCTCCTTCTCCTCTAGGGCTAACTTTAATATATTTTCCTTCTTCCCATTACATATAATAGCTCTATTACAACCCATCTTTAAAGCCTCCAAACTGGCTAAAACCTTAGTCTTCATACCGAATCCAATCTTTGGCATTAATTCTTCTGCTTCTTCATAATTCATTCTGCTAATGACTTTACCATCTATCAAAACACCATCTACATCTGTTAAAAAGATTAAGGTTTCAGCCTTTAAGCTACCAGCTATGTAAGCTGCAGCCCTATCTCCATCTACATTTAAGAACTCATGTTCCTCACTTATAGCAACAGGACTAACTACAGGAATAAAATTGTTAGAGAGGAGTAAATTGAGAAGCTCTACATTAACCTTTACTATCTTCCCAGTATATCCTCCATCTATGATTCTCTTTCTTCCTCTCTCATCTACTATAATTAGCTTCTTCTTTCTCTCAGCTCTTAATAGTTCAGCATCTATGCCTGATAAGCCTATAGCCTTAATCTCTTTTTTTATCAAGCTAGAAACAATCTCTTTATTTATCTTACCAGCCATAACCATGGTATATATTTCTGAAGTCTCCTTATCGGTATATCTGCTTCTTATCCCTTCAGGAGAAACTATAAATTCTTGCTTCTTTCCCAATCTATCGGCTATCTCTGTTACTTTATCTCCTCCTCCATGCACAAGAATTAAAGGTTTCTTAGATGTAATTTCTTTTAATTCTTCTAGGAAGCTTGAGCTAACTTCACTGTATATGCTCCCCCCTATCTTTATCACTATCATTTCAAAGAGGATGAAGGGCTGGTAAGTTTAAACCTTCCCTTTCATCAAAGCCCAGCATTAAATTCATACATTGTAAAGCATTCCCACTAGCTCCTTTTATAAGATTATCTAGGGCTCCTAAAGAAACTATCCTTTTACTTCTTTCATCATAATCGAAGCCTAAATCACAAAAGTTAGAGCCTATGATCATCTTTGGGTCAGGGTATCTATACAGGCCTTTCTTATCCTTAATTAGCCTTATAAAGGGTTCATTGGCATAAAAGCTTCTATAAGCCTTCCAAAGACGAGATAAATTAATGTTCTCTTTTGAGAAGCTATGGCAGGTAACGAGGATCCCCCTAACCATATTCACAGCATGGGGACTCATACAAATTTTCAATTTCTTTTTATTCAACTTTGATAATTCCTGTTCTATCTCAGCCGTATGTCTATGGTTAACTAACTTATAGGGCCTAACCACATTATACCTTTCAGAGTAATGTGTAAATAGAGAAGGCTTACCCCCCGATCCTGAAGAAGCTATCTTTGCATCTACTATTATTCTATCTTCTACAAGATTTTCTTTTACAATGGGGGCTAAAGCTAATATAGAGCTTATAGCCATACAGCCTGGGTTTGAAACAAATTTAGCTCTTCTTATCTCTTCTCTATAAAGTTCTGGTATCCCATAAACAAATTTCTCTAGAAGCTCTGGATGAGGGTGCTCATAATTATACCAAAGCCTATAATCTTCAGAATTCTTTAACCTAAAATCAGCACTAAAATCAATAACTCTAATCCCTCTCTCAACTATCTTTGGTATTATTTTTACAGCTGTACCATGAGGTACAGCTGTAAATATAAGGTCAGAATCCTGAATTACCCTTTCTAAATCATGGTCTATAAATTGTAAGGATGTTAGACCTCTTAAATTTGGATGAACTCTATAAACATATTCTCCCTTATATTGTCTTGATGTTAAGTGAGCAATTTCTAACTTTGAATGATTTAAAAGTAACCTTATTAATTCTCCTCCAGTATAACCTGATGCCCCCATTATGCTTATCTTCATCTTCTATCTAATTTTAAGGCATATTTGATAATCTCATCAGCTATATTGCATTTGCTTACCGAAGCTGCCCCTCTAAATTCTACCGTAGAGTTTATTTCATGAATCAAAATACCATGTTCCTTACTCTCCATAGCATCAACCCCTAAAACTCCTCCTCCTACAGCTTTAGAAGTTCTCAATATTAAATCCTCAAACTCATCATTTACAGGATAAGGCTCAACAGTACCTCCCCTAGCTACATTGGTCCTCCAATCATCGGGAGGGGAATATCTGTATATGGCTGAGACTATTTCATCTCCTACCACTATACATCTAATATCCCTTGGAGGTCTATCCACATATTCCTGAATATAGTAAATCTTGTCTAAGGGATTGCTCATTTCCTCTCTCATTTCAATCATAGCCTTTGCAATATCTCTATCCTTTAAAGGAACTACCATTCTACCCCAACTTCCAATTAGAGGCTTTAAAACTGATGGATAGCCTAATTTTTCTGAAGATTCTAAAGCTCCTTCTAAGGAAAAAGATACCATAGTTTTGGGGGTAGGTATCTTTGCCTTTACTAGGGCTAAGCTTGTTAGAAGCTTGTTTCCACAAATTTGAAGGACCTTTGTATTATTAATTACCTTGATACCTTTATTTTCTAAGCAAGCTCCTACACTAAAGCCCCTAAAGTAGCTTACGCATCTTATTAAAACGGTAGTACCATACTTCTCCTCCAATTTCTCCTTCTCATCATGAATATCTATATATTCTTGCTTGGTATCTACTAACTTTAAATCTATGCCTCTAGATTTTGCACTCTCTATCAGCTCTTTTTCTTCTACCCTAATTCTATCATAAACTAAGCCTAGGGTCACTCGCCCCAGTCCTCTCCCACAGCTTCCGCTTCCTTTAACTCTACCCTACTTTCCTCTACCTTTACCAACTCGTAATCTATGCCACAAGTAGAACAAGTTATTATTTCCCCTACTAAGCTATCATCAGGAATGATTATTTCATTCCCACATTCCTCACAAAGGGCTTTTTTAACCAATTGCCTCTACCTCGTAATCTTTAAGCAATTTAAAGCTTTTCTCTATACTTTCTCTCTTCTTTAAGATTAAAAGATTCAGCTTTTCTAAGCTTCTCTTTGCTTTACTTATGGCTTCAATACAAGCTTTAGAGCTTACCCCTCCTAAAGTATTTCTTCTATTTACTGCTTCTTTAAAATTAAAGATTTTATCGATTTCTTCTTCCCTTAATTTTATTTCTTTTCCTAAGAGTCTTTGGCTTATAGGTGCTATGTTCTTCTTTAAAGAATCTCTTAAATCTTCCTTACTTTCCAAGCTTACCCTAACTAGAGCCCCTACTAGGTTATGAGCTCTTCTAAAGGGAATTTTATAAGTTAAGGTTAGATGATCAGCTAAATCAGTGGCTAAGAGCATAGGATCCTTAATAGCCTCCAACATGCTATCCTTATTAAACTTTAAGCTCAGGATCATTGCTTCCATCATCTCAATAGAATTTAAAGTATCTTTACAGGCTGACCATAAATGCTGGTTTATCTCCTGTAAATCCAAATTGTAGCTTCTTGGTAAAGCCTTTACTATGGTTAAAGCTGCTATAAGATGAGCAATACAAGATCCAGCCTTAGCCCTTATGAACTCAGCCACTATAGGATTCTTCTTTTGAGGCATAATGCTACTAGTTGATGAATATTTATCATCTATCTCAACAAAATTGAATTCTTTTGAACTCCAAAGTATGAGCTCTTCTGAAAGAGAGCTTAAATGAGTCATAATTAAGGATAAATCGGATAAAGCTTCGATTAAAAAATCCCTGGAGCTTACACCATCTATAGAATTCTCTAAGGGCTTATCAAAGCCTAAAAGTGAGGATAAAAATTTTCTATCTATGGGCAAAGTGGTAGTAGCCAAAGCCCCAGAACCCATGGGACATTCGTTAGCTCTTTCATAGCAAGAAATTAACCTTTTAGCATCTCTAATAAGAGAAAAAACATAGCTTAATAGATGACTTGATAGGCTTATAGGTTGAGCCCTTTGAAGATGCGTGTATCCTGGTAGAAGGGTATCGAGGTTTTCTTTAACCCTTACTAAAAGAGCTGAACACAAATTTATTGTGGATGATAAAATATCTAAAAGATATAACCTTAATCTCATCCTTAAGGCTGTAGCTACCTGATCGTTTCTGCTTTTAGCAAGGTTTATATTTGAACCTAAGTCTTTTCCTATACTTTCTATCACAAAGTTTTCCAAACAAATATGAATATCCTCTAAGCTTTTATCTAAATTCATATCTTTAGCCTTACGTAAGGCTATTAAAATTGCTTTCACCTCTTCTTTACTTATAAGGTTATTCTTCCAAAGCATTATTATGTGAGCCTTATTTATGGTTATAACCTCCTCCAAAATTTCTAAATCGCTTTCTATAGAAGATGTTAATTCTAAAGCCCTTTTCTCTGCTTCCTTTAACCTCTCTCCCCTTAAGATATCTGTCTTCATACCCCTCTATTATAAGCTAAAGTGGAGCTTAAGCCCCAAAGCTTTATGAAACCTTCAGCGTCTCTCTGGTCAAAGGAAGATCCTTCCTTGTAAGTAGCCAAAGAATAGTTATAGAGAGAATTTTTTGATTCCCTTGCTACAATCCTCATACTGCCCTTATAGAGCTTTAAGGTTATATATCCCTCCACTTTAGCTTGAGTGCTATCTATAAAGGCTTGTAAATCTTTCATTAAAGGCTCTATCCACAAACCTGAGTAGACTAACCAGGCCCATTCTCTTTCTACTAATCCTTTAAAGTTTAATTCGCTTCTACTCAAAACTAACTTTTCTAACTCTTTATGAGCCTCTATTAAGCATAAAGCAGCAGGATATTCGTAAACTTCCCTTGACTTTATTCCTACTAATCTATCTTCCACATGGTCTATTATCCCTACACCATTTCTTCCAGCTATCACATTTAATTCTTCAATAAGCTCTACTCCTCCTTTTTCTTCATCATTAAGCTTAAAGGGTAAACCTTTTTCAAAACCTATCTTCACATATTCTGCTTTATCTGAAGCTCTCTCAGGTAATATAACCCACTCAAATACATCTTCCTTAGGCTCTAAAGATGGGTCCTCTAAATCTCCTCCCTCTATAGATCTCCCCCAAAGATTTTGATCTACACTGTATTGGCTCTTCGAAGGCTTAATATCTATACCCTTTTCTAAAGCATAATTTATTTCCTCATCTCTACTCATATTCCATTCTCTAACAGGGGCAATTATCTTCAAGTTAGGATTTAGAGCCCTAATAGTAACTTCAAATCTAACCTGATCATTTCCCTTACCAGTGCATCCATGAGCTACAGCTTTAGCCCCTTCCTTATTGGCTATTTCTACCAATTTAGAAGCTATCAATGGTCTTGCCAAGGCTGTGCCCAAAGGATACTTATTTTGATATAGGGCATTAGCTTTAATAGCTTTAAATATGTATTCTTTTACAAACTCTTCCTTCGCATCTATGGAATAGTGCTTTATAGAGCCTATGCTTAAAGCTCTTCTTTCTATCTCCTTTATATCTTCCCTCTGCCCTAAATCTAAAGTTAAAGTTATAACATCGTAGCCATATTTTTCCCCTAACCACTTTACCATTACTGAAGTATCCAATCCTCCTGAGTAAGCTAATACCAATTTATCCTTCAAAACCATTAGCTATCTTTTAATAAGGTTTTTATACTTTTTGGTCTAATAAAGCTAATAGGAGAAAAAAAAGACCAAAATTGGCTAGTATATCAAAGAGGGTCAAAGAGCTGGTAGATAGGGATTTAGGTATCCAAGATGCTTTAGCAAGAAATTATGCTAACTTAAGCTCCTTAGCAAGATTAATTAAGCCTAAGCTAGAATCTTCTACAGGTTCTAAAGTTAGTATGGCTAGCATAGTTAGTGCCCTTAAAAGATTAAGAAATTATTACAAAATTGAACCCTTTAATGTTAGAGAAGTTATAGCCAATAGCAAACTTAATGTTAGAACTGATGTGGTAAAGCTTTGTGTTGAAAGGACAAAGAGGACCGAGGAGATAGTTAGAAAGATCATACAAGAGTATAGAGAAGAGTTTCTTCAATTAACGGAGAGCTTATACTCAATAACTATAATCTTTGATCAGAAAATATTAAGTGAAGTTAAAGGAAATTTTAGAAGGGGTGAAATCCTTGAGTTTGAGAAGGACTTAGCTGCCATAATTGTTCAAAGCCCAAAGGAAATAATAAAGACCGTAGGGTGTGCAGTAAGTTTTTACAATGAAGTCTCTAGAAGATATATAAATATGGAAGATACAGTTAGCTGCTATACTGATACTATAATTGTGGTTAAGATGAGTGATGTAAGTAAAGCCTTTTTGGCTTTAGCTGAGCTTATCACAAGGGCTAGAGAATCTTAATTATCATAGAGCCCTTTTTACCTTCTTTTAGGAGTTCTATCATTTCCCTAGGAAAATCTTTAGCTGCTTTGTCAGCTTCTATGGCTAAGGTTCTTGTGCATATAAACTTGCTCCTTCTAACTACTATACTCTTGCTGTTTTTAAAGGTTAGTCTTTCATCTCCTTTAGCCCTTATGAAAAAACTTTTTTTATCAACCTTTACAGTGATCTCAACCCTTTTACCTTCCTTCAGCTTCTCCTTGATTTCTTCCTTCAGATCTTTACAGGCTTTATTAGCCTTAACCCCAATTATACAATCTCCCCTTTCCGTTAAAAAATCTTCTTTAGTCAATTCAAAGGTGGATTTATGTTCCGCTCTGATTAAAGGGTGCCCATAAAATTCTATTACTTCTTCCATCTTTTATAATCTATTTGATAATTCTAATATCCTTTACTTCTTAGAAGAAGGAGATTGTCAAGATAACATTCTCCATTTTGTTTAGTTTATTTGACTTCAAGTTTCTTGTTTTTTTCTTCTCCTAATCTATGGGTGGATTGGATTACCTTGTGAGGATGGTGAAGGAGGCAAGATCTTCAAGAGGAATAAGGTGCCCATGCAGGATAAGGTCCTTTCAGCTTATGCACTACTCAGGTCCTTCTTTAAGGAGTGTAGCCAAGTGGAGGGATTTCACCTAGGAAGC
>JARVJX010000095.1 GCA_029775995.1 Nitrososphaeria archaeon | reverse complement strand
AGCATAGATTGGTTTCTCAAAGGTGAAGAGAAGAGAAGAGGAGGCTTAAAGCCCTTTATAATAGCTTCCCCTTTAGAGCATCCATATCATCAATGACTAAATTCTTAAGTGTGTTCATAGGGCTCTATAATCTAGAGATTAGTTGGGCTTATCTTGACAATCCCCTTTGATAAAGCACAAAGCTTTATTAAAGATGAAAACCATAGTAAAGAATAAGGTTCACTGATAGAAAAGTAGGGATTTAAATCTGAATACTCAGATATGTTGGAAAAAGTTTTATGAGAAGGTTAAAAATTGAATTAAAGCCTCTAGATAAATTTATGTTAGAGGATCATATTCAGCATATAGAGAATTTAAACAAGCTTATTAATGGAGTAGATGAAGAGATAAAAGCTTTAGAGGATGAAGATGTTAAATAATTATAAGGATGAAAGGAATAGATGTATATGGATAAATAGCTCATATCCAGCTTAGGGGCATCTTTTATGAGAAGTTAACTTATTGACTAGCCAGGCCAAATACTATAAAAAGCATCTTTCATAAAGTCAGAACATTTAAGGGTAAAACAAATATATCTGTACTATATTATTATAAGTCATGATAGTAGAAAACTTAAAGGGTAAGAAGGTTAAAATCAGCAGCTCAGGAACCTTTAGAGATGTAAGTGGAATAATAGAGGAAATAGGCGAAGGATTAGTACTGGTAAAGGATGATAAGGGTAATAGGGTTGCTCTTCCTATAGCTCAAATTGGAATAATAAGAATACAAGAAGGTAAAGAAAAAAGTTAGTTATAGGTAATTTGCAGAGCTTTCTCTGGTTTATAGCCCATCTGCTCCCCCCATTTTTCTATTGCCTTTATAACCATCTCATTACCGAATTTCATAAACAACCATACTGAAAACCATATTATTGGATTCCTTGCCTTTAGAACCTTAAAGGATGCACTTCTTGCCTCTCTCATTATATGTCTCCAGCATCTATATATTACAGCAAATCTCGACTCATCTATCATATCCTCAAGCCTAAAGAATTCTTCGCCTTTTAATACTCCCAAAGGTACAAAGCTTAAGGGTGTTACAGTAAAGTGAGACTTGGGTCCTAGCTTCTCAGGTAACTTTTTCTCCATTCTATCAATCAACCTTACGGTCTCCCAACAATCTTCAGGAGTTTCTCCTGGCAAGCCTAGGATTAGGGTATAGGCTGGAAACCAGTAGTTTTCATTCCATATTCTTGTACCCTCAAAGACCACATCTTGCCACTCTTCTGGGCTAAAAGGTTTTAGCTTTAAAGGCATATACTTTCTTATTAGTTCAGAAGAACCCGTTTCTAAACCTGGTTGAATTCCTATCCAATGATCTGCTTTAGCCTTAAGTATTTCAGATAATTTTCTTATCATTTCAGGATCAGCTACAGCAGAGCAAACCGTGCCATGAGTAGGATTACAGTTTGTAACTCCATCTTTACTCATAACAATTGAAAAGAGTTGCACTAAAGCATCTCTATTAGGTATGAAATTCTTTTTATCTTCAAGCTTGTATAGGAATATATCTTCACTGTGCACCCAAACGTTAGTCATACCTGCCTTTAGGTTAACATCTATTTCTTCAGTAATTTTATCTAAAGGAAAGTATTTGGCAAGTCTAAGATTAGGTTCACAAAACTCACAGTTTCTTCCACAGCCTCTCATAACTTCAACCATGCCTTGTATGGTAGGATTAACTATATTTGGTATTAGGTTCATATCTTTCGTAGACCTTAACTTTATTATTTCAGGGGCATTATCCTCTTCTATATTCTGGAAGGTTTCATAGGCTGTTATATCCAATTCGCCTATTACAAGATGATCAATTTTAAGGTTTTTTCTATCATTCCCTCTTATTTCCAATTGCCAAGCCCCTGAACCTCCAACTACCAATTTAGCCTTTGGAGCCTTCTTCTCTCTTATCCTATTTATTCTGTTAACAAGATCGGTGAAGAACTTTTTTGTGTAAGAAGTTAGGGTTCCTCCATTAGTAAACATCATAGTTACAGGACCTAAACCTAAAGGGTCCATTTCTGAAAGGCCTATAATCTTAGTATCTTCATCTATAAACCTTTCAACATAGTTAGG
Organism: Nitrososphaeria archaeon; assembly: GCA_029775995.1. GTDB lineage: Archaea > Thermoproteota > Nitrososphaeria > Nitrososphaerales > JARVJX01 > JARVJX01. Next base: position 5,206 of record JARVJX010000095.1, on the reverse strand, counting down.
GTGGGCTACTATAACTTCATTAGGCTTATACCCTCTAAGTAATCCTCCTTCCACCTTTCTTAAACCATAGGGAGCAAACTTTGCTACACCATTTTCATGAGGAATGGAAGGGCTTAGCAATTTGAATAAGACTTGAGGAAAGTTTTCTATAGGACTGCAAGGTAAGAAATTCAAGAGAGGCACGCACCAGTAATCGCTCATGAGAGTATAATCGCAGCTTAACACAACCCTTACCATCTATTATCCCTCTACCTACTTGTAGATGCTAACGTTTTAACTTTTTCCCTTTTAACATGCTTTAGCCTTTATTGTCTGAAAAATTTTAAAATTTTCATATTTTCATGGGAAAATTAAAAACCAAAGCTTAGAATTTGCTTTTTGTGAGGTTTAGGCTTTAAACACTTTACATCTAAAATTATAGATGCGTAGTATAACTTTTAGCTTTAAAATACAAAAGATGGATTCAAAATCCTTTTAAAAGAAGTAATAAAATTTGTATAATGGTAAAAAAAGTTCTATTAAATTATGAGAAAAACAACTAACCTTCATAGGAAGGCTTACTAAGTTCCATCAAAATATCATTAAAATCATTGGTGGGTAATTTGCAGCCAAAGGATTTACATACATAAAAGGTCAATTTTTTATTAAGGACTTTTTTGTCTTTCAAGAGCTTAGAAAGAAGAGGATAGTTCACATCATCTTTAATAGGGATATTTATCAAATAAGGATTGTAAACCTTTGAATAAAGCTTAATTACATAATCTAAATCTTCTTCTGATGTGCATATACCTAATAATTGAGTAGAATTTCCAAGTAAGAATCCTAGTGTAGAGATTAAGTAAGAATGTTCAGAGGGAGAGATATTTATATTTCTCCAAAACTTCTTAACGCTCTCCTCAGCTAAACTAAGATAATTTTCGTTAGCTGTAATGAGATATAATTTGGATAGAAAATTAATGGTCATTGAGTTTCCACTTGGAATAACACCATCAGAAACATCCGTTAGATTAACAGGAAGATCAAGGGAATCCTTAGGAGTAGTATAAAATCCTCCATTTTCATTATGAAATTTTTGAATAAGGATTTGGGCTATACTATCAGCAGCCTCTAAGTATTTGTAATTAGCAGTATACTGCCATAAATCAATTAGCGAATTACAAAGGAAGCTGTAATCCTCTAAAACTCCTTTAGTCTCAGATGGGCCTTCTCTCCAGTATCTCCTAAGCTCTTCATTAATTAGTAGCTTTTCCAATAAAAAATCAGCTGCCTTTTTTGCACTATCTATGAATTCTCTACTTTGGAATATAACGCCTGAATAGGCAAGAGAGGATATAGTGAGGGCATTCCAAGAAACTAGAATTTTATCATCTAGAAAGGGTTTCGTTCTTTTCTCTCTATGCTCAAAGAGTCTTTGCCTTACAAATTTTAAAGCTTCAAAGGTATTCATGTTTAGCTTAGATGAGAGCTCTTCTAAGCCATTTCTTCTATACAATACATTTTTACCTTCTTCAAAGTTCCCCCATTGAGTCACCCCAAAAAATCTAGCTACATCTTTCCCATACCCACCAAAGATCTCTTCAAATTCTTTCTCGCTCCATATATAGTATTTTCCCTCTTCTCCTTCAGAATCAGCATCCACGGCTGAATAAAAACCTCCTTCTTTAGCTTTCATTTCCCTTAAGATCCAATGGGCAATATCTAACCCTATAACCTTATAGAAATCTTCCTTAAAGGCTGAATAAGCCTCACTATAAACTTGAAGCAATTGGGCATTATCATAAAGCATCTTTTCAAAGTGAGGGATAAGCCACCTTCTATCGGTAGAATATCTATGAAAGCCTCCCCCCACTTGATCATATATCCCCCCTAGACCCATTTGAGTAAGGGTTTTCTTGATCATCAGTTCAGCAGTTTTATCTTTCTTAAGCCACCAATACCTTAACAAGAGTAGAAGATAAGAAGGCATAGGAAATTTGGGAGCCTCTCCAAAGCCTCCAAAATCTTTATCAAAGGACAAAACCATTTGCTCATAAGCTAAATTCATAGGTTCGAAGGATAATTCTTTTGAGTCTTGTAAGTAAGTGAACCTTTGAAAAACCTTTAAAATTTGATCTGCGGCGTTAATTATTTTCTCTCTTTCCTCTTTCCAAGCCTTAGCTACACTTTCAAGAACCTCCTTAAAGCTAGGAAGGTTAAAGCGCCTTTGGGGAGGAAAGTAAGTTCCTCCATAGAAAGGCTTCAGTTCTGGGGTTAGGAAAACATTTAGAGGCCATCCTCCATAACCTATAATTAACTGAACAGCCTTCATATATAACTCATCTATATCAGGTCTCTCTTCCCTATCCACTTTAATGGGTATAAAATATTCGTTGAGTATTTTAGCAATTTCTGGATCTTCAAAAGATTCCTTCTCCATCACATGGCACCAATGGCAAGAGCTATATCCTATGCTTAGAAAGATGGGTTTGTTCTCTTGTTTAGCTTTACTAAAGGCTTCTTCTCCCCAAGGGAGCCATTGAACAGGGTTATAAGCATGCTGAAGAAGATAAGGACTCTTCTCTTTTATTAAAGAGTTTGGTTTTCCTTCTGATTTCTCTTTACCCAGATTCCTCACCTTTATTCTTCCTTTTTGATTTTATATAAAGATTAGAAAATAATAAAGTTAGTAAAGAGGATAATTATCTGCAGCTCTACTATAGACAAATTCAATTACTTCCTTTGGGTCAAAGGCTAATTCTACGCCCTTACCATTCTTATCCCTATAAAGCTTTTTGTATATCCTCTCCAAGACCTTTCTCCTTCTAACCTCTCTTCCAAAAGCTTCTAAGTCCCATAGAAGGTGAGTATCAACTAGCATCTGCCCAAACTTTCCTAAATCCCTCTTCATCCAAAGAGGAGCATAATCCTATTTTTTAAACTATTGTCTTTAACTTTAGTTTTGAAGAATTTTACAATTTATTACTTTTTCAAGGGTAAGGCTTGCACATTTGTTCTTCTATTGTTTGTGCACTTAGTTAAGCTTTTTGTTTTATAGCTTTCCAATCAGCCTTTAGAGAAGCTTTCCCCTTTAGTCTTTGGATATAGTTGTAAGCACTTAAAGCTGCTATACAACCTTGAGAGGCTGAGATTACAGCTTGCTTGTAGGGAAAATCCGTAACATCTCCAGCAGCAAAGATTCCAGAATAAGAAGTTTTGCATTCTTTATCTATCTCTATCTCTTTTCTATCGTTCACTTTAACTAAATCCTTTACAAAATCGGTCTTTGACACGTAACCTATCTCAATAAAGGCTCCATCTATATCGATGGCTTTTATCTCTTTGCTTTTTGTATTTTGAATCAAAACCTTTTCCAACTTTGATGAACCTTGAAATTCTATAACCTTTGAGTTTGGTAGGCTTTCTACATTCTTCAAACTTAAAACTTGTTTAACTAACTCTTCACTTCCAATAGGCTTATCATAATTATGTATAAGGTAAACTTTAGATGCTACATTGGTAAGATATTGTGCACTTTCTAAAGCTTGATCTCCTGAACCAATAATAGCAACTATCCTCCCTTTAAATAAGGGCCCATCACATATAGTGCAATAGGATATACCTTTTCCTTTAAATGTATCTTCCCCTTTTACTCCTAAATCCCTTGGTGTTTTACCAAAAGCTAATATCAAGGTAATGGCATGATATTCATCAAACCTAGTCTTAACTTTAAAGCATAAACTTGGACATTCTTTAGATTCCTCTAATGCAATAACTTCATCATAAATAAATTCTGCCCCATAAAGTTCAGCTTGCTCCTTAATTTTATTTGCAAGTTCAAATCCACTTATCATAACAAATCCAGGATAATTTTGTATCTCATTGGTTAAGAGCATCTGTCCTCCTATATCTTTTGTTATAACCAAGCTCCTTAGCCCTAGCCTTGATGAGTATAAAGCTGCTGTAAGACCTGCTGCAGAACCTCCAATGATTATTACATCGTAAGGTGTCATTAAAATAAATTCACCTTAATAAGTATTTAAGTTTTATGAGATTTTTAAGCTAGTATTAAATTGGCAGGATGAGTGTATTACTAAAGATAAAAAGAGGAAAAAGGGTAAAGAATAGCATGGAAATAAGGAGATATAATTATTGGTTTTAAGTCTCTCCTACGTATTGACCTTTATAAGGCTCCTTTGGCTCTTCAGCCCTTATGAGGATAAGCTGAGCAACCCTAAAACCCCTCTTTATCTTGGCATACCTGCGATAATTTATTAGCATAACCTTACCTTTACCATAATAGCCAGAATCCCATAGAGCTGTTCTAATATCTAAACCATGCCTCAATAGGGTGCTTCTTGGCAAAACTAAGCCTACTGTATCTTTAGGAATAGCTATAGTCTCTATAAAGTCTATCAAATAGGCTCCCTTCTTAAGCTCATAATAATCATCTTTACTCTCTAAAAGCTTTAATTCATCTTGCTTATAATTCTCTAAATTCAATTCTCCAACGTAAAGATATATTCTATCTAATCTTAAATCTACCCCATTAGGCTGAATCTGCTCTTGATTCTTTATTCCAAGGATTTCTGCTACTTTATAACCTGCCATTAAAGACATCTAAAATATCTAAAACATCTAAAAGAAATAATTCTACACCTAACTTTTTAGGGCTTCAAGTAAAAAGATTTCAAATTATAGCTTTGTGGCTTAATTATTGTTATATGTTTGCTTCTTTGTTTTTAGTGTTAAGTTTGTGTTTATAGGCTTATGATTGTGTTGTATATGAATGCTTTTATTTTTAGCTCCTTGGCTATGTTTGGCAGCTCCTTAGCCAAGCAGTAATCTCCTAAGATAAGCTTGAATGTTGAGAATGTTTCAACCGCCCAGCGTTTACCATAGCCAATCATCCTCGCCCACACTTCATCGCCCATCCTTTTGATAAGCTTAACCATCCTACGTCTTTCTGGAGGCCCTCTATCAACTTTAGCGTTACGCCTAGGCTTGATGATTGGTTTCACACCCTTTCTAAGAAGCTTGTAAGCTTTAGAGTTATCGTAAGCTCCATCCATAAAAGCTTAAGAAACCCTCCTAAGCTTATAGGATTCGTTGATTAATGCTGATAGCGCTTCTGAGTCGTGAACATCATCAATTGTTACCTCCATCGCTAAAATCTCTTTACTCTTAACTTCCACTGCGGAGTGGATCTTCACGTAGCGCTTCTTCTTGC
>JARVJX010000094.1 GCA_029775995.1 Nitrososphaeria archaeon | reverse complement strand
GAACCATGAAAGCCAGGACTAGGCGCTTCTTTAACAACTTCCCAGTAAGGAAAAAGCCTATCTTCAAGATAAAACTCTTCATAAGGTTCTTCGTCCTATGGTACAACTTCATAAGGCCCCATCAAACCCTAAAGAGACCGCCAGCAATACCAACAACTTGACAATCCCGAATTATCCTTACCAAAACCTTAAATTTATACTTTTTCTAATTTTTGTGATGAAAAGGTTAACTTATACAGAAATCTCTTACCTTTTAACTTTGTTAAGATTGAAGGAGGAGAACAAAAAATTATCCACAGGAAAGTTGGCTGAAATCTTTAAAGTTAAACCTTCATCTATAATAGATGTTATAAGGAAGTTAGAACTTTATGGATTGATTAAAAGGAATCTATGGAGAGATATTGAGCTTACAGGAGAGGGAAAGTCCTTAGCTCTAGAAATTCTTCACAATCATAGAGTTTTGGAAGTTTACTTTAAGAAAGTCTTTAGTTTAGAGGATGAGGTTTGCTGTAAGGAAGCATCAAAGATTGATTACTTTATTGGTAAAGAAATTATTAACAAAATGTGCAAAGTCCTTGGATATCCTGAGGATTGTATTCATGGAAAGCCTTTGATTCATGAATTCTGTATAAAAGAATAATGCTCTTTTACTTTACTATTCTTTCTTTATTACCAATTTTACCTTCTAACATTTATATGAGAAAAACACAAAAATCCTAATATATCTTCTCAGAGCCTCTAACACATAGAAAGATTAAAGGCTCATCATCCTTGTTTAGGAATTGATGAGGCTCAAAGCTCTTTATATATATAGCATCCCCCTCTTTAATTTCTACGAATTTATTTCCTTGATTTAATACACCTTTTCCCTTCAATACATATACTTCGTGCTCATGTATATGAATATCAAAGTTCGTATTCCCTCCCTTCTCAACTTTATATATTCTCATGTAAAACTTCTCAGCCCCTACATCCTTATTTATGAGCTGCTTAACCCATACCCCTTTTACATTGCCTTTAGTTAAAGGCTCAAACTTTACTTTGCTAGAATCTATTATTAACATCAACCTATTTATATCCTAAATAAATTTAGGCTTTACTTTAAATCTTAGATTTACCATACCTATTTGATTGAAGGCAGCAGTATTTTATGAACCCAATTTGCTGAAGATTGAGGAAGTAGAAGAGCCAAAAATAGGTCCTGAAGAGCTTTTAGTTAAAGTAGAGTTAAGCTTGACCTGTGGCACCGATGTTAAACTTTATAAAAGAGGGCATCCCCTTGTTAAACCTCCTATAATAATAGGTCATGAGTTTGTTGGAGAAATCGTTAAAGTGGGTTATAATGTTAACAAATTCAAGTTAGGTCAAAGAGTAGTATCAGCCAATTCAGCCCCTTGCAATTCTTGCTTATACTGTAAGATAGGAAAGCCTAACCTTTGTGAAAGGTTAGATGAAGTAATAATTGGATTTACCCTCAATGGAAGCTATGCTGAATATGTTAAGATACCTGAGAGAATAGTTAAGCAGAATACCTTTACGATTCCTGAAGGGACAAACCCAAAAAGAATGGCTTTACTAGAACCTTTAGCCTGTGTGGTTCATGGAAACGAATTAGCCAATATAAATTTAGGAGATAAGGTTGTGGTAATTGGTTCTGGACCTATTGGATTGCTTCATTTATGGCTAGCAAGGTTAAAGGGAGCAAGGGACGTTATAGTTGTGGATGCTGAACAAAAGAGATTGGATGAAGCTAAAGCCTTTGGGGCTACTAAAACCGTTCTTGCAAAGGATGAAAGAGAAGTTATGGAGGTTATGGAGTTAACTGAGATAGGAGCTGATGTGGTTATAGAAGCCGTTGGAATACCTCAAACTTGGGAGAAGGCCCTTTTAATGTGCAGAAAGGGAGGTAAAGTAATATTTTTTGGAGGTTGCCCACCAAATACAAAAGCCTCTTTAGATACTAAAAGAATTCACTATGGTGAAATCAATTTAATGGGCTGCTTTCATCATACTCCTAATTCAGTATTAAAGGCTTACGAACTTTTAAGCTCAGGTTTAGTGGAGGGAGAAAAGTTAGTTAGTAAAGAAATGAAGTTAGATAAGGTTAAAGAAGCTTTAGATTTGGTAAGTGAAAAAAAGGCTATAAAGATAGCTATAACTATGGATTAACAATTAGAACCTTAAGACTATCCTTTCCTTCCTCAGCTACCCTAAAAGCTTCCTTATAATCTTCTAACTTAAATCTATGGGTTACTAAATCTTCAACCTTAAGCTTTTTAGATTCAAGTAGTGAAGAGGCTAAATGGGTTTCCTTTTCAGAGGTTGAATAGCTTGGAATTACACCTATCTCTCTTATGAAGATATCACTAAAATCTAAATCTATAATGGTACCTTTAAAGGGGGCTCCAAAGATGCTTATCCTTCCACCCTTCCTAACAAAATTAAAAGCCTGTAAAAGAGCTTTTTTGTTAGAGGTAGCAACTATAACTAGATCCAAGCCAATACCCTCTGTAAGCTCCTTTACCTTCTCTTCTAAAGATCCCTCATTAGCATTAAAGGTATAATAGGCCCCTAATTCTTTAGCCTTTCTAAGCCTAAAAGGAATAACATCAAGGGCAAAGATTTTACCTGCTCCCATTAACTTTAAAAGCATTATATGAAGAAGACCCATAATTCCACAGCCCATTACCATAACCCTTTCTCCTTCTCTGAAGTTACTTTTCCTCAGATTTCTTATACAGCAGCCTAAAGGCTCTATAAAGGTCCCCTCTTCATGGTTTATATGGTTCAGTTTTATCACAGCTCCTTTCTCAAGATTAAATTTAGGAACCTTAAAATATTCAGAAAAACCGCAGGGCTCTAGATTTGTTTTATAAAAAAGTTCACATAAAGTCTCAGAATTATTCTTACAATAATAGCATCCACCACAAGAAACATGGTGATGAACAAAAACCCTATCTCCAACTTTTAAATCTTTTACACCTTCTCCTACTTGAGCTACCTCTCCAGTAACTTCATGCCCTAACTTTAAATTTGTAAGAGAAAAACCCTTGATCTTCTCTATATCTGTTCCACAGATTCCACAGGCTTTCATTTTTACTAGGATTTCTCCATGATCTGCTTTAGGTATATCAAATTCCTTTAAAACTAACTTTCCCTTTTCTAGAATTAAGCTCTTCATACTAAGAGCATATAAGGATTCTCAATTAACTCTTTAATTCTACCTAAGAAACTTGCAGCAGGGGCTCCATCTATAATTCTATGATCAAAGATTAGGCTTAAGTTTCCTTTAAATCTCAATACTATCTTATCATCTATAACCGTGGGTCTTTTACTTATCCTACCTAAACCTAAAATAGCACAGTTAGGAGGATTTATAACTGGAAGAAAAAGCTCTACATCATAGCTACCAAGGTTGCTAACAGTAAAGGTTGAGTTAGTTAGCTCCTCAATTCTTAAAGTGCCTTCCCTAGCTCTATTAGCATAATCTTCTATAACCTTAGATATTTCTTCTAGGCTCCTTTTATCACACTCATGTATTACAGGAGCAAACAATCCTCTAGGAGTATCTATACCAACAGCTATGTTTATCTTCTTATGAATTCTAATTTTATCTTCTTCCCAAGAGGAGTTTATCATGGGGAAATCTTTTAAGGCTATAGAGCAAGCTTTAACCAAAAAGGCTGTAATGGATATGTTTTTATTCATCTTTTCCTTCAAGCTACTTTTAAGCTTCATTAATTCCTCAAAATCTGACTCACTAAAGATAGCTGCACTAACATAATTTTTATGGCTAAAGCTTAACCTTTCCGCTATAGTCTTTCTTATACTATCTAAAGGCTTTAACTCCTCCTCCAAAGGGGCTTCAAGCTTCTCTTTTTTTATATATTCTAAAACATCCTCCTCAATTATTCTTCCTTCAGGACCTGAGCCCTTAATTAAGCTTAGATCTATATTATACTGTTGAGCCAATCTTTTAGCCCTAGGAGTTGCTTTTATCTCTTTAAACTCTACTTTTTCAATTCTCTCAACCTTTTCTACAAGTTCTTCATCTATAAGGGCTATAATTTCTCCTACATTTACATCAGAACCTTGCTCATAAAGAATTTTTGTCAATTTTCCTGATGATGGAGCTTCCAATTCAAAGGTAGTCTTTTCCCCTTCTATAATCACTATAGCCTCTCCTTTATTAACAAATTCTCCCTCCTTTTTAATCCACTCAACAATTTTACCCTTCTCCATCACAGGATCATATCTAGGCATCATCAGCTTTACCAAAGCCTCTTTACCTCCCTAACTATCTTATCAGCATTGGGCATATACTCCTGCTCTAACTTTTGAGAAAAAGGAACAGGGATAAAAGGAGCCCCTATCCTAATAATGGGAGCATCAAGGTAATCGAAGGCTTCTTCAACTACCATACTGGAAATTTCAGCTCCTATTCCTCCTAGCTTTATGTCATCGCTAACTATTAACAATCTTCCAGTCTTTTTAATGGAGCTTAATATAGTTTCTTTATCAAGGGGTATTAGGGTTTTAGGATCTATGACCTCAGCTTCTATGCCCTCTTTACTAAGCTCTTCAGAAGCCTTTAAAGCTTCATTAACACATCTTGAAAAGGCTACTATGGTAATATCTTCCCCCTTTCTCCTAATCTCAGCTTTACCTAGGGGTGTTAAATACTCTTCATTGGGAACTTCTCCTTTACTCCTATATAGAACTCCACATTCAACAAATAAAATAGGATTATTTTCCCTTATGGAGGCTTTAAGCAATCCTTTTGCATCCTTTGGGTTTGAAGGTAAAGCCAAATATAATCCTGGAGCTTGTAAAAACCAGGAGGGAAAGAATTGAGAATGCTGAGAACCGTGAATCCTTCCTAAGCTATATTGGGTTCTTACAACCATAGGAACCTTTAACTTTCCTCCACTCATAAATCTAGCCTTTGAAGCTTGGGTGATTAATTGGTCTAAGCAGATAGTTAAAAAATCCATATACATTATCTCAGCCACAGGCTTCAATCCTCCTAAAGCCATCCCAATAGCCGATCCAACTATAGCAATTTCAGATATAGGTGTATCTATTACCCTTTTACTACCAAACTCCTCTAATAAACCCCTTGTTACCTTATAAGCCCCACCAAAGACCCCTACTTCTTCTCCCAAAATTATTACCCTCTCATCCCTTATCATCTCTTCTCTAAGGGCTTCCCTAAGGGCTTCAGCATAAGTTAGCTCCATAACATCACCCATAAACATGATTCTTTAACTCTTCAAAGTCTAAAATGGGACTATTCATAGCAAATATTACAGATCCTTCTACTTCCCTCTTAACCTCTTCATCCATCCTTTTTAGCTCATCCTTATTGATGTAGTTTAAAGAGATTAACTTTTCTTCAAAGAGAATTAAGGGATCTCTCTTTAACCATTCTTCAACTTCTCCCTTTGGCCTATATTCAGCCTTATCGTAAACTCCATGACCCTTCATCCTATAGGTTCTGCACTCAAGAAAAACAGGAGTGATGCCCTCTTTAATCAATTTTTCAGCTTTTTTAGTGGCTATATAAACCGATAAAATATCATTACCATCCACTACAAAACTCTCTATATTGTAAGATGCAGCTCTATCAGCTATACTTTTAGAGGATAAAGCCCTTTCTACTTTTGTGCCCATAGCATAAAGATTGTTTTCACAGACTAAAAGAAGGGGAACTTTCCATAAAGCTGCCAGGTTTAAGCCTTCATGAAAGGCTCCTGTATTTACTGCCCCATCTCCAAAGAAGCAGACCACCAAATTATCCTTACCCTGATGCTTTAGAGAGTAAGCCAAACCTACAGCAATAGGAATTCCACTTCCCACTATAGCTGTAGCATAAATGGAGCCCTTCTCAGGGTAAATGCTTGCATGCATGGAGCCTCCTAAACCTTTACAGGTTCCAGTACTCTTTCCAAAGAGCTCTGCCATTAATAAATTCATATCTATTCCTTTAGCTAAAGCATGACCATGGCATCTATAGGTAGTAACCATCAAAGCCTCATCCTTTAAAGCTGATAATACTCCTACAGCTATGGCCTCTTGCCCCAAATAAAGGTGGGAAGGTCCCGATAGTATGCCTTTAACGAGAAAGAGCTCCTCAACTTTTTCCTCAAACCTTCTGATCTCTAACATCTTTCTATAAAGTCTAAGAAGCCTATCTCTATTCAATTCGTATTTTTCGAATTCCCTTGGCTCTATGTTCTTTATCATTTTAAGCTCCATATCCTATACTACTTTATCAGGAGCTTTTAGCTTTTAATATTTCACACAAGCTTTTGCAAAGAAGGGAGCTATTAAAGGGGAAAAGAAATTTTTTAATTCATGAATAGAGAGCAATATACCTAAACCCTAATTCTAATCAAAGTAGATGGGATATCTAATTTTTTGGCAAGAATAAAGCCTATATATATTGAAATAAATTTATAAGAAGTACAGCATAATAAATTTTTATCTTTTAATAAAGCGGTTCTTAAGGTATAGGGATGATTAAAGTAATTTCCTTTGATCTAGATGGAACCTTGGTAAGGAAAGAGTTTACCGATGATTTTTGGCTATATGCTATACCAAAGAAATATGCTGAGCTTAAAAATCTAAGCTTTGAAGAGGCTAAAGCCCTAATATTAAAGATGTATGAGGAGGTGGGGCAAGAGGATTTAAGATGGTACATACCTAACTACTGGATAAAGTATTTAGGCTTAAAGGATAACATTGAAAGCTTAGCTGAACTGGTTAAGGGAGAGAGCATATACTACGATGATGTAAAAGAAACTCTGAAAGTTTTATCAAAAAGCTTTAGGCTTGTAATAGTTACAAGTAATCCCAGGGATTTTTTAGAATTTAAAATCAAAGCTATAAAAAGCTATATTACTGAGAGCTTCTCATGTATAGATGACTTAAAGTCTCCAAGAAAGAATAGGGATTTCTATCTTCTGGTATGTAGTAAGTTGGATTTGAAGCCTGAAGAATTAGCCCATGTAGGGGATGACCCTCTCTATGATTATATACTACCAAGAAGCTTGGGCATAAATTCCTTTCTTATAGATAGGAATCTAAATAGGAGCAATAATGATAGAATAAACTCTTTGTTAGAGCTTATAAAATTACTTTGATTTCTTTTTTAATTTAGAATATTTATTTTTTAATTCTCTTTCTATTCTTTGTTATAATTAAAAGAATAGTCTGTTGTGTTGCATGACTCTCTGTTTTTGGTGCTCCTGCTTGGTTGGACCCTTCTGGTCTAGGCTGCTGGGTTTAGGCTCATGAAGAGGTTGTAGAGGGCTGCCTTCAGAAGCATCTCCCTCACCAT
>JARVJX010000093.1 GCA_029775995.1 Nitrososphaeria archaeon | reverse complement strand
GGCACAAACCTCAGAACGTAGGTTATTTCCCTGTAGCTTAGACCAGCCATATAAAGCAGAACAGCCCTAACCTTCATCTGGAGCGAAAACCTATTAATCCTGAACAAACCACTATTCTCAAGGGCTTGAGGAGCCACCTGATGGAAATCACCTCCAAAAAGCTTCTTCTCAAAGCCCCCTAAAAAATAACTTGACAGTATCGGATAATTCTCCTTCTCTTATCCCTCTATAAATATAAACAATTTTTAGCATACAAAAATACTGAAAAATATTTTTTCTTCTCTAACCTGATGTCATGGGATGATAAATATAGCTAAAGTAATTATAGATGATGAGACCATAAAGGAAGTTGTAGAAGTTTTAAAGTCAGGTCATCTTGTAGAAGGAAAGGTAACGAGAAAGTTTGAGGAAAGCTTTGCAAAATGGGTTAACTGCAAATTTGCCTATTCTACAAGCTCTGGAAGCACAGCCCTATTGTTAGCTTTACTATCTTTAATTAAAAAGGATGATGAGGTAATAGTTCCCAGCTTTACTCATATATCCACAGCCAACTCTGTAATCTATGCAAGAGGAAGGGTAAAGTTCGTAGATATAGACCAAGAGACTTATAATCTAAGTGTTGAAGATTTAAAGCTTAAGATAAGCAGGAATACTAAAGCCATAATTGCTGTCCATCTATTTGGTTTACCAGCCAATTTAAAGGAGATTGGAAAGATTGCAGAGGATTATAATGCCATTGTGATAAGTGATGCGGCTCAAGCCCATGGAGCAAAGATAGATGGGGTAAATATAGCTAATTTAAGCCATCTATCCTGCTACAGCTTCTATCCCACCAAAAATATAGTGGCGGGGGAAGGAGGTATGGTAGCTTGTGATTGTGAGGATTGCTATAGAAAAGGTTTGCTTATAAAGAACCATGGTGATAAAGGGAGATACGAGCATGTGGATTTAGGTTTTAACTTTAGATTGAATGATATAGCATCAGCCATAGGTTTTAACTACCTTAAAAAGGCTGATGAACTAATTTCAAGAAGGATTCAAAATGCAAAGTTTTTGATTTCAAAGTTAGAAAAATTGGAAACCTTAATCTTGCCAAAGGTTCCTAAAGGATACACTCATGTTTATAATCAATTCTCCCTAAGAATCAATAAGGAGTTGTTAAAGGTAGATAGAGATGGATTTGTTCAAGAGTTAAGGAAAAGAGGTATAGATGCTAGAGTGCATTATCCTTTACCTATACCCCTCCAACCCATATACAAAAGCTTACATTCTTTAGATGAATCTAGCATAAAGGTAAGTAAAGAGGTTTCAAGCACCATATTATCTTTACCAGTCCATCCCTATTTAACGCAAGAAGAGCTCTCTATTATAGCTAATAAGGTAGAAGAAGTATCAAAGGAATTTCAGAAATTTTAACTTATTAAAGCTCTTACCCTTTCTTCCCCCCTTATTTTAATTAAATAATCAAATACTTTAGAGGGAACTAGATTTTTCCACTCCTCTCCTCTAGCCATTCTCTTTCTAATCTCTGTACCCGAAAAAATTTCTTTATTCTTTAAAGGTACCTCTATTACCTTAACCTTTCTCTCTTCAAAGAGCCTCTTAGTTAAAGGGTCGTTGGTAAAGACTACATCATACTCAACGACTAAAAGCTCCAAATGATAGGTCCAAAGAGCATGGGAATAAGAATCAGGTAAGGGCAATATCATATACTTCTTACAATCTATCCCTTTATCCTCTAAACTTAATCGAATCATTTTTATCCTCTCTCCCACAGTAAAAGGATTATTATACTCATGGCTCTTCTCAGCACTTCCCACTATTATATATAAAAAGTCTATTTTGGATAGAGCAAATTTTACAGCTTCTAAATGCCCTAGATGAAAGGGCTGAAACCTACCAATGTAAACTCCTATCAATTTAACCCCATAAAAAAGGGTAAATATAAAACTTTTAAGTTTAATGCCCTTAAAAAAAGAAGAATTGGATACCTTTGAATGTATTAGGAAGAAGAGGGAGGTAAGGAGCTATAGGTCTGAATCCATTAGAGATGATATTATAATTAAAATTTTAGAGGCTGGAAGATTGGCTGGGAGCGCTATGAATAAACAGCCTTGGCACTTTATTTTGGTAAAGGATGGTAAGAGGCTTAAAGATTTGGGAGCTTTATGTTATACAGGAAGCTTTATAGCTGATGCTAATTGCGCCATAGTGGTGCTTTCAGATTCCAAAAACCCCTATAGGCAATTTGATTCTGCTAGAGCTATACAAAATATGATGTTAGCTGCTTGTAATGAAGGTGTAGGCTCTGGAATAACTACGGGTATTGATAGAGAAAAGGTAAAGAAGATGCTTAAAATTCCCCAGGCTTGGGAAATAGAAGCCGTTATAGCTTTAGGCTATCCTGATAGAGGTCCTATGGGTAAGAAAAATAGAAAGCCCTTAAGAGAGATTACATCGTTAGAAGAGTTTGGAAAGCCCTTACTACATTAATCCAGGTAAAACATGATGGTGTTTTATGTCTTAACTTTAAAGGGTTAACTATAATAAATTCTCCATTTATTATTAAGACCTTCGAGCAATGGGTTTATGCTATGGTTCTAGAGCTTTCTCCCTATTTTTGCAAAGCCATCTAGCTGAGTTAGATGCTTAGCAATCTGTTTCTTCCTTAACCAGTAAAGATCTTTAAAATAGGTTCTAAGTTGGCTATTAAAAATAAAAACTTATCATTTAAAATTGTTAAAAGCAAGCTACACTGTTATCAGGCTTATAAGGATCTATGCCGCTATACATGATTCCTTCTTTATCTCTTAAGATGGCTATGGGGCTGGCAAAGTTAAAGGAACTCATATCCTCTCTCACAATTCTTACTTTAAGCCCATATTTAATCAATTTTTTCACTTTATTTTCTAATCTATAGTCAACTAAAACCTCATCAGTACTGTAATCTATTCTAGGTCTTTCAAGGGCCCTCTGAGGCCCCATATCGTATTCTAATACATTTAATATTCCTTGCAAAACAGCTCCTATAATTCTCCTTCCTCCAGGAGCCCCTATACATAAATAATTACCATGAAAGTTAACTATTGAAGGTGTTGCAGCACCTAAAGGGTATTTATTGGGTAAGATTCTAGCTATGCTCTTTCCAGTAGGATCGAACCACATAAAACCATCGTTCATAAGTAATCCTGTACCCTTAATCACAACCTTTGATCCAAAGAGCATACCTAAAGTCTGAGTTAGAGAAACCATGTTTTCTTCTTTATCGCAGGCACAAATATGAGTAGTACAACTAAGGTTTAAATTAGATTTTAGCTTAAAATCTTCTTGAAGATTCTTTCTTAGCTCTTCAGCGTAAGCTTTAGATAATAGAAAGGCTAAATCTACTTTTTCAGTATCAGGGTCTGCAAGCCTATTGTATCTATCTCTGAAGGCTAAACCCATAGCCTTAGCTAATAGGTATAAATACTCAAAGGTGTTGTGTTTATACTTTCTTAAATTAAAGCCCTCTAATAAATTTAGGATTTGAATCAAGGTGGCTCCACCATGGGCTATAGTAGTGAAAATTTGGGAATTTCTATAAGTGCCCTTTTGGGGCTTCATAAAGCGGGCCTCATAGTTAGCAAGATCAGAATACTTCACAAAACCTTCATTTCTCTCTAAATCTTCAGCTATCCTATTAGCTATCTCACCTTTAAAAAATTCCTCCTTCCCTCTTTTAGCTATTAGCTTTAATGTAGATGCTAAGTCCCTTTGAACCAAAACGTCGGCAGGGCTTAAAGGTTCCTGAAAGCAAGGCTTAAGAGCATATTTACCATTTCTTAGAAATATCTTCGCTGTTTCCTCATACCTAATTATATTTTCATACTCTTGAACTAAAGCCAATGTAAAGCTTGGAGTTATAGAGAAGCCTTCCTCAGCCAATTTAATGGAAGGTTCTATAAGCTCTTCTAAACTAAACTTACAAAACTTCTCAATGGCTAAACTTAAGCCCGCTAAGGAGGCAGGAGTTAGGATCGATCTGTAACCTATTAAATTTTCATCCTCCTTAACTTTCTTCCATCCATACATACTACCATAACCTTCTTTTAACTCAAAAGGTTGTATTTTAGAGGGAACCTTTGGTGATGCATCTATTAAAAAATCTTCTTTATTACTTAGATGAATTACTATCCAAGTACCTCCACCTAATCCACTCATATGAGGCTCCACAACACCTATAGCAAAGGCTGAGGCTATAGCTGCATCTACCGCATTTCCTCCCCTTTTTAAAATCTCTAAGCCTATATGGCTTGCTAAGGGATGCTTTGTAATAACCATGCCCTTTCTAGCTCTAAATTCTTTACATAGTGGAAAATACATCTTTACTTTATTTTCTTCCCCTTAGGCTTAGGATTATAAGTAAAATATACATAAGAACCATCACATCTATGGCTATAGCTGGGATACCAAATGGATTCCCAAATTTAACTCCTTGTGTATCTAAAGGATTAAAGAGATAATTTGCAAATAAAGGGAGAGAAATTTCCATGGGTTCATTATAAACCATGGGAGCCGTTAAAAGATCACCAAACTGTAATAGAAGTCTAATTAATGCCCAAGAAAAAATTGGTATCCAAGAGAATATTTTTCTTACAACTAGCCATCCTGCTAAGATAAAATCCACAATTATAAAACCTATTAAAGGATAAGCTTTACTTGTTGCAGCTATTTCCCAAAGTAATTTATCAGTTGTTAGAATTAAGATACCCATGCTTGCTTGAATAATTAAAAAAACAATAGCAAAATTAAGAATTTTGCTCATAACTATAAGATTAAAAAGATTAATAAATAAACCTTTCGTTCTAATTCTTGGTGGTGTTAACTTAAGGTCATTCACCTCCTAGAAGTCTTATTAACTCTGTAAACTTGTATGCCTCCTTCTAGCATCAAGCTAGATGAAAAGATGGAGCCATCTTTCCAAATGTTCAAGATTATAATTCTCCTTCAAGCAAAGATAATAATCATCGAATTGCTATATCCTATCCTGTGTAGAGTCTCTGAAACACATATAAAACTAAGCCTAGAAAGTATAGATATAAGCCGTAAAGAAAGGCTTAGAAGGGAGTCCTATCTCTTTGAAACCAATAAATAAGAGTGGGGACTAATCCTTCCTTCGAATCCATATAAAAATTGGTAGAGCATCAAGTCAAAACCGTTAAGTTAACACCCTAATTCTTTAGAATTTTAAATCCCTCTTTAAGAGGGAAGCTATTAAGGCAGCTCTTATATACTTACCTAACATGGATTGAGTGAAGTATTTTGCCTTTGGAGACCCATCTACCTCCACTTTTATTTCATCAACCCTTGGTAAAGGGTGCAAGATAATTAGTTCTTCCTTTGATTTGCTTAGGATCTTATTATCGATGATATAAGAACCTTTAACCTTTTCATACTCTTGAGGATCTGGAAACCTTTCCTTTTGTATCCTTGTAACATATATAACATCTAACTCACCAATTACTTCTTCTAAACTATTAAATTCTGATAAGCTTAATTTGTTAGATAAATCGTAAAATACTTCCCTTCTTACCCTTAACTCATTAGGAGATATTAGGTAAATTTTTGGTTTAAACAAAGCTAAACCGTATAGAAGAGAATAGGCAGTTCTCCCATACTTTAAATCACCAACTATACCCAAAGTTAATTTTTCTATCTCCCCTTTAAATTTTCTGATGGTATAGATATCTAACATAGCTTGAGTAGGATGCTCTTCACTACCACTTCCTCCATTTATCACAGGTTTTTCAGCTATCTCAGCAGCAAACCTTGCTGATCCATCCTTTGGATGCCTAAGCAATATAAGATCACAGTAACCATCCATTACCTTTAAAGTATCAGCTAAATTCTCACCCTTCTCTAAAGATGTACCCTTTGGCTCAGAAAAGCCCACAGAATAACCTCCTAGCATATTCATGGCAACCTCAAAGCTTATCCTGGTTCTAGTGCTAGGCTCAAAGAAGAGACAACCTAAAATTTTACCTTCAGCCATCTTTCTTAGCTTATAAGGCTCTAACTCCTGTAGCTTATCGGTAATCTCAAAAAGGTACAATAACTCTTCTTTAGTAAAATCCTTTATGGATATTATATCCCTATGGTAAAAAGGATTTGGCATAATAAGTCATAATAAGAGGCTTTTTATAAGTTTAGTGGGATGAGTGAAGAGAAACTTTTGGTTAGGAGAATAAAGGAGGGTACCGTAATAGACCATATAGAAGCTGGAAAGGCTTTAACTGTATTAAAAGTATTGAACATAGATGGGAGTAGTGGAGATATTATTACTGTAGCTATGAATGTACCTAGCCAAAAGCTTAAAAAGAAAGATATAATTAAAGTAGAGAAGAAGTTTTTAAGCCCTGCTGAGACTGATAAAATTTCCCTCATAGCTCCTCAAGCTACTATAAATATTATTAGAGATTATGCGGTTGTTGAGAAGAGAGATATTAAACTACCTGATAGCTTTATAGGTATCTTTAAGTGTCCAAATCCTACTTGCATATCTAATAGCGATGAGCCTATAACTTCTATTATTTTGGTTATAGATAAAGATAAGCCTCTATTGAGATGTAAATATTGCTCAAGGATATTAACTCCTGATGAGTTGATTAAACCTTGAATAGAAAGAAAAAGTTCTTAATTGTAGCCTATGTAATTTTACCTCTAATAATGCTTTCTCATGCTCTCTTCGGTTTGTTTTTAGGTTTCAAAATAAATGAAATAAGAGGAGATACATCCCCTTGGTTCCCTATTATCCTTTCCCTTGCAGCTCTCTTCCTATCTCTTTTGACTACTTTTCCCTTGGCTAACAGACTCCTCAAGTAAGTTAGAGGGTCAATAGCAATATAGCTACTACTATGCCATAAATGGCAATAGCTTCCCCTAAGGCTGTTATAAGTAAAGCAAAGCTTCTCATTTCACTCTTCTCAGCAGCAGCTGCTAAACCAGCAGCACCAGCTCTACCTACAGCTATTCCTGCTCCTATGGCCCCTCCTAGGAAAGCTAAGCCTGCTCCTACGTATATGATTCCCTCTCTCTCCCCTTGAGCAAAGGCTGGGGTAATAAAGCTCATTAGAGCTAAAGCCACCAGTAAGCTGAAGGCAACTTTTTTCCTCATAACCATCCTAAAAGGGGAATTAAATCGAGTATTAAACTTTTTTTAGTTTAATGGGTTGGTCCATAACTGGATAGTTACCATGCTTCCCTAATTGGCATTCTTCTGATGGGCCCTTTGTATGTAAGACCTTCAGCCTAACTTCTTGGATCATGTTACGAAGCTTCTTAGCTTACGTATTCTCCTAATCTACCCTTTATGAGAAGGCTGATTAAGCTATCCACCTGTATACATAGCTATGCCT
>JARVJX010000092.1 GCA_029775995.1 Nitrososphaeria archaeon | reverse complement strand
TCATAGACTTCAAGAAAGTCCAAGCTAAGAAGAAGCTCACCACGCCTAATAAGCCTCTCATCAACAACAGACCAATACATAGATTAAAGCAAGACATAAGAAACTTAAAGAATTAAGCCACAAAGCAAAATAAAAATAAAAATAAGAATAAGAATAAAAATAAAAAATGAGGGAAAGGCTTAACGCCTTCTTATTACTAATATGGCTATAGCTAATACTGCACTTATGCTTGCAGCTATGGCAGCTATCAGAGCATTTGTGGCTACTTGAGCAACACCACTCCTGGCTTCATCTAAACTGGCTTTGATTTTATTCACTTCATTACTTAAAGCTGTACCTAGGGCACTAGTTGAGGCATCTATCTTACCACTTAAGCTATTTCTTATATCGCTTAAAGCCGAATTTACCGAATCTCTTAAGCCTGCTATTTGACCTTCTAAGGCCCTTTGAGCACTACTTACGCTTGCTTTCAAAGCATCCAAATCACTCTTTAAAGCACTTACTGAAGCTTGGGTCTCACTTACACTTCTAGATAAATCCCCTAGGGCACTATCTACCCTTTTAACAGCTGCACTAACCTCAGCTACCTGAGTACTAACCTTTTCTATACTTGGTGTAATAGCTGGTCTAACTTCAAACTTCCACCATCCATGGGCTGTTAAACCTTCAAACTTAGCTACTATATGTATTCCATAGGTTCCTGTTATATCAGGTATGCTAATCTCATAGAATCTCCATCCTGGATGTATGGTGGTTGCTGTTCCTAAGGTACTTATCAATTGACCATCAGGTCTATAGAGATGAGTGGTTGCTATTTCAGCATTAACTAAAGTTCCATCACTTAATACAGTGGCTACAAAGATCCTTGCCTTATCTCCTGGATTGTAATTTTCAGCTGTTACAACTTGAACGATAAGCTGAACAACTTTAAAGTTTACACTCACACCTTTGCTAGCTATATTACCTGCTTCATCATAAGCTGTTACACTTATTACATTTGGACCTTCCTTTAAAACTACTGTAGTCTTGAAGGCTCCATCTACCAAATCTACAGATTTACCATCTATGGTTACACTTTTTACTGTATTAGAGTTATCTAATACTGTTCCTTCCACACTAACACTACTTGTAAAGGAAGTGGAACCATCTTTAGGTGCTGCTATGGTTACTACAGGGGCTGTGTTATCTACATTTATAGTAACTTCAGTGGAAACTGAATTCTTTCCTGCATCTATAGCTTCTATCTTTATGGTATACTTACCTTCAGCTGCTGGAGCTGTTAAAGTTCCTACCCAACTTCCTGACTTTGCTGTTCCAGCTACTAAATTCAAAGATGCTACAGCTGCTCCTAAAGTAGCCTTAACTGAGGTTACCCCTACATTGTCACTTGCCACTACTGCAATACTTATGCTTGCTCCTCCCTTATACCAATTTTTATCGGTTCTAACGGATACTATGGAAGGCTTCTCTGTATCTGTTACTAGGGTAAAGGTAGCACTTGCTGTTTGCCCTAAATAGGAGGCTTTAACGGTCCATGGACCTGGGACATCATCTAACTTAAAGGTCATCACGGTTCTAGAGTAGGTTAAATCAGGAGATGGAGCTACCTGATCCACAGCCTTTATGCTTCCTAAGGGATCTATAACCTGTATAGCTATCTGCTGACCTGCTACTATCCTTGATACCTTCCCACTTACAGTGAGCTTATCTCCTGCTGCATAAACAGCTTTATCAGTTTGAATGGTTATAGGAGCTACACCAAAGCTAAAGCTCTTCTCTGCACTCTTTCCCATGTAAGAAGCTGACACCTTCCAATCTCCAGTTGGATCCTTTGTGCTGAAGGTGTAAACGCTTTTGCTATAGGAACCATCGACTGAGGGAGTAATTTGATCTACAGCTTTAACATTATTGGCTGGGTCAAGGACTTGAATACTTATCTGTTGTCCAGCAACTACTGGGCTTACAGTTCCAGAGACTATAAGGGATTCTCCTGCAGCATAAAAATCCTTATCTGTAGTTACAGTTATAGTTTGGGCTAAAGCTGGTACTACACTGGCTAAAATTAAGATTAGTAGAGCAGGTATTACAAGGGTTTGAGAGAGTTTTGTTTGCATATTTTCACCTCAAAAAAAGAAGGGGGTTAGGATATAACTATTGTTAGTTCTCCTTTTTCACCTAGAGGTGAAAGTGTTTTGGCATCCCATATGAAGCTTTCAGCTTTATAGCTACCTGCTGGTAATCCTGCTGCTGGTCCTAGGAAGGCTTCAGCTGATGCTCCTACTCCTACTGTAGTCTTTAAAGCACTGATGAATACTACTGTACCTGCTGCATCCTTTATTTGAACATACATGATCACTTCTTGAGGAGTTGCTCCTTTGTTAGAGTATTTGGCATGTACGAAGAAGGCTGTGTTAGGCTTTACTGGTGCTGGTTTGAAGTCTGTTCCTGTAGTTTCTACTACGTCAGGTTTAGCGAAGGTAGCTGTACCAGCTACTGCTGCTTCTATGGTGAAGCTAACTGAAGCTGTACTGGCTGAGTTTCCAGCTTTATCCTTTATATCTATGGTAAGTGTGTGAGAGCCAATAGCTAAGGTGGCTCTATAAGTAACTTTACCATCGGTTATAGTTGCTGTAACTACATTACCATCTACCTTTACCACTAAGCTATTTATATCTATACCTGAAGAGGGAGAAGGATCACTTACTGTAGCCTCTAACATTAAATCTCCAATTATCTTTGCCCCAGCTGCTGGTGAAGTTATAGTGATTACTGGTTTTACTGTATCTACGAAGAAGGTAGCACTCTCTGTTCTAACATTGTTGGCAGAATCGGTAACCCTAATGGCTATGGTATGAGAACCATCAGCTACCGGTAACTCAAAGGAAAAGGAAGCTATTACCCCACTTATCCCTGTTATCTCTGTAAAGGCACCTCCATCTAAGCTCCTTTCCACCTTACTTATAGTGGCTCCCGATGCTACTATCTCTATATCCACTTTAAAGGTTGTAGTAGGTGTATTAACGAAGGGTGGTACGGTAATTCTAACTATTGGTCTAGGATCAATGGTTTCTATTACATCTGATTCTCCAGTAAATCCAGCCCCAGAAGCCCTAATGGTAGCCTTTGAACCTACCGTTGTTCCTGCTGCGTATTTGGTAGTCTTAGAAGAATCTTTAGATGCAAAGGTTAGAGTACTCAAATATAGATTTCCAGCCTCACCAGCAATCCTGTTTACTGATAATGCTACAGCTATATCTGCTCCAGCATCTCTCTCATTACCAAAGGCATCCACTGGTTTAACAGTTACATCAACAAGATTATCAGAAGGGGTTACTTTAGTCCTTGATAGCTCCACTTTCCATTTAGCTAAAGCTCCAGCTATTGTAGTAATAAAAGCAGATTCTTGTGAATCAAAGGTATTAGTAATATCTGTCGTTTTTGGTTTAGATATGGTAGCTTTAACTTTTGTCTTCATATCTTTCTTAGTATCTACCTTTAACTTAAATTCTACAGTTCCATCAGATTTGGTTCTTTTCTCTACAGCATCAAAGGTACCTGCATAACCTGGATCAGAAGAGGATAACTTAATGTTAACTGGAACATTTTCTTGAGCAGTGTCCAAAGTTACCGTTATAGTAGTGTCTTTGCCAGCTTCAACAGAAGTGGATGATGATGGGGTAATGCTTGCTAAAGTAGCAAAGGTAGAGGTAATTATCTGAGGTCCTTCCCCACTATAGGTTACTCCTCCTATAGTAACACTTGCTATTAATTTGAAGCTATCCCCATACTTAGCTGATATAGCAATATTTCTATCAGAAGTTACTTCTGCATCTAATCCTGCAGAAGGTAGAGGTTCTTTTTCAGTAAAATCATCTCCTCCATCAAGATCTGTTCCTGTGAATTTGGGAGCTGTTCCAACCAATAAAGCTATCTTAATAGTTACTTCCTTTCCAGCTGAATCCGTATCAGTTTTCAGTAGATTACCATAAGCGTCTGTTAACCTTACTTTGATGGAAGATGCTGTTAGTGTTGTTGAAGTAACAAACTCCTTTCCATCTTGACCTTCAGGCAGTAAGGTTAGTTTTGATGCTTTACCCGCTTTTGTAGGTATAACCATACTTTGCCTCTCTAAAGTATTAGAATCCTTTCCTGGTGATAAAGCATCTTTTGTTGGATTATCACTTGCAGTTACCCAAGTTAAGGCTTGAATTCTTGCCCAAGTATTATAGGATACACTATCTATAGTAAAGCCTGCACCTCCAGTAGATGTAACTTTTGTATCAACAGTTAAACTAACCTTAACCTGTCCATTAGAATCTGTTAAAGCTTTACTGATGGATAAAGTACCTTTATACTCCTCTCCTCCTCTATTTGCTATCGTATCACCTTTAAGGTCTTTAAAGCTAAAACCTATGGGTACACCAGCTTCTTTAACATCGTCAGAAGAATCCTTTAACTGAAAGGTTATCTCAATACTTTGCCCTGCTTCTACTAATTTATAGGGTTCTTCTGTAGTAGTATCACCATCTTTTGATGGTGCAACTTGTTCTATCTTTGTAGCTTTTGTTACTACTACTTTAACAGTTTCAGGTAACAGGGTTAAGCCTTCTCCAGCTGTAGCACTAGAGGATACCCAGACCTTGAACTCATAAGTTTTTGGGGTAGTATCAGGGGTTGGAACTGTTACAGATTCATCCTCAGTATTATTTGTGTTAACACCATAGAAGAATTTCCCAGTAGCTCCAGGAGGTATTAGTATACCTACAAAAGTTACTATTTTACCTACAACTACTTCATCATAACCAACTAATTTTATACCCGAGTCTGCATCTACTGTAGCCTTACCTTCAGTTGCAGTCTTTGCAGGATCTGTCCATCCATCTGGTATCTGAATCTGAACCTGCCTTATAGCAATGGTACTTTCAGGTGGATTTTTAACCGATATAGTTATAGGCTCTCCCGTATCTCCATACTTTTTACCAGCAGTTACAGACTCCATATTTATACTTGCAGTAACACCAGAGATTTGAGAATGGGCTGGAACCACGGGTATCAACATTATTAGGGATGATAGAACCAATAGAGTGGCTAAGATTATACTTGTAGCCCTAACTTCTACAGTTTTTGTTCTCATATTACTTCCTAACATACAGTTCACCTTTTGCGAAATCTCCTACAGGAAGAGATTATATAAGCTTTGTGGACAATTTGTCTATCTCTGCTTAAATTCTTAAATTATTACGAGTTTCTAAATCAACCTTTAGGGTTCTAAGCTACGTAATCTTTGATAGATATACGTGGCTCTTAAGCCTCATCCCCCTTGCCCTCTCTGGGTTCATTGGAGAGCTCATCAGGGTTAGATTCTTTCAGGGTGAACCCTTTATACTATTCCAGCACCAAATTATCCTCAAATCTATAGTTATGCTTTCTTCGTAAGGTCTCACTAAAATTCTGAGAACTGTTTCTGTAACTGTAAAGTGTTTCCTTAACTCTAACGAATTTCCTCTTCTCTTCAATTCAGGCTTTCTTCTTTCAGCTCTTCCGCTAAGGTATCTTTTCCTCCACGATTCAAGCATAGAATAAGCCTGTTTTATTGCCGAATCAACGTAATGCTTGGAATAAAGCGACAGCTCAAGATACCTATCCCTTAACTCTTTTCTAAAAGTGTCCTTCCTCAGAAATGGTATAAGCCTCTTACCCCTCTTCTTCCATGCTATATTCTTCCATAAGTCATCCAAGATAGCCTTTAAGATACGCATGTAGTCCTCTATAAGTTCATTTTCAAAATTATCCGGTATCGAGTATGCTTTAACTAACGATCTTTTTGACACCTTCAACCACCTCCTCGTATTTGTGGCTCCTCATTCCATAGAGCTTTCCAGCGAAGTGGGAAACAATTTTTATCAAGTCTTCAACGAGTTCTTCTTTAGGGTTCTTCTCTTCATGGTTTATCACTTCTATTTCTGTTTCGAAAGCTTTGAATATTTTCTTTAAAGTTTCAATACCAAATCTCGTGAGCCTGTCTTCGTAAGCGATTACAACCTTAGATATTTTTCTTTCCAAAATCATATCTAAGAGTTTCAGGAAGTTTTTTCTGTTTTCGTTAAGTCCAGAACCAATATCCGTTAGAATTTGAGTTTCACCATAACCTTTCTCTTTAGCGTAACTTAAAAGGAGATGTCTCAGCCATGGTCAGCAGTTTCAGAATAGATAGGTTTAAATATTTTTTCAACTCTATCAACTCTTTAATAGAGGAAGAACTCTTATCCCTCTGAGGTTGCTAAGAAGTTCGGAATCTCAGTTAAAACCCTTTGGAAGTGGCAAAGGAAAGGTATTATTAGAGCAATTAAGCTTCCAACTGGGAAGCTCCGTAAGAGTGAGGTTGAGAGGTTATGGAAGCAGTTAAAAGCTATAGAACCCCAGTACAGTAGAAGCTCCAAAGGATTTAATCGAAGCGAAGAATACTTCCAAGTTAAGCAAAGAGCTTTGGAGCATATTTTTCCCCATGTAAGGTTTTCTAATAAAGCCATCTAAGCCTCGGTAGAGAGGATAGGAAGAAGCTTAGAGGTGAGTTGCTGACTGGAGGTTTTCGAAGCATTATGTTGATTCAGCAATATACTCTATCCTAGGGCTTGTTAAGGGCTGGATAACATTATATAATAGGGGGAAAGTGAAGGAGCCTCCTAAGATAACTAAGAGGACAGTCTACATCAAGAGTACTCTTTTCAGCTTCAAAGACTGCATACTGAGGATAAGCCTTGAACCGAGTAAACTCTATCTCAAAGTTGACTTAAGGAGGTATAATTGGATCCCAAAGGATTTTGATAGAGTTGGAGGCTTGATCTTGACAGAGAAAGAGCTGATAATTTCAGTTAAGAAGAGCGTTGAGCCCAAAGCTGATAGGTGGGCTTCCTTTGATGTGAACTTGATGAATGTAACCTCATCTATAAATGGTGAAATAAAGCGCTACGACCTAAAAGAGCTTTACCCCATCCATAGAGGCTATGAAGTTAAACGCCAAAGAGTGCAGAAGCTGTCTAAGTTCAAGTCTAAAACATCAAGGAGGCTTCTTGCGAAGTATTCTGGGCGTGAGAAGAATAGAGTTAAAGCCTTCATGGATAAGCTGACTATAGGTATTGTAAGAGAGCTTGAAGAGGTTCGAAGCGAAGCTATCCTTGAAGATCTAAAGAACATAAAAGAAAATTTCTGATCCTCAAAAAATCTAAAGAGAATAATAGGAAGCTTTCAAAATGGAATGCAAGAATGTTCCAATTCATACTTGAATACAAGCTCCTCTGGAATAGTTTGCCGTAGTCAGCCGTTTTGGAATAGCTACGTTTAAATATTAGCTCATTTCTAATATTTCTTTGATGTCATACGAAGAACTAATTACACCGAAGGAAGCTAGGAGTATGCTAAAAGTCAGCAACAAGACTCTATGGCTATGGTATAAGAAGGGGCTC
>JARVJX010000091.1 GCA_029775995.1 Nitrososphaeria archaeon | reverse complement strand
TCATAGACTTCAAGAAAGTCCAAGCTAAGAAGAAGCTCACCACGCCTAATAAGCCTCTCATCAACAACAGACCAATACATAGATTAAAGCAAGACATAAGAAACTTAAAGAATTAAGCCACAAAGCAACTTTTTCAAAATTTTCTTGGATATCATCTAAAAGAAGGTTTATGCCTTCTTTTGGTTTTTTAGCGAAGAAGATTGCAGGTTTTTCGAAACTAGACTCAACTAATCCTAACTCTATTAATTTCTTTAGGGTTCTATAAGCTTGCATCAGATGAAGACTATTCTTATAAGCTACCTCAGAAAGTTTCATAGGACCATTCATTATAAGAGAAACGTATAATCTTGCTTGGCGTTCATTTAAACCATAATCCATGAGTTCAGAGATGACACTTGAAACTGTAGATGAAGATTCTAAATCTTTTGCAAACATTCTATTTTTTTACATGCATCAAACTTATAAGTTTTTCATCACAATGTTAAGATATAAAACTAAAATAATCTCTATAGATAATATAGAGGTATGAGAAAATGGGATAGAAGAAAGTTCGTATACGCTGGATTAGGTGCTGTAGCTGTGGCTGCAGTAGGTGTAGCTACATATTTTGCTACTAGACCTCCTGAGAGAATTGTAGAAACTGTAGTTCAGACTCAAGTACAAACGGTAGAGAAGCCTGTTGAAAGAATAATAACTCAAACTATAGAAAGACCTGTTGAAAAGACCATAGTAACAACTGTAGCTGGTACACCAACTACTATAGTAAAAACAGAGGTTAAGAGGGAAATAGTTGAAAAACGTGTAGAGATCACCAAGATTACTGTAGCATTTCCAATTGATCTTTTTGGTACATCTCCCTATGCAGTTGCTTGGAGTGATTGGAGGAATACGTATAATGACCGCTTTGCTGGAAAGTATCATGCAGATGCTATAAGTGGTTTGGGCTGGCCTGGAATTATGACAAAGATTCTTCAAATGGTTCAAGCAGGAAGTGCACCTGAGGTATCATGGCTTGGTGCTCAACGTCTGGCGCCCTTCTTTAAACAGAAAGCACTCGTTCCCCTTAACAAGTGGATAGATGCTCTTCCTTCAGATATCAAAAAAGATTGGGAATCTATATCTGGAGTCTATCAAAGAAACCACATGTATCAAGGAGATATATTAGCGCTGGCCATCGGCCAATATCCAAGATATTATATCTATAGAAGAGATATCCTAAGGGCTATAGGAATGGATGAGAATATCGATAAAAAACCTCCACCAAAAGATCCTGACGAATTTCTAGCTCTTTGTGAAGATATAAAGAGGAATTCGAAAGGAATCAATCCTCTAAATAACCAGCCCTTGGCCCCTCTGCTTGTATATGTTGGACCTCACTCAGGAACAGCACTACTTTCGATATGGCCATTAGCATTCTATTATAATAATTTCAAAAATCCCATATACGATGACCCATTTGAAAAACCCAAGCTCAATACACCCTCTATGGTTGAAGCATTTAGGTACTGGAAGGAGGTAAAGGATAGAGGTTATCTATCAATAGAGGATCTAACAGATCCAGACGACTTTACACACTGGGCAAGATTTCCACAAGGCCGCTGGGTGATTCACTTTAACAGTCCCGTAATTATTCCTGGCTGGGTTCGAGATGGTCTGCCCATAAAGGAGCTTGGAGTATTTGAAGCATTTCATCCTGCCCTTACCAATTCATGGGATGTAGGGATGACAGCAACTACAAAGGATCCAGATAAGCAAGAGGCCGCTTGGGAATTTATAAAGTGGGGCGTCTTTAACCCAGATATACAGTTAAAGCAACAGGAATTACTTTATCCTGCAAACCTTCCGACATTAAAGTCAGTATACGACAAAATGCTAGCTATGTCGAATAAATATCCTGAGTTTAGGTACTTTGAAGAACCAGCCTTAAGGATAGCAACAGATCCTAAGAAATCATTCCTGAGCCAGCACTTATATGAAAGTGAGCTAGAAGATATTCTAACAGAGGCACTACAGAAAGTACTATTAAAAGATGTTTCACCTCAATCAGCACTTGCAGATGCTGAGTCTACATTCTATAGAAAATACTATCCATAGATCCATGAGATAGTTTCCATGAGATGGAAACTTACCCTTTTTTTATTTCCTCTGTTACTTGTGGTATCTATCTTTATTTTAGTCCCTATCATAATAGCTATTTATGTGAGTGTATCCGAATCTCAAGCGGTATTTGACTTTGCTTTTTCAGGTTTTAGGAACTATATTTACCTCTTCACAGAAGAGAGATTTTTAAATAATATTTTTGTCACATTCTATATTTCTTTATTGAGCATATACCTAGCATACTTAGTAGGACTTTTTCTAGCCCTTTACTATAGAAGAGCTACGATGGTCACAAATGTCACTCTAGCTACTATGATGGTTATCTATCTAACCATGCCAGCAACTTCTGCTATTATTTGGCGTTTCTTACTTGATTATAGCTCTGGAATTACTAGTGCTATTTTATTTTATATGGGCATGGAGAGGATAGACTTTTTTTCAAGTCAATTCCCAGCTTTGAATGCATTAGTCCTGGCAATTGTGTGGAGGCAAATTGCGATAGCTACGATCTTTCTTTGGTCAGGGCTTCAAAACATTAATCCTGAAATTGATGAAGCAGCTACTCTAGATGGTGCTGCTAGATGGGAGAGATTTAGATACATAACTCTCCCTCTTCTGAAAAAGACTTCTTTTATCACATTTATCCTTCTCGCAATCTCTAGTGGCTCTCTTGTAGAGTTTCCATTACTCATGACGGCAGGAGGACCATTTAACTCAACAGAGACGCTCATTTTAAGGCTCTATAGAGAAGGCTTCTTCTCACTAAATTGGGGGTCTGCATCTGCAGTTGGTGTAATATCTTTAATTATCTCAGCATTGGCTTTTATTCCTTTATTTAGGGGGATATTAAAAACGTGATAAAGAAAAGGAGACCGTTTAAATGGGTAATCACAGTATTAATTCTACTTATCCTTCTTACCCCAATAATATGGTCCTTTCTCAGTTCTCTCAAGACCACCGCTGAAATCACGGCCTATCCAGCAACCCTATTTCCTACAAAATTATATACAGGTGCCTGGGTTCAAACTTTTAATAATAGTGGTGTATATCTTACCATGAGTAATAGTCTAGTATATTCTTTAGTAATTGCCCTTATCTGCACAGGATTAGCTTATCCTGCTACTTATGTAATAAGTAGGTATAAGTTTAGAATAAGAACACTGGCATCTTCTATTATGTACTTTGTCATGCTCACGCCATCAACAATACTGATCTTCCCTGTATTTATTATGGCTACTTTAATTAAGATTCAGAATACAGCTTGGGGTTATATCTTAGTAATGATAGCCATACTTGGCCCTTTTGCTTTTTTTCTTATGAAGCCTTACATCGATTCTATACCCATTGAAATTGAGGAATCAGCTTTAGTTGATGGTGCGTCATCTTTACAGCTTCTTTTGAAAGTCGTAGTTCCTCTATCTATCAATGGTCTAATAGTCACATTCTTTCTTATATTTGTAACCGCTTTCAACGATTTTGGGATAGCCTTTGGAATGCTAACTAGTGATTCTATTAAAACTTTTCCTCTTCTCCTCTTTGCTAGGATACAATTTCTACAATGGCAAGGAAGCTGGAATGATATTCTTTCTATGTCTTTGCTTGCATTGGTTCCTACTATGATTGTATTTTTGCTCTTCTTCAGGCGCCTTCAAGAAGCTATACTTAAGGGTGGAGTCAAAGTCTAAATAAATTCTTCTATGATATGCCTTGCTTTGTTTTAAAACTGGAAGAATAGTTACAAAAAGAAGTGAGATGAGAGATTCATTTATACAGGAAGTTAGCAGTATGGCCATAAAATACTTCCCAATTTTAAAAGACTTTATAAAGGATAAAGGGAAAGATGTGGAGCTAAATAGTACCTCATTGGTTCGGTAAACTTAAATAGGCGCACCATGGTAAGATAGTATGCAAAAAGAAACCATAACACCTATAAAGGCTTCTGGAGCCAGTTATGAGTTAGGCTATAAGCATGGAGTTTTAGCTAAAAAGAGAATCCAGAAACTTTTGGCTATTAGCCTTGAAGCAGTGAAGAAAAGGAAGGATAATGTTACGGATGAAAGAATCTATTCAGGCAGTAAAAAATTTCTTCCCTACTTGGATAAATACTGTCCTCATCTTTTAAAGGAGCTGAAGGGCATAAGCGATGGGGCTGAAATATCCTTTAATGCAGCCCTTTTTCTACAAGTTAGAACCGAATTTTTGCTAGGCAATGCTGCTTGCTCAGCCTTTGCTATCTCATCCCAAGGTACATTAAATGGAGAAGTTATAGCAGGTCAAAACTGGGATTTCTATTTACCAGAGCTTAATGAACTTATTGATGTAATTCAGCTGGAGCCTGATGGCCTTCCTAAGATACTTATGTTTGGTTTTGTAGGTGTTATAGGATATATAGGCTTAAACTCTGAAGGTCTTGCCCACTTTACTAACCAACTATTGTGTGAGAATTGGAGAATAGCCCTTCCTCATTACTTTCTCAAGAGAATGCTATTTGAAAAGAAAAACATTAAAGAGTGTGTAAAGTTAGTTTCAAAAACTGAAATTTCATCATCAGCGAATTATGTATTAGCTGATAGATATGGGAAAATCTTAGATATAGAGATAATTCCAGGGGGCTATAAATCCATAGAACCAACTAAAGGCTTTATAGCTCATACTAATCACTTCTTAGCAAGGGAGTTTAAACCCTTGGAAAGGTATCTCAATGAACTGCCTGACTCCCCAATTAGACTAAAAAGGCTTATTCAGCTCATTCGTAAGAATTATGGAACTATAAATGTAAATGTAGCTAAGAAGATTCTTGCAGACCATTACGGTTTTCCTACAAGCATTTGTAGACATTCAGATAATTCTCTTAGAACTAGCGTATCCATAATTACCCAACCTGAGAGAGGTTTAGCCCATATCTGCTTCGGTAACCCCTGTGAATCTAAATTTATTACCTATAGGGTGTAGATGTTGTCACGATAAGCCATTGAAGAGCACCCAGTTGTAGATGGCTATGAAGGAATCTAGAAACCTTCCTATCTAGTCTAGGCTTGAATTTAGGGGAAGTTATTGTAGAAGCGTTTGAGCTTGGCCTTGAGTACTCCGAACCACCTCTCTATGCACTTCCTCATACCTAAGGTCTCATGCCCTGAAGGGCTTCACGCCTTTACTCCAAGCCAAGGCCCTTGAAATCAGGGTACCAGGGACCCTTATCCACGAGCAAGAGGGGCTTATTCTAGCAGTATTGGAGGAGATCCTTGAGAAAGAGCCCATCAAGGCTAGATCGAGTGAAGGATTCTGTAAGCTAACTCCTTTCTATCCACATCCCTAGCCCATACGTAGAGCTGCTTCCCTATCAGCTTCTTCTTGGTCTCATAGATAGCTATACATCTAGGATACTTCCTCTCAGGCCTTGGAAGGCATCCCTCAAGGCTTTGAAGGCCCTTTGAACAGCCCTATAGGATAACCCTCCCAGCAACCTGGCAGCCTTTCTGTAAGAGAGACCTGAGAAGCAGAGCATAGAAGCAAGGACCTTCACCTCCCATGGGGTCTTTTTCCTCTTGAAACCCTACTCTCCCTTACCCTATCCATCAGCACCTGTAGAGCTTCCATAGAAGAAGCCTAGAACCCTCACTAAACAAGCTTGATGGGCAAAGGAATTATACAAAAGGGTCAAACCTTATCGTGACAACATCGGTGTAATAAATTAAAGCTTTATATCAGAAGCTTAAAGGGCAAAATTATGTAAGCTCCCTTGAAGAATCAAACAATTCCTTCCTTAAAAGATATAAAGACTGTATAACAAATGTAAGGTTGAGGTTTTATGAGATATGACTCCTAAAGATCGCTTTATTAATGCTATGGAATTAAAGGAACCAGATAAAGTCCCTATATTTATATATGGTATAAGTGGCGTTTTAATTGAGAAGATTTTAGGTAGAGCTGCCTATTGTAGAAATCCCCCAGTTTACTTTGAAGCCTGTTCAAAGGGAAAATGGAGAGAGGCTAATGAAAAGGTAGCTCAAGATTTAATAGACTTATCTAATAAATTTGATTTAGATGCCATAAGGGACCAAAATCAATTAGCCTCTTGGTTTGTGAATCCAAAGTGGGAATACATTCCTGAAGGAGTAGAAGTTAAGAAGATATCAGAAAAGGAGTGGAAGGTTGATAATAAAAAGGTCCTTTATTCTCCTGAAATAAATTCCATATTTGTTCCAGAACCCTATCTTCCTGATGATATAGATAAAGCTAGAGATTTTCTAAAAGCTCACTGGAAAGACGTGGAAATTCCAGAAGATGAGATTATAGCCTTAAAGAAGATAAGAAAAGCCTGTGAAGATAGGTTCATAATTAGTGTAGTTCAAGGAACTTTTATACCTTTTTACAGTCCCTTTGACAAATTGATGCTTTTGATGAGATTAGATCCTAACTTATACAAGATGTGGTCCGATTACTATTTGAGAATTAACATAAATAGGGCTAAACTTAAGATAGAGGCTGGGGCTGATGCTATACTAATTACTGAAGATTATGCCTTTAAAACTGGTCCCTTTCTATCTTTAGCCCAATTTAGGGAATTTGTATGGCCAAATTTAAAGAATTTATGCTATGAAATAAAGAAAGAGGGTGCATTTTGCATAAAGCATACGGATGGAAATATAAATTCTATAATTGGTGAGATGGTTGAGCAAGGGATAGATGGTTTGCACTCCTTAGAAAAAGATGCAGGGATCAATATAGCTGAAGTAAAGGAAAGGTATGGTAATAAGATCTGCCTTTTAGGTAATCTTGACCAAGCAAGAAAATTCACTTATAAGAATACAAGTGATGAAGTAATAAAAGAGGTTAAGGAATGTATAGATTCAGCCTCACCTGGA
Source organism: Nitrososphaeria archaeon (assembly GCA_029775995.1). Taxonomy (GTDB): domain Archaea; phylum Thermoproteota; class Nitrososphaeria; order Nitrososphaerales; family JARVJX01; genus JARVJX01. The sequence continues at coordinate 509 of JARVJX010000091.1, read as the reverse complement.
GGGGGGCATGTTCTTACCACTTCTAATAATTTTACACCTGAAGTAAAAATAGAGCATATAACTACTTGGATAGATTTTTCAAGAAAGTATGGCATTTATCCTTTGGTCATAAGAGAATCATAGCTTAATTCTTAAAATAGTTAAAAAGGGCAAGAGAATTTATCCTCCTCAGAACTACACTCTTAATACTCATGTTATTAATACGAATTTTTTAGGGGCTTGAGCCTATGAACAATTAAGAGGTTATTTATTACTTTGATCTTAATCTATCTTTTAATATACTTAAAAATCTCAATTCTTTTGATTCTCATTTAAAATTGTAAATTTATAGCTTTGTGGCTTAATTATTGTTGTGTGTTTGCTCTTTGTTTTTAGTGTTGGGTTGTGTTTATAGGTTTATGATTGTGTTGTATATGAATGCTTTTATTTTTAGCTCTTTGGCTATGTTTGGCAGCTCCTTAGCCAAGCAGTAATCGCCGAAGATACGCTTGAATGTTGAGAACGCTGTT
>JARVJX010000090.1 GCA_029775995.1 Nitrososphaeria archaeon | reverse complement strand
CACGTTAATGGGTGTGAGAGCTACAACTGGCACCTAAGAACCTTCCTAAGACCTAAGCGAGGAATATCTAGGAGAAAAGCCTCCTCCAAGCATTGGAGCCTCAGCTTACGCTAGAACATAGTGGAAAGATCTAGATCAGCATACAAATGGTTAATAACGATAACCATTCACTAAGGAGACAAGAGCGAAAATTAAAACTAAAATGAACTTTTCTGCCACAGCCATCCTTCAATTAATGCTGAAAAGATAATTATTTAAGTTTTAAAAATTTAGCTATATTGTGAAGAGAATAGCCATAGTGGGTTTAGGAGTTTCAGGTTCTTATTTAAGTAGCATGCTTAAGGATAATTACCATGTTGTAGCCTTTGAAAGAGTAAAGGAAGATAAATTTGATTATTCTATTTGTGCTTGGGGGACCTGTAAAAATTTAATGAAGGATTTTGCAAAAAATACAGGCCTCAACTTTGAAGATTACATTTTACATGATGGTAAAGAGATGCAGGTTAAATTAAGTAATAATGAGGAAATATGGATAAAGCTCAAAGGTTTATGCACCTATGATAAGCATAGGCTCATAATGGATATGATAAATGCCCATGAGGTTCACTTTGATAGCAAAATAAACCATGAATCTAACTTTGATGATTTTGATTTGGTTATAGATGCAACAAGTATGAGCAGAGCCTTGTTACCAAGATTAGATTACGACATCTTTATCCCTTGCTTAGAATATAGGGTTAAATTTAAAGAGAAGCCCTTTGATGATTTTTACATTAAACCCTTTGATGGTTTATCAGGCTATCTTTGGTACTTTCCCCTAGATAAAAATGAAGCCCATGTAGGAGCTGGAGATTTTTATAAAAGGCATATTAGCGAATTAAAGAGCTTCATGAATCAAAATGGGGGCGAGATTATAAGGACCATAGGTAGGCCCATAAGAATTACCCCTCCACCAAAGTGCTTGCCCTTCTATAATGGTAAAGTGGTAGGAGTAGGGGAAGCCATTGGTACTGTTTATCCTTTATTGGGAGAGGGCATAATTCCAAGCTTACAATGCTCCGATCTGCTCCTTAGAAACCTATACAATTTAAAGAATTATGAAAGGGAAGTTTTAAAAAAGTTCTCTGTATATGGTGAGGTCTTCGAATTCATAAGAGCAAAAATAAAGAAAGAGTTTTCTTGGAGAAAGAATTTTAAGTATCTTTTAAGCATGTATCTTCACATGAAGTTTAATGAGAAAAGGTATGGTATGAATATAAAGCTTAGGGACATGATTAAAGTAATTAAAACCTTCTAAATGAAAGAGTTTCTTTTAATAAGTAGCGCAAGGATTAAGGATTACAATCTTTTAGAAGAGATAAAAAAGTTGGAGGGGGTTAAAGAGGTTTATATGGTCTTTGGGTTTGAATATGACATAGTAGTTAAGTTAGAGGCTGATTCTATTAAAGCGCTAAGAGATTTAGAGAATACTTTAGCTAGGATGAAAGGAGTTAAGAATCTATTGAAGTTTCCAATAAGAATGGAAAGAACGGTTAAAGCATAAATACTATTTTCAATTTATCTATAAAATTAATGCCCTTTATCTTTGTTTCAAGTTTCAATACTCATAGGCTTCGCCCTTTTTAATTTATATTTATGTAAGAATCTAAGGGGTTTGATGGTAATGAGCAAATATGCCAATAGAATTGAATTTAATTTTGGGGCAAAGGATTTAGTTTTAGCTTTACCTCCTTTTTTCCTAGATTTTGAAAAGCACGATATTAGATCCATGGTTACTCATTTTCCACAACTAAGTAGAGATAGAAAAGGTATTTACATCTTCGTATTTATTACAAAGAGCTTGCAAACAGAAAAACTAAAGGTTTTAAAAGAAATGCACCCAGATATTGAGTTCCTAGAAAAAGGAGAAGTTAAGCCATTTGATGTCAGTGATGAAGTTAAGGCTTTTAAAGAAGCCATAGAAAGGCTTGAGAAAGAATGGTCCTATGCTGGTAATGGAATTTGGATAAAAAGATTTGATTCTGTAAATGTTCACATGCTATTAATAGTTGATGAGGATAGATGGACCATTAGACCAGCCATTTCAAAGGAGGGATTAAAGGCTTACAATGTGGAGATACCTGTTGAGAGCTTTAAGGCTAAAGAATTTGCTAAGGTCTTAAGAGAAGGAGAGTTGGAAGAAATTCATGACCATAAAATTACTCAACACTTTCATCTAATAGTAGAATCCCTTGATAGATACATTAACCTTGTGAAGGATTGGGATTATTATTTTTCAAAGAATGCTACATGGCCTCCCATGTTTGAGTTTATGATGATAAAATAATCTGTGAAATAAAAAATGGTATGAACCTTGCTAATAGACCTAGATTCCTACCAAGTGGCTCTCGTAACTCATAAAGAGCTAAGCCTTAGCAAGCTCTCTGAACTTTATTTTAAAGATGTCCCTAAATTTTTATTAAGCCTTAAAACTCATAACCATTCAGGGGTATTGCTTCAAACTTGTAACCGAATAGAACTTTATACCTATAATCAAGATCCAAGGGAGATATTGAATGAGCTTAAGATTAACGAACCTTTTTTGAAAAGTGCAAAAATATTAAAGGGTTTTGATGTTTTTAAGCATCTTAGCAGAGTAGCTTGCGGATTAGAATCTTTAGCTATAGGTGAAGCTCAAATAATTGGTCAAGTTAGAAAGGCTTACAAATTAGCAGAGGAAGCAAATACTATAACATCTTATCTTAAGCTTCTCTTTGATGAAGCTTTGAGAATAGGGAAAAAGGTAAGATCGAAGGTAAAAATTGCAGGCTTAGATTACATATCTGCTACAGTGAAGATAATAAGGGAAGAGCTTCCTAGGGGCTCATCCATAGCTGTAATTGGTACAGGAGATGCAGCCATTGAAATTATGAGCAAGCTGAGCAAGCTTAACCATTACAAGCTTTACCTAGCAGGGAGAAACAAGTATAAAGTTGATTTATTATCTAAGAGCTTTGGTGCAAATCCTCTTTCCCTAAATGATTTATCCATCTTAAATTCTGTGGATGGATTGGTGGTTGCTATAGCCTCTGATTATAAGATAGAGCTAAATACAAATAGAAATGTAGTTGCCATAGATTTAGGGGTTCCTCCAAACCTAGTTAAAAAATCTAATGTAAAGCTTTACACTATGGAGAACCTTAGCAGTATGATAGAGGATAATAAAGGGTTATTGGCTGAAGAAATAAAGAAGGCTGAGGAGAGCTTAAAGGAGGAGTTAGAGAAGCTTCGCCATAAATTGCTAAACAGCATGATGGAGCATGTTATTGGAAGAATATACAGAGAAGCTGAGAGAATAAGAGAGGAAGAAGTTAGGGAAACCCTAAATAAAATTAAGGGAAAGGAAAGCTTTACAAAGGAAGAATTTGAAGAAATTATTCTTTCTTTATCTCGCTCTATGATAAAGAAGCTTTACCATCACCACACAGAAGAGCTTAGGGATTTAGCTCTTAAAGGAAAATTGGATGAGAAGATGCTAAGCCTCATATTAAAGCTATTTATAAAATAAGCTAATTTTTTAGCCCTTCTTGAAAATTTGAAATTAATAGGATTGGATTAAGATAGGTGTAGAAGATGCTGAGCAGAATTCCATAAAGTTTATCATAAATTCTTCTAATTATATGTAAGGTGAAGAGTTCCATTAATGACACATTCAATGGTTAAAGTAACAAATCTATGGGAAGATGAAATACCTTATAACTTAAGAAAGATTAAAGATTTTTTAAAGTTCTAATTTCTTTCTCCAAATTTTCCTCTTTATAAGCTCGGAAGCCTTTCTCTTTGATATTCCAGCTGAAAATTCTAATTTCAGCTTCCTTAACAATTCCTTTTGCCTCCCAGTGGCTAAATATTTCTTGAACTTATTGTAAAATTGTGGATGACTTTCTATATATTCTAAATAGGCCTTATTGGTTAAATCATCAGCCTCTTTATTCTCCTCCCTTGGAACCCATCTAAATCTCACATCGGAAAAGCTTGATAGAAGAGTCTTTAATTTTTGATAATGCTTTAAAAGTCTAGGAGACTTTACCTTATAAATACCCCTAAGCTGATTTATGAGCAATTTGCTATCAGAATTGATGGTTATAGGTTCATTGGTTAAACCCAAAGAAATTAGTCTCTCTAAAGCCTTAATGCAAGCTATATACTCGCTCTGATTGTTAGATAAACCTTCTCCAATTACTCCCTTTTCCTCCTTAATCTTTTTACCATTGCCATATATTACAAAGGCATAGGTTCCTACTCCCCCTGGATTTACAGGTTCCACTAAACCATCCATGTAAACCTTTAATTGCAATCTAAATCCCTTTTCTAAATTAGGTATTTAAGTTAAGTATAAGAAATTTAAGAGAGGCCTTTAGTATATAGCTTGTGGATAACCTTAGATTCTTAAGCTTTTTACCCATAATACCCTTAAGCTTTCTACACTTTTTTCTAATACCTTTAGCTAAAGAACCAGTTTTCGATGAAAACTACTATATCCCAGCTGGATTAGATTTGTTAGAGGGAAAGTTTAGCAATTTAGAGCATCCCTTTTTAGGTAAGCTTTGGGTAAGCCTGGGCATACTTCTCTTTGGGAACAACCCCCTTGGATGGAGATTCTTTTATGTAATTTTGGGCATATTGGCTTTAGTGGTCTATTGGCTGATGGCTAAGGAATTTTATGATGAGTTGAGGGCTTTTTTCGCTTTAAGCTTCTTATCCCTTGAAAACTTATTCTTTACTCACAGCAGTTTAGCCCTATTAGATATACCCTCTATACTCTTTAGCCTCTTAGCCTTACTGCTCATATTAAAAAAAAGATATTATCTAGCTGCTTTATCCTTAGGAATTGCCTTGCTGAATAAGGAAAGTGCTCTTCTCTTTATCCTTGTAATTTTCATCTTCTTAATTTTTACAGAGAAAAGAATCTTAAAAAGTCTAAGGGAAAACTATATGAAAATTTTTCTTTTCCTTCTTATACTTTCATCCACCTTTTTGCTTCCTCTAACTTTATACGATTTTATTTACAAACCAAAGTTTACCTTCCATAATAGAGAATGGGTTCTAAATAATGGCTTAGACCATGCTTACTTTATTTACATTTATGCCTCAACTTTAACCATGGAGCTTTTAGAGGAGCCTGAAAAAGGAAATTTTGCTTGGAATTGGATAATACCTTCTCTTGAACCTTATAAACCTTTGGGCTACTATTATAGTGAGCAAAAGGATGCTAAAGGAAATACTTTAAGCTACGTTTCTTGGGTAGGTATGGGAAATTTATTCATATGGTGGGGCATATGGTTGATTTTACCCTTTAGCATCTATAACATAATCTTTAGGAGGGCAAATAGGATGGATCACCTTTCCTTTTCCTGGATAGCTGGAAGCTATTTTCCCTTTCTTTACCTCTCACTCTTTACAAATAGAGTAGTTTATCCCTTTTACTTTCTTAATACCGTTCCTATTTTAACCCTTTCCATACCTTATTACTTTAATTCTCTAATAAAGGATGATTTCAAATTCGTTTTATCCATGATCCTTTACCTCTTCCCTGTTGTATTTTTCTTCTTTTATTATTTTCCTTATAAGTTGGTAATCTAAACTTCTATCTTTTAAATGAAGGCTATAATTCCTATACTTCTCAAGAAAAATTTCAAAAATTCTTTACCATAATCAAGCCCCTTTAATTTCCCTCTATCTCTCCTCACCATATAAGCCTTCTTTAGCTCCTTTAATCTCTTAACCCTTTCCTTTTCCTCTTTTAATTGAAAGATTCTATTCACTTCTTTAGTAACTATATGATTACAGAAAAATATCATATCTTTCTGAGCTAAGGTAAACTTCATCTATCCCATAGCCTTCTAAAGAAGAATCTATTGCATATCTCTCCTTTAGATATAGGATGAATCTCAGGTCGCTAAGCATATATTTAGCCAAAGCTTCTTTAGAAAAATTTTGGTTTCATAGCTTATCCACTGATGCCTGTTATAGAGGAAATGTAAAGGTTTATAGGTTTAAAGTGAATAAATGCACCTTTAACTTTGAAAATAATTTATACACATACCATTGAGCACTATTCCTCTTATTTTATTGGTTTATATTCAGCATATTTGCCCTTTACTTTTTTATTACAATTTAAATTTAACCTTTCTTTAATATTTTTAAATTGCAGCTTAGGATTATACAAATGAACTTAGAGGATGTTTTATTAGTTAGTGGACCAGCCCTAGTTAAACCCTTAAGTGAGGATATAATGCTATTAGGAGTGAATATAAATTCTCCTATCATAGTAAGGAGAAATAAGGTTTTGCCCTTTGAAGCCTTAAAGGATTGTAAGGTAGAAATTCATTTAGGGGAAGATTCTTGGTATAAAGTTGAGAGGGGAAATTTAGGGGTAAAGATATGGTCTAACCTTACAAAGGAGCTTAATAAGAAAATCATAATAATTGGTCCTAACGATTCAGGGAAGTCTACATTATCATCTTACTTATCGAATTTGGCTTACCAAAGGGGATTAAAGGTTGGAATAGTAGATGGAGATTTAGGTCAAAATGACCTTTCCCCTCCCTGCTGCTTAGGCTCAGCCTTAATAAATAGGATAATTTACGATTTGAGAGATGTAAGAGCCAATGTAATAAAATTTATAGGAACAAATTCCCCTCACAAGGTTACAAATTTAGTTATAGATAAAATGGTTGAACTTATTGAGGAACTAAAAAACGTAAATACCCTCATAATAAATACTGATGGATACTTAAGCAAAGAGGGAACCCTTTACAAAATTAAACTTTGTGAGGAGTTGAAGGTGGATAAAATAATCATAATAGGAGAAGAGGAAGAACTTATAAATCCCTTTAAGAAGTTTGGGGATAAAGTTTTAGTTGCTAAAAGACCTTCTTTAATTGCCAAGGATAGAAATATGAGAATTCAGAGAAGGATGAATCAGTACTTTAGATTCTTAAAGGATAGCAGAAGGGTAAACTTGAATTTAAGAGATTTAAAAGTTTACTTCTTTGGAGAAACTTACAAAGGTAATGTAGAAAAGGATGGAATTATGGAGAAGGTGAATGGAGGTAGGGTAAGCTTTATATACCATATGGATAATTTTATATATAAAGAAGCCTCAAATTACACTTTTACAACCTACTCTTTAAAGGATATGTTTGTGGGCTTGGGCTATGAGAGAGAAGTTAAGGGCTTTGGTTTAATTGAAAGAATAAGCAAGAATTTTGATTTAACTTTATTAGCATCAAAGGTAGACTTTGATACCCTTTTCTTAAGTGTAATAAAGCTTAAAAATATGAGAGAGGAGCAATTAATACCAATAATAGAGAGTAGATAAAAGCTTGTTCCAAGTGGATTTGAACTTCCCTTTACAGTAAAAGCTGGGTTGGTGCATAACTGGATAGTTACCATGCTTCCCTAATTGGCATTCTTCTGATGAGCCAGTTGTATGTAAGACCTTCAGCCTAACTTCTTGGATCATGTTACGAAGCTTCTTAGCTTACGTATTCTCCTAATCTACCCTTTATGAGAAGGCTGATTAAGCTATCCACCTGTATACATAGCTATGCCT
>JARVJX010000008.1 GCA_029775995.1 Nitrososphaeria archaeon | reverse complement strand
AGTCCAAGCTAAGAAGAAGCTCACCACGCCTAATAAGCCTCTCATCAACAACAGACCAATACATAGATTAAAGCAAGACATAAGAAACTTAAAGAATTAAGCCACAAAGCAAAATTTTTAATTATATGACTGATAGCAAGTTTGAAGTTTATCAAGTCCTTCTTAACCCTATAGTATCTAGCTTTAAAATCTCATCAATAAACTTACAGCTTATCTTTACCCCTTATGATCCTGAATTAAGTTATGAAAAGAATGAGAGATTTCTAAACATGAGCAGAACCTCTGACCTCCTTTTGATAACTGTTAGTGATGAAAATTACCTTTATCAAGTTTTAGAATGGTATGAGAATCACAATATTGAAGTAAGAGCTACTTATCCCTCAGTAGAAATAAAACTCACATCATCAGGAGGAGTAAGAATTTTAGGAAGTTCTAAAAACTTTGATGAAAAAACTCTTCTGAATTTCTTGAGTAGCTATGGAGTAAAGGATGCGTTAGTAAATCTCTCTAGAGATTCTACCCTTGATGATGTAGAAGCCACTTTATATGGAAGAGAGTTTAAGAAGGTTCTATTCTTAAGCTATAAAGAAGATTTAAATTTTCTAAAAGAGTTCAAAAAGGATTCCTTAAGCTTGAAGGATTTTAATAGAGAGGATTTATTGGATAAAATTCTTGATAAATTGGATTTAATAAGGGTTTACACTAAAGGAATAGGAAGAGATATTTCAAAAAAGCCCTTACTGGTTAAAAGAAGTATGAGCATATTAGATGTAGCAAAAGAGATTCACGAGGATTTGGTAAGAAACTTTAAGTTTGCCAAGGTTTGGAGAAAGAATGTTCTTTACACTCTTAAGGTTGGTGCAAATTTCAAAGTTCAAGATGGAGATGTTATAGAGATACACGCTTAGCCTGATAAACCATGATTTCTTCAAAGAAAAACCTTTCATGCTCTAAAAGCTCTAAATCATAGCCTAAACCCTTTACAAATTCTAAAAACTCTTTATAGTTAGATAAAGTTGATAGTACAACTACAATTTTACCTTTAGGTTTTATTAATCTGTTAGCATCTAAAAAGAACCTTTTTGCTATCTCTATACCCCCTTCTAACCCGTCTATCTTTTGGTCTTCAATATTCGTTGAAGGGAGATAAGGGGGGTTAAAAACTATCAGATCAAAGATGGCAGAATTTAAAGGTGAGGCAGAATCACAGAGTAGTAGCTCAAGGTTTTCCTTTTTCTTTTCTATACTTTTCAGAGAATCTAAGCTTATATCAGTAGCTATGACCATATCGAAATTCTCACAGAGCCTTTTTGCTATATAGCCTGAACCTGTTCCTATTTCTAAGGCGTATTCTCCACTATAGAATTCTATAGCCTTAGCTAAAAGAAAGGTATCTTCTCTTGGAGAGTAACCTTCTTCCATGTCCAATTCAAAAATAGGAAATAATAATTCTTTATTAAGCTTAAATTTTTATTAAGCTTAAAAGTTGTTATATAGATAACTCCTCTATCCTTTGCATATGGATAAGCTAGTAAAAGCAAAAATTCTTAGAATCTTTATAAGCCTCTTCTTCATCAAAAGACCCTTTGATTTATCTTTTCACCTCTAATTTTTCAATTAGATAAAGTATCTCATCAGGAGTTAAATGCTCAACCCTCTTGCTTAAAAACCCATCATTTAGCTTAAGATTACTTAGGGTTAACTTTTTTAAAGCTTTGGATAACTTCTTTCCTCTAAAGGAAAAGAGGGTTTTAATGAATCTTACATCTTTTAACCTATTTTTTTGCCCTATAAGCACCAAATAGGAGGTTACTTTTGGTTTAGGATTAAAAGCTTCTCTTTCAATTTTATCCTTTATGGTAATTTTAAAGGCTATTTGAGCTATGACTGATATGGCTCTATAATTCTTATCTCCAGGCTTCGCCAATAACTTTTTCACAAAATCACTTTGTAGGGTAACTAAAGCTCTTTTGAACCTCTTTCCTGCAAGCCAGCAAATAAAATCTGATGACCTAGAGTAAGGTAAATTTGATATGAGCAAGTCGAAGCTTCTATGAGATTTAAAGGCATCCCCAAGTACCAAATTTATATTTTCCTTATTATATAATCTTTCTTTTGCCTCTCTAAAAAGCCTTTCATCTATCTCATAGGCTATAACCTTCTTAGAAAATTGAGCTAATCTCTCTGTTAGCTCTCCTCTACCAGCCCCTATTTCAAAGACTACATCCCTTTTCCTTATATTCAATAAAGCTATCATCTTATCTATTAGCTCAGGTTTTACCATAAAATGCTGACCAAACCTTTTTCTCCTATCCTTTCTACTCATAATTTGAGATATAAATAAAAATTATATTCTCTTAACCAAAATGTTTATCTTAGCATTACCCTTAATTTCCTCCAATATTCTCTCAGCCAATAACTTCCAAGGTTCCTTCAATTTTATCCTCTTTTGAATATCATCAAAGGATTCAAAGGGCTTTGTTTCTCTATTCTTTAATATTTCTCTTAAGGTAGTTTTCCCTATCCCAGGTATCAATTCCAAAGCGTGAAGTCTTGGGGTAATGGGCTGAAGTTTATTAAAGTAGTCCACAAATTTATATTCGTTATTCAAAATTATCTTTGTAATTACATTCAAAAGCTCATTTTTTGCCATAGGGGTTAGGTCATTGTAAGTTAATCTTCCTAAAACACTTATTATTTTCACCCTACTATCCTTTCCTATACTAACCCTCTCACCAACAGTAAATTTTACATTATTCATGGCTAGTATTTCCAGTAAGATGAGCATATCCTCTCCAATGGACTGTATTAGGGGACCAGTTCTACCCTTTACTGTTATAGATTTTCCATTGGGAATAAAATCAAGTACGTAAACATACTCTTCATATTTCTTAGGTTGAATATAACTAACCATTAAAAACACTCACCTTATATTAAATAGATAAGATTACGGTATTCTGATAAATGTACTTTAGCTCTTAGCCTACTCATACTCTATATAAAGAGAAATTTTTTTCTTTATATGCTTTACATCTCTTCTTTTAGAATCTTTAAAAGGTTTTCAATCTCTTCCGTAGTAAGGAACTTCTTCCATCCTGAAAGAAAGGTCCTTACCTCTAGAATAGTTTTTGGCATTATATTTATGAGCTCTATAGCCTCCTCTTCGCTAAGCTTGCCTTCTTCCATCAATCTCTTCTTTATATTCTTGGCTTTCTCTTCATCTACTTTGGAAAACTTGATCACATATTCCAAGGTTCTCTTTTGTATATAATCGCTTTCTCCATGTACTATCTTCTCTAGGAGGCTCTTAACTTCAGGTATAGTTATGGGTTCTTTCTTCTTTATATTGCTCAATTTATACACCCAAAGGTTTGATATGCTCTAACCTTGCAATTACCTTTTTAACCTTGCCCCCCATAGGTACTTCAACCAACAAAGACCTCCTTCTAATTTCTTTAATGGTTCCAACCTTTCCTTGAAACCTCCTATGGGGCATGCCTTTAACTTGGCTTCCATCAATATCTATTATTACCCTCTGATTAACCTCATAATTTCTCAAAAAAGGGGTTAGGGCTTTAACCTTCTCATCTTTAGATAATACATACCTACCCTTCCTCCTATAACCATGGCTCTTAGGCAATTTTAAACACCCTAACAAAAAGGTTTAATAAAGCTAATTTATTAGTTTTTCATAATTTTTTGTTGTTAAAGGAGGTTCTCTGCAAACAATTTAGTATCCTTAAAGATAGGTAAGCAATGGGACCATTAATAAGTTAGGGTTTAGATTCAACTTTAAAGTAACAGTTATCATCACCTTTAGCTAAACATTTCTCTTCTATTATCATCACTTCTTTAGAAAGGAGCTCACTAAATAGCCCAGCCAAATAGCCTCTGAAAAATTGACTTCTAGCTTCTTTTTCCTTACCTTTAAAGGGTAAACATTCAAAGAGCTCCTCTACCTTTACTTCTGCTAAAGATTTACTAAGATCAAATTTAATTATCTCTGGAATACACCAACCCTTTGTAACTCTCTCAGCCAATACTATGGTTAAAGCTTCCTTCCCTTTTAATCCATAATTCTTTTGGATACTTTGAATCTTATATTTACCAGCAGAATAACCCATTTCATAAAGTATGACTGAAGCTCCTGAACTAAAGGTACTATAAAGCTCATTAAACATTTTTGCCATTGTTTCTACCTTAAAGGTTAAACCCCTCTCTCCTAAGATCCTTAAAGGAAAGTGATATTCATCTACCATGAATCCATTCACTTGAGGAAGGTAAAAGCTAACCTCTAAAACCACATCTAACATCTTCAACTCTTCAGATATTTTCTCAGGAGTTACATCATTAGTCAAATCGGCTATAAAGCAAAGATGTGAAGTTTCTTCTTCTGGATAAGCTGTTAGAAAGCCTGAGTATAGATTTACCTTAAGCTCTTCTAAGGTTCGCGTAATCTTTGCCAAAGATCCTATGATATTCTTCATTTGAATATGAAATTGTACAATTTTCTGTTTAGGATAATAAATTCCTGTAAAGAGATCTTTAGGATATTTCTTTTCTGTTTTCATTACTTCTTAAATAAGCCTTCTGTTTATTAACTTTTTTGCTTACCGGAGGTTGTTTCTTAATTGTCGATGATAGGCTTTAACTCTATTCTCAGCTTTTTTTTGCGCATTAAAGTCTATTCAATACCTTGATGTTCCATCCTATGGCGAAAATGGTACCTCACTTCTCCCTATGCTTCTTTATTCTAAACCTTGTTTTAAGGTTATAAACATTTGATTCCTCTCCCCCAAATATAGCTTCTACCATTTCTCTATAGCGATAAAAATCTTCATCAAACTCTTTTGATACTTTTATTCTGTAGCGAGGTATCTTCCTATCCTTACCTCCTTACCCTTCAGCATATTTCTCTGCCTTATATTAGGTCTTGAGCTGATAGATGATTTGATAATTTTTGTCAGCATCATAGGTTCTATCTTCATTAAAGATGTAGCTTAGCAAACCTTTGAAGTTATTAAGCATACTTCTTAGTATGGCGATGATGCGCATCTATGGCTAGTTATCCTTGCCTTGAGTATGATGAGCTAATCTAGAATAGTGATGATAATGATATTTGAGATAGTGTCTGGATAAGCCATCACCCCCTTAATACTTGGTAGTATAGTGTAAATAATCCTAAGAAGAGCTTAAGGTTAAATAACCTAACGATATGGTCTCTTGCACTCATCTTATTATGAAATACTATAGTTGTCTCCTTTATATATCTACCATCTTTCCAAGCTGAAGGTAGCACGATCTATACTATACTGGAATAATATTTTTCAATTTTAATCCTATTCCAATATTCATCATCTTTGTTATGCTCTAACCAATCAAAGTAGTAATCGGCATAGCCTCTGAATAAAGGTACCTTATCCAAGGGTAAATAACTATAAAGCTCCTCAATATTTTCTGCGTAGTATCTTATCTTTTTAATTTCCCCCTCATTAGGGGGTCTTTAGTAAAGTATCTGGAGCTAAACCCATCAATACCCATCTTAATATAAAGCCTAATTGAAAGGCTCCTCCTTGATAAGTCCAACCTTCAAAGTAATCAGAATCTGTATCTACAGGCATTATAGCTATAAGATTTTTAGGAGCCTTTATGCTTGCTAACCATTGAGTAGCCCCTATATAGCTAACTCCATTCATACCTATTTTACCATTTGGATAGGGAAGCTGAGAAGCCCATTCTATGGTATCATACCCATCCTGAATTTCCTGAAAGTAAGGATAAAGCTTACCCTCTGAGTTTTATCTCCCCTCTAACCTCTTGAATTATAACTACAAAATCGTTACTAGCTAATCTTATAGGGTCAAGAAAAGCTGATGTAGGAGCTTAAAAAATTCCTCTTCCACGGCTCCCTTATTATAGGGAGTTCTAACTAAGATTATAGGAAACTTTCCATCCTTATCAGGTCTATAAATATCACAGTATGACCTTGTACCATCCTTCATATTAACCTCTACATCCCTTTCAACTACGATCCTGTATGCTCTTCTCATCTTAACCAAAGATCGGAAGGTCTAAGGGATGTAAAACTCTTTCCTTTCTGTTTCTCGTTTTGTAAAGCTTAAAGCTTGCTAAAGTATTTAGTCCAACAATAATTAAAGATACTAATTCCAAAATTCCCAAGGAGAAGAAAAGGAGGGAAAAAGATATTAAAGCCAAAGTAATCAAAGATAAAAGGATGGAGATTAGATAGCCTTTCCTTATATTTAGCCAGTAAGCTGTGAAAACAAAAAGCATAGCTATTCCTAATAGAATGGAAAGAAAGCCCATACCTATGCTACTTAAAGAGAAATACCTATTAGCAAAACTTCCTATTAGGATTAGCCAAAGACCAGATATTATAAGGGTAAAGTTAGCAAATCTTTTAGTAATTTTCATACACTAACCTCCAAAACTTTATTTATATAATCTTCAAGAAGATACAGTCTATGCTCCACTCCTCCTTCATAGTGGCTCTGAATATAAAAATTAGAATCAACTTTAATCTTAACCTTACCAAGAAAGGGGCATAAATGCTCAAATTCATGATTTTCTTTAACTTTGTAGATACTCCATTCTAATGTTCCTAGGGCTCTACAAACCAATAAAGTCCATTTATAACCCTCATAAAGCTCCTCAAAGCCCAACTTTGGCTCCAGCTTTGTCTCCCCTAACCTTCTTTCTTCGACAAAGAGTTTTTCACATTTTCTGCACTTCCAAACATCTATAGCCCCTACCATAGAAGCAGCTTCACTAACATTTATCACTCCTTTATAAACTATTTCATGCTTGCAGCTCATAGTTCCTGAAACCTCTGTATCATCAAGACTAACTTATCCACTTCCCTTCTCCTCTTTAAGAGCTCCTTTAACACTTTATCCTGATAAATTTTCCAAGCATTGGTTAAAGCCATCCTTGGGTGTAAAGCTAAATATCTATCCCCTCCCCCCTTTATAATCAAACCCTTCCCCTCTAAGGCTTTAATTAAACTATAGATATCTTCATTTTCCAAGAGGCTTTTAAGCTCTTCTAGGGTCAATCCTTCCTCCCTTTTCAAGAGGGTAAGATAAACTTTAGCCTCCATTAAAGATAAGTCCAAAATTTCTGATAACTTTCCCTCAATGGTGCCAATATCTAAATTCAAATCATCATGACTCCTTTATGGTCTTAGAATCTTTCCATAAAAATTCAAAGTAATCCTTAGCAAATTTAGCTAAGCCAGGATGCTCAGACCATAAGGCTAAATAGGAAGATGAAGATACGCTCCCACCTAAGAGCAAGATGACTTGTCTTGCATCTCCTACTATTCCTCCTCCAAACATCTGGCTCCTTACTCTAACTTCCCCCCACCGTCTAAGAAGCTTTATTATAGCATCACTTGCCTTATCACTAACTAGCATTAGAATGCTAACTCCTTTATGCTTTAATTCTGCCATAATGGGAGATAGGAGCCTGCTAACCTTATCTAAGCCTAAGGGAATAGCCAATAGTAACTCTTTTTCACAGCTGTTAAAGATCTCATTTATTTTCATTAGTATGTTATGCTCTCCTCTAACTATCCATATTTCAGGCCTTTCTTTAAGACCTCTCTTTTCATAAAGGGGGAGAAGCTCACTTATTATGGCCTCTTCATGAAGCTTTCTTTCATTTTCCATCTTTATTCTAGAGGTTTCTAAGGCTATGCTAGGAGATTTAGGATAAAACTTACTAGGTCTTGAATGTTCAGTTTCTATCCATCCCTTAGCCTCCAAGGAGCTTAAAACCTCATAGATTTTTGTATAAGGTACATTAGATACCTTGCTTAACTCTGGAGCCGAAAGGGGACCATGCTCCAGTAAAGCGCAGTAAGCTTTAATTTCATAAGAAGTCAAGCCTAAATACTCCATAGCTTTCCAGGCTCTCTCATTTATGCTCATTTCGTCTACCTTAATTCTAAATCTCTCTTAAATTAATAAACTTAATGTTATTTTAAGTTGACTTTTAATATTACCATAACAAAATAATGAATCCTAATTTAATATATTAAAAATATCTTTAGCTACCAACTTTGAGTTCATTTATAACCATCTCTGTACCTTCAGCTACAGGGCCAGCCTTCAAAACTTTCTCAATAACAACAATACATTCTATGTATATATCCCATTAGACCTTTGTTAGGGCTTAGAAGGTATATTATCATGGCTTCAAAAAATTTATGAGAAATTTAAGTTTCCCATAAGCTCAGTATCATAGCCTTCAAGAAAGTCTAAGCTAAGTAGAAGCTCGCCGCGCTTAATCAAGCGCTCATCAACACCCTTCCAATCCATAAATCCATAAGGCAAAATCCAAAAAGAAAAACATAAAATCAAAGAAGAGACTCAGACAATAAAGAATTAAGCCACAAAGCTAAATTTAAGAATTAATGAGAAAGATAGTGAAAGTTTCCCTTTATATTTATATGAAGGATATAGCTAAGATTGAATCAACTATTAGAGTTAAAAATTTGTCCACATAAGGCTTTATTAATTTTTTACATCCTATGCTATCCATCTGTTTGCTCTTGGATTTTTTGTATGAACTGATTCTAACCTTTCACCTTATGAAAAGGGTTGAAAAGCTTATAAAAGCTTCTGAATTATTCATCAACAGGGTTTAATATGGCACAGTTAGAAGAGCTTAGGTCAGCTTTAGAGAGAAGACACCTAATAAGAAGGACCCAAAGCATCTGTCCTGAGTGTAATAGAATTTTACCAGCTTTAATTTTTGAGAGAGATGGTAAAGTATGGATGAGTAAAACTTGCCCAGAGCACGGTGAATGTGAGGAATTATACTTTGGTAGCTATGAGATGTATAAGAAGTTCTCTACCTATTGGACCGATGGTAAAAGAGCCCAGGCTCCAAATGTTCCCATTGATAAATGCTCCTGCCCCATGAACTGTGGTTTATGCTCTAACCACTTAAGCCATACAGGCTTAGCTAATATAATCGTTACAAATAGGTGCGATTTAACCTGTTGGTATTGCTTCTTCTACGTGAAGAAGGGTTTAGAGGGAGCATACCTTTATGAGCCAACTCTAGAGCAGATAAGATCCATGGTTAGAACCTTAAGGGCCCAAAGACCAGTCCCAGGCAATTCGGTTCAAATCACTGGGGGAGAACCCACTTTAAGAGAAGATTTGGTAGATATTGTTAGAGCCATAAGGGAAGAGGGTGTAGAACACATTCAGCTAAACACAAATGGTATAACTTTAGCTTTAAAACCTGATTTGGCTATTAAGTTAAGGGAAGCAGGGGTTAGCAATCTTTATTTAAGCTTTGATGGTGTTACCCCTAAAACAAATCCTAAGAATCACTGGGAAGTTCCTTACACTTTAG
Source organism: Nitrososphaeria archaeon (assembly GCA_029775995.1). Taxonomy (GTDB): domain Archaea; phylum Thermoproteota; class Nitrososphaeria; order Nitrososphaerales; family JARVJX01; genus JARVJX01. The sequence goes on along the minus strand of JARVJX010000008.1, from coordinate 22,463 downwards.
AGAATTGTAGAAAGGCTGGATTGGGAGTAGTTTTAGTTCCTACTATAATAAATAGCATAAATGACCATGAATTAGGTGGAATAGTAAAATTTGCTTGGAAGAATATGGATATTGTTAGAGCCATAAGCTTTCAGCCTGTCTCCTTAACAGGTAGGATGAGCAAGAAAGAAAGAGAAAAGTATAGGATTACCATTCCAGACTGTATAAAAAGAGTAGAGGAGCAAACTGATGGTATGATTACAAAAGAGGACTGGTTCCCAGTACCAAGCTGCTCTCCGGTAACTCATTTTATAGAAGCCTTTACTAAGAGGCCTAACTATGAGCTAAGCATTCACTTTGCCTGTGGAGCTGGAACCTATGTATTTGAAGATGAAGATAACAAAAAACTTATTCCTATAACTCAATTTGTTGATATTAAAGGCCTATTAGAGTATCTGGATGAGGCATCGGAAGAGATAAACTCAGGAGCAAATAGGTATTTAACAGCTGTTAAAGCAGTTTTAAATATAAATAAATTTATTGATAAGGAGAAGCAGCCTAAGGGTTTAAGCCTATCAAAACTATTAACTAGTGTGCTCTTAAAGCACGATTATAGCTCAGCAGGTCAATTCCACTTAAGGAGCATGTTCATAGGTATGATGCACTTTCAAGATAAGTACAATCAAGATGAGGAGAGATTACAGAGGTGTGATATTCACTACCTAACACCAGACTTAAGGATAATTCCTTTCTGCTCTTTCAATGTAATACCTGAATGGTATAGGGATAGGATTCAACAAAAGTATGGCATACCTGTAAGTGAATGGGAAGCTAAGGTGGGAAGAAAGTTAGAGGATGGGTTATACAGAGGAACTTTAAGAAGGGGCTCTCACCATGCAGGATGTGGTTGTGTAGTTTCAAACAATGTGCATATAGAGCCCATAACAGGCACCTAACTTTTTCTTTTTATGAATCTTTTATCTTTAAAGCTAGAATCAAATACTAAAAGGATAGTTAGAGATGAATCTTTAAAACTGAAAGTATACTTTAAGCTTTCTGGTTTAGTTAGAGATTTATTCAACCAAAAAAATTGGGAGGAGGCTTGGGATAAGCACGATTTAACCCTTAGAATGGATTACCATTTAAAGATTTACAAAAATGGTTTGATAAAAAAGCTTTTGAGCGATTTAAAGTTTGTAAGAAAGGCAAAGTTTTACTGGAGCAGAAACCCTGATTTACCCTACAGAATCTGGGTTATGATTGTAGATGAAGATGGAAATCCCATACTACCGAAGGATGAAGAAGAGGCAAAAAGTGTATTTTTTGAGGGCTTTAAGAGCTTTAGTTTTTTTGGTAAAGAAATTGGTCTTGGAGAGCATGGTTTGATAGCCAACATGAAGGCCAAATGGTCCAAGCACAGCTTTATAGATAAGGGAGAGATTGAGGCCAATTCAAATAAAGTTAGTATAGAGGTTATAGAATACAAAGACTATTCACTTAATAGAGAAACCATCTTAAGCTAAAAATTTCTACTTTTAAACTATCCTAAGTTCAACTAAAAGCTTCTTTACAATTTCAAATACTTGCTTAGCATCAGAAAGGGCTTTTCTACCATCCAATTCGTCGAATAAATCACTTGGAGATTTTCCTATGGTTTCTATTCCATACAGGCTTGGTGCTCTCTTACTTGCTAAGTCAGAAGAAATTTCACCCAAACTATCTATTTCTTGGCTAAACCAAAAAGGAAACCTTTCCTTTGCTGCTCTAAGGACTCTTCCTACATCATGCTCTTTAGGATACTCAATGCCCACGCTTCTTAAGCTAGCCTTAAGAGATAGCTCAACAGCTTCCTGAGCATACCTAACCACCTCAGGATAGTATTTACCATCATAGGCTATTTCAGCACTCTTAATCCTTACCTCTGCTCTCTTCAGATAATCTTTAGATAGCTTAGCTAAATTCATAATTCTACCTCTTTTACCCTTTCGTTTCCTTTGGTAATATCCAGTACCAACTTCCTTCAGGCTCTACTATTTTGATGGCTCCAATTTCCCTTAGCCGATCTTTTACTTCTTTTATCTTTTTTGCCATAATTTCATCCTTATCAAGGATTAGAATACCTTCATCTACCATATCTAGATAAAAAGGATGGATCATTCCAGCTTCCTCTTTTGTAATAAGCAGTATATCTAAGTTAGTATAAATTCCTTTTTCCTTCCAAAGTTTTAGAATCAGATGATCTAATTGCCAAAAGTTCTTTACCTTACTTATTATCTTAACACGCTCACTATATCTCTCTGGTAGACTATCTGCCACAACTAAAAGATCTATATCACTCTCTGGCTTTGCCTTACCTCTCGCTAAGGAGCCAAAAAGAACTATGGATCTTAGCTTTGGTCCTAACTCTTCAATTAACCTTGCTACTATAAGATCTAATATGGGTAGCCTATCTCTCTGAAGAATTTTATCTCCCCAATTATTTCCCGAAGCCTTCATTAGAGCTATAATGGGAGGAATGGCCATGTATATTCCTCTATCCAATCTATGAAGCCAACCATAGGAGCACATTTTAGCCAATAAAACTGAAACGGAATATTTTTCAGAAAGGTTTTTAACCTCCTTCATTGAAAAAGGTAAATAACCAAAGGTAGAAACTATATGAAAATATTTTTTAGCTAACCAATTAGGAAGGGTCCTATTCATCTATCAGAGCTTTCTTTTAACTTAAAAATAAATTTTTCCTAAAAAAGTTAATTTACCTAAATTGGTGTCTTTGTATTGTAAATTACTTCCTTAGTCTAAAGGAATATAAGGTATCTTAAAGTTATAAATTAAGCAAGCAAAGAGTTTAAATTATAATGAATTTAGAGTAAAATATCTTCTATTTTAAAGCTTTCTCTTTCTTTTTATGTGAAAGCTTTATTAAAGCTTCTAAACCAGGTATAACTTCACTTAATTTCTTACATTCTATATATCCATCCCTTACAGCAGAATCAAAGATATCTTTTCCTTTTTCATTTCTAATAATTACCGTAGACCAACCTTGAGGGGAACCAATGGAACCAACAGATATGTCAGCAAGCTCTGAAGTCAAATCTTTACAAACATAACAGCCCTGCTTAGCTAAAGGATAAATTTCTGCTATTGGTATGCTTAAAACTATTTCCTCACCAATATAAGCCAAAAATTTACCCTTCTTTATATCAAACTTTGTTACCCTTTCCAATTCTAACTCTTTTTGCCTTTGTAGATATTCTTTAATGAGTTTATTATAGGAAAAACACTTCATACAAAAGAGGCCTATGACCAAACTAACAAGATTTCCCATAGCTTTAAAACCATGCCAATGAAACTGTGATTTTCTTAAAGCTAACACTTGACAAGGGGTTCCTACAAAGGCAACTTTTCTATTCCCATCCTTTAAGATATCAGAGCTGAGAGCCATTAAGTTTGGGCTACTGGTATATTTCGTTCCAGCAGAAGCAATAAGCTCATCCTCTGTAAAGGCTATCTTTGGCAAAGGTTTCCAAGGCTCCTCTTTGCTTAAACCAGCAACTACTGCACCATCTACAAGTTTCTTATCAAGCATATAGGCAAGTAAAGTGGTAACTACTGCACCATCTTGCCCCTCCTTTCTAATATTTTCTTTTAAAGACCTGGCAGAATAGAGGACTATATTTATTCCAATATCTTCCTCTTCTTTAGTTCTTACATTACCGAAGGCTTTCTTCTCAAGCTCTACTAAAAATTCCTCTGTTTCCTTTGTCTTTGGGCACTGATAGTAACAATACTCACATAAGGTGCATTTTCCCTTCATAGTTGGGGTTTCATCAACAAAGGAAAGAATTTTTGCCTCGCAAGAGGCAACACAGGCACCACAGGAAATACATAAACCTGGTCTTATTACTTCGGTAAGCAAGGTTCCAAAGGTGTTAAACCTTCTCTTTGCTTCCAAGCTTAAGCCCCATACAAGATTATATATTGTAGTTTTTAAGTTTTTTTGAACTCTAAAATTCTATTTATTTAAAGTTTAGAATTGTATAAACATCATTTTTAAAAGATTATCTCTCATTTTCTCCCCCACAACTCTTGATTAGGTATAAAATTTTTCTTGTATTGTTTTAAAGTAAAAAATTCTGTATTTTTACTTTGCTTTATTAAAAATTATTCTCCTTTGTTAGATGAGAATCAAGGGAGAAAAATTGAAATTAAAAGGAGAAAAATTAAATAATATTTAGAGGGAGGTTTTTGGTAATGGCTAAGTATGATGGGATAATTGGGCAAGAAGTTTTAGCTATAGATGAAAAGGAAGATAAAACTGAGCTAACTATAATCTTTAAGGATAACAGATACCTCTTCATTAGAGTGAGGGATGGTAAGTTAGAGACAGAATCTATACCCGAATAAACCTTAATACAAGAATTAAAATAAGAAGAGAGAGAAAGAGAATAAGAAGAGGGTAAGGAAATTCTGGTATGACGGTGCTACCTATAATTTTTATCTCACTTTTTCCTTTAGGCAACTTTAAATCTAAAACTACATGAGAATAGTTTTCTCTTATATTAAAGGCATAATTTAAATTGTTTAGTTTTAATTCATAGGGAGGGCCTAAAAGCTCCTTAGGTATATTAACCTCTAAATTTTCTTCGCTCTCAATACTTCCTACAAACTTTACATATTTCATCTCCTTAGAAAACTCAAAGCCTTTAACGGTAAAGTTTCCAAAGAGAGAGATGGAAAATTCTTTACCCTCCTCAACTAACCTGAATTCTTTATAGATAGGTTTTATCTTTATGATTCTATCGTCATCAGGATGAGGATTAGGGTATCTACCATCCCTATTACTGGTTAGCAGATATATGGCCCCATCAAAGCCTTCTATAACTTGCCTTATCCTTCCGAACTGTCCAAAGAATAGAGCTTTTTGCTCCAAAACTTCATCATAGTTTGGAGCTTTAAGCTTAATCAATCTAAGATGTTGGCCTCTTAAGGTAGCTACAAGAAGGGAATCTTTAAAAGTATTAACCTTTCCTTTATAAAAAGTTATACCTGAGGGAGCCCAGGTTTCTCCATCACTATCAATAACGGGGTCTAAAAAATTAGGATCCTCTTCTTTTCCCACATAAAAGGGCCAACCATAGTTCTTACCAGCTTCCAGTAAATTTATCTCATCATAGCCTCTACTTCTCATCTGCCTAGTGCTAGGGTCAAAGCCTGATGGACCATGCTCTGAAATGTATGCTCTTTTAGTTATTGGATGCCAATCTATACCTTGAGGATTTCTATGGCCATAGGTGTAAATGGCTGAACCTTTAATGGGATTATCCTCTGGTATACTTCCATCATCATTTACCCTTAAAATTTTTCCAGCGTAAGTTTGAAGGTCTTGAGCCTGTATTCCTAGACCTGCTTCTCCCACAGTAATATACAATTTACCATCTGGACCGAACTTTATTCTACCTCCATGGTGTATGGCACTATTAGAACTCATGGGTATATCCAAGATGAGTTCTTCATTCAAGAGTTTGTTATCTTTCTCCACCATTCTAACAACCTTATTTTTCAGCTCATTAAGAGCCTGATAAGTATAATACAAATATACATAATGGTTTTCTTGAAATTTTGGATGTAAAGCTATACCTAATAGACCTGCTTCTCCAATATTAGCCACTTTAAGCTCGACCATTGGTTCCTCTTTAAGCTTACCATTTTCAATTAACCTTACTTTCCCTTCCCTTTCAGTAATAAAGATTCTACCATCTGGAGCAAAAACCATATCCCAAGGAACCTTTAATTTCTTAGCTATTATCTCAATCTTATAATCTTCTTGAGCATAGCTTTCTTGCGGGTAAGGAATAAGAAATAAAGTTAAAAGAAACAACAGGAGTATTAGCCCTATTCTCACATTCTTACTAAACTATCCTCACTTTAAATCCTTTATCTGGTTAAAGCTTCAAAGTTCAGAACTTTCAGATTAAAGTATTACTTACTTATCTTAATTTAATGGTCTCTTATCTTAGAGCTGCTGATCCCTTCTGACTGATATACTTGAGCATGCTCAATATCCTCATTCCTCCACCCTTCACCCTTAAAGAAGGGTACAAAATTCAGATCACTGGAAGAGCTATACGCAGACTTAGCCTACGAGATAGAGGAGATAGGATGGAGGCTTCAAGAGAGAGTTTCAAAGGATTGGGCGTTTCTACTATAAAAGATTAAACCATCTAGATCCCACCAAAATAAGAAGCTTCAAGAAGCTTGGAGGAGGGGATATTGAGTTAAACCAAATCCTCTAACGATACATATATATGTGTGCCAGCCTTACACATGGATGCATATACCAGGTATTCATTATCGTGCTGTAAATGTTAGAGACGCCCTGTTCGAGAGGAGTCTATTAGAAGTAGGACATCCTCCCATATCCTTTCAAGCAGAGAGAGGAAGAGAATAGAGGAACTGAGTTGCTGGAGGCTAGGATACAGAAGTGAATAGAGAAGGCGAATTCTCCAGGGGAGTGGAGGAAATATTACTGTAAGGATAGGGATGATGTATAATACGGCTGGTATAAGCAGGAGTCGGTGAGTAGGTCAAAGGGGCTGTACCTTCATACCTATCCTGGTGGATTATATATCCAGGCTTTTATGAAGGCCTTTAGAGGATGCCTACTTTAGATTCACCAACCTAGATGATATTGAAGCAAACTTCATGATCCTACCCTTCATAATGGAGTATGTGAGGCGTCTCAACATCCTAATACCAGACTTAATCTGGCTCTTCCAATATGAAGGTAATACATTCTACCAAGGAAGGCCTATACTTATCAAAAGACGTCCCTTAAAGCTGCCTTCAAGAGCTACTCAAGTAAAGGATGTAATACCCAGATATGTACGTGAAGTCCTTGGAATCGTGGACGAACCACCACTTCAATGCCTCTTCTGTGGAAGGAGTGATGTGAAGGTTACACCACAATTCTATGATAAAGAGGTTAAAGCCCACTAGAGTGTTTGATTGGATGTGTAATGGAGGGTTAGGAGTGCGATAAATGCTCTCCATCTCATACTTCACTTCTTGATAAGTAGCTCGGTTGTAAGCCTTGTCACATACTTCGGTGCTTAAAAGCTGAGCTCAAACAACAAAGAACTAAGCCACCAAGTATTAATTTTTTATGAGGTCTTCTTATCTATCTCACATTAATAAGGATATATATCCGTTAATCCTATAGTTAGTATGTCCTATCGTTTAGGGGTTATAATTCCTTCATCCAATACTACCGTTGAAAGAGAATTTACTCATCTTTTACCTAAAGGGGTTAGTTTACACTTTTCTAGGTTAAAGTTAAAGGGTGTAACCCTTGAGGAGCTTAAGAGAATGGAAGATAAAGTTGAAGAAGTTTCCTCCCTTCTTGCAGATGCTAAAGTTGATTTGATATGCTATGCCTGTACAACTGGTAGCCTTTATGAAGGTTTAAAACATGAAGAAGAGATAGTAAAAAAAATTCAAAACGCTACAAATACTAAAGCCATAACCACAGCCCGCTCTGTAATAGAGGCTCTAAAAACCTTGAAAGTAAGGGATATATGTGTAGCGACCCCTTATTCCGCTGAAATAAATCTAAAGGTTAAAGAATTTTTAGAGGATAATGGCTTTAATCTTCTGAAATTAAAGGGTTTAGGCTTAGTTAACAATATAGAGATTGGAAAATTGGAGCCAAAAATTAGCTATGAGTTGGCTAAAGCCTCATATCATAAACTTGCTCAAGCTTTATTCATAAGCTGCACCAATCTTAGGACCATAGAAGTTATTGCTAAACTTGAAAGAGAGCTAAATATACCTGTTATATCTAGCAATATAGCAACCATATGGATGGCTTTAAAGAATTTAGGTATGAGAGGAGTAAAAAATTACGGTAAACTTCTTAAAGATTACCTTTAACCTATTAAGGCTTTCATAATTTCAACCATATTACCATTTGTCTTAGAATCTACACCATCCACAGCCTTTATGGCTTTATGAGTAAAGCCATCTATAGCCCCAGCTTCTATAGATGCTTCCAAAACCTTATCCTCCATTAAACCATCATGCATAAACTCAGGCTCATGATTCAATAGACATAGCATGGCTTCGATTCCATAGGCTCCCCAGTTGGAAATTGATGAGACTAGTAAGAAATCGCATTTTGTTACACATGCTATTCCTCCCTCACACTCACAACTACATCTTTTAGCATTAGGAACATGCTCTAAAATAGCATCATAAATATTTCCCATGCCAACCTCGTTTCCCCCATCCCCTATACCCAAAGTAGTTATGCCTTTTTCTTTAGCCATTTCAAAGAGAATATCTACTTTAGATGCATATTTTGATACATCCATTCCCTTCATGCTATGATATTTACCTTTTAAATTCTTCCCCACTTTTTCTATAGCTAAAATTAAAGAAGGATTCAGCTCCGATATAATCTCTATAGCCCTCTCCCTTGCTTTATCTTCATCTAAAGGAAAAGAAAGGAAGCTTAAATTTGACTTTGTAGTTTCAGTCAATAGGACTTTTGCACAATTTTCCATAACCTTTATAGCTCTTTCCTCAATCATAAGAAAGATCTTTGAGGCTTTAAACTCTCCTATAACTCTTGCTAAAGCTATAGCTCCAAGAGGACCATCAGTTTCTTGTAAAGCCTTATAGGTTTGAGGGAAACCTGTTACTATTATTACATTACTTTTTTCAGGGAGCCCTTGAATAATCTTTGCAGCCTTTAATGTAAGAGGTTCATCACTAATCTTTCTTGCAGCCTTATATAAGAAAGGTATAACTCCCCTCTTTGGTAAATCTAAGGTAATTAATTTATCTAATTCTTCTCCAAAATATTCAAGCTCCATATTAATAGATTAGAGTTAGAGCTTAAATACTTTACCTTACAATTATCTTTGATTATGGGGGAACACTCAGGGGAAGACTTTACCAGAATAGAAGATTACCTAGAAGCTATAAGCTTACTAATTAAGAAAAAAGGTTACGCAAGAACAGCAGATATAGCCTCTCATCTTAAGGTTCGATCCCCTGCTGTTACGAGGATGATACAAAAATTGGATAAAGAAGGTTATCTAAAGTATGAAAAATATAGAGGAATAAGCTTAACTGGGAAAGGAAAAGAAATTGCAGAAACTGTGGAAAGTAAGCATAGAATCATATCAGAATTTCTTGAGATGTTAGGAATAAAGGGGAAAATTGCTTATGAGGATGCTGAGGGAATTGAGCATCATGTACATAAGGAAACTTTAGATAAAATCACTAAGCTAGTGGAGTTTCTTAAGAAGAACCCCTATTGGCTAAAGAAGCTCAATAAATTTCTTGAGCAATAAATTAATTCCTTACTTAAGGATTTCAGATATATTTACAGTTAATAATATTTGTTACATCATCACTAATGTAGATGTTGTCACGATAAGGTTTGACCTTTTGTATAATTCCTTTGCCATCGAGCTTGTTTATTGAGGGTTCTAGGCTTCTTCTATGCAAGCTCTAAAGGTTCTGATGGATAGGGTAAGGGAGAGTAAGTAGAATAGCTCTACAAGAGTAAAAAGACCTCCTTGGAGGTGAAGGTCCTTCTTCTATGCTCTGCTCCTCAGCTCTATCTTACAGAAAGGCTAGGAGCTTGGTGGGAGAACTATCCTATAGGGCTGTGTAAAGGTCCTTCAAAGCCTTGAGGGATACCTTTAAGGCCTGAGAAGAAGTATCCTAGATGTATAGCTTTGGATGAGACCAAGAAGAAGCTGATAGGGAAGCAGATCATCCTATGGGCTAAAATATGGATAGAAAGGAGTTAGCTTACAGAATCCTTCACTAGATGGAGCCTTGATGGGCCCTTTCTCAAGGTTTGCTAATACTGTGAGAATAAGCCTCCTTTGCTCGTGGATAAGGGTCCCTGGTACCCTGATTTCAAGGGCCTTTTGGAGTAAAGGAGTGAAGCCATTAAGGCATGAAGCCCTTTAGGCATGAGGAAGTGCCTAGAGAGGTAGTTAGGATACTCAAGGCCAAGCTCAAATACTTCTACAATAACTTCCCCTATAATTCAAGCCTAGACTAGATAGGAAGGTTTCTAGATTCCTTCATAGCCCTATACAACTGGGTGCTCTTCAATGCTTATCGTGACAACATCAAAATTTAAAGAAAGGCTTTAACTCTTAAGAATGTTAGAAGAGGACCTTAGCTCATTAACGAGAATTTCTTACGAGCATCTCTTTAAAATATTTTAATTTTTGTCCTTTCTTTAAATAGGAGATTTAATTTTCGGTAAAAGGATACTATTCCAGCAAAAAGCAAAAGATAATAGGCCAATATATCGAATCTAAATTCTCCACCTAAGTAAAAGAATAAAGAAAAATAATTAAAGAGAATATGAAGGGTAACACAAGCATGAAATCCCTCTTTTATGTAGAAATATCCCAATATAAATCCTGAAATCATAGCTTCTATTACTTTTGCAGAGAGTAAAGGTTCCTTATAACTTTGCAGATGACCAAGCCCAAAAAGGAGAGAAGAGAAGATAAGGAGAATATAAACAAGGAACCTTATCTTGATTCCTCTAAAATAAAAAAGCTTTGGATTAGGTTTCCATAAGAACTTAAAGAAGGATTTTAAACTTAAACTTCTTATCATTAAAATAGCTAAGGGAAATCCGATTAAAGTTAACCTATAACCTATTTCCTCTCTGATAGGTGCTATGGTTGATAAGGTTAAAGCTAATAGTGCATCTTGAATAGGTGGGATTGGCATAAGGAAATCCTTTAAAATCCATCTTATTAAAGCTAAAATAAAAGTTGTAAAAACGAAATTTTCAGTAATTATCAAAGGCAAAGAGTATTCTTTGTTATAGCCAAGCTTAAGCTTTGAATCTTTAAAAAAGGTTAAGGTAAGAAAGAATAGATTTAAAAAGGAGAAGATTATAAAGGCTGTTTCAAATTTCAACTTTAAAGGGATCAAATATTCTTGAGCAAAAAGAAATACTCTAAAGGTTTCTGCTATAGAATTAGGAGTATAATTTTCGCTAAGCTTTACAAAGAAGAAGGAGTAAAAGCTTAGAAAAAAGGATAAAACGAGCAAAGCTAAGATTAGGATGAGCAATTTTTGTAAAATAGATTTTAGCTGCTCTTCAAGGAACTTTATCTTAAATCGATTTTCCACAACTGTCTAAAACACAAAAAGTTTATAAATATTTTGTGTATTAGCTAAATTGAGGGTTGTTGCAAGGGATAAGGAGGGAAAGTAGGAAAGTTGATATAGAAGTTAAAGTACGTTTAGAAGAGGTTTTTGGTAAAGAAGCTACAAAGATCATTTTAAAAGCTTATGAAGAAGATAGGCTAAAAGAGGCCTTCGGAGAATCTGTAGCAGAGTTAATAAGACTAATAATGGGTGGTAAATTTAATCCTCTTAGGGTGGTTAGAAATGAGTTATGATGAATATGAAGAAGCTATGAGAAGGCTTGTAAATTTGATTATAGAGTATAGCCCTAGAAACGTTAGGAGGCTTGCTCATAAATTAGGGTTACCAGTAGAAACTGTTAGATATAGAATAAAGAAACTTCTTGAAAAAAGAAGATTTAGGATTCATGCTAGCTTAGATTACAATAAGCTTGGTCTTGTTAGGCATTGGGCCTTTCTTGAGTTTTCTAAAGAATATGAAGGCAAAGAATTAGCCGTTTTAAGGAGCTTAGGTCAAGTAGGATACCTAACCTATTACTGTAGAACCATACCTGAATCTATACTTTTAGCCCAATTTACTTTACCAAAAATTTTTGAAGAAAATCATCAAAATTTTCTAGAGGAGCTTAAAAAAATAGATGTTATCAAAGATTATCAACTCTTTAAATCAAAATGGTTTAGGCATTTAGACTTTAAATCTGAGTTTTATAACTTTAAAAATTTTTCTTGGGATATAGATTGGGGTTCTCTAAAAAATATTGAATTTAAACCCGAAGTATTTCAAAGTGAAGATGTTCTCAGTTATGATAAAAAGGACTTACTTATATTAGGTAAGCTTCAGATCGATTCCTTTACAAGCTTTATAGATATGGCTAAGAAATTAGGAATTGAAAGAAAGACTCTACTTTACCATTACCATAATCATATTAGAAAGAATAAACTTGTAAGCAAATACTTAGTTAGATGGACCGGGGATATAGAGAGTGTTCAACGATATACGATAATTTATTTGAAAGCCTGGATAAAGAATTGCACAAAGGAAAAAATGGAGTTAGCTCAAAGATTTTTTGGAAGTTTACCCTTTACCTGGTCCGATTCGTATTCAGAGAAAGACGAGTTTTACATAGCTGATTTGGCCATGCCCTTGGCTCATTACCCAGATACCCTTAGATACCTTCAGTTAAATTTTGGAGCTTTAGCAAAGGAGCTCAGAATTGCTATAATTGACCCTAACTTTGTTAGTGCTTACACCATTCCTCACCACATGTTCATTGAGGATATTGGATGGGTATTTGAAATTGAAAAATTGGTTAAAATATTCAAGCCTTTGGTGAACACTATACACAAGCAATTTTATCTTGAAAAAAATTAAAGGGGGAGGGAATTAATTCCCTTTATAGTGGTAGAGCTCCACCTACTTCTTCTAAGGGGAGTATGGGTATTACACCGCCACCCAGTAACATGATTAGAGCGGCAGCACCCATAGTAGCTGCTATACCCAACCTAATTTTTTCTTCTGTGCTCATACCATATATTACTAAAAACCCATTTTTAAGCTTTTTCCTAATTAAATTAAAAAAATATCATGTAAAAGGAAAAAGAGAAAAGAAGTTGCTAAAGCAAATCTTTGTAATCTTAAGAGATGTTCTAATTGCTAGCAATCGAATTTAACTCTGATTCTCCCCTTGAGTGTGCTGAGTGTGGTGTAAGAATTTTAAATAAGAAATATGCCATATTTTTGAGGAATAAGAGTAGAATAATTTATTTTTGTTGCCCTACTTGCCTTAAGAACTTTGTAAACGAGAAGGTTGATGAAAAACCTTATAATGGAAGGGGGGTTATAAAATGGTAAATCATTCCTTTCATGAAGCATTTTCCCTTTTAAGTTATTCTAAAATCGTGCTTAGGAATTAGAACTTAACGTCTAAACGTAAGCTTTTTTGGTATTTTTTCTTAGCTCTCTTTTATTTACTCCACTCGGATAATGTACCATTCTTGGAAGAAATATAAGGGCGATAATGAGTATTCTCTCAAAGACCCTAGGAATATATACTTTAATTTTAATTCAGGAAAGGAAGGGATAAATACTATAAGGGCTAAATATGTATCTGATTGGGCATATCTGGGTATAAAGAGGCTTAATCCTATATCCTTAACCCTTAAAACTTCCTTAGCCTTCAAATCTGAAGTCATCACTTTAACTGAAGGAGCAAAGCCTATCCCAGAAGAAGTTAAGCCTACAACCTCCATTGAGAACCAATCAAAGAAGGGGCTATCAGAAGATACCGATGCATTGTAAGGTAATTGGATGGCTCCAGGGGCTTCTAAAACCTCCCCCCTCTTAGCCTTTATAAGATTCATTCTCTCTCTATCCTTGAGTTTTAATAGCTTTACTGTACCTTTGATCTCTTCACTTACCTTAGAACCTCCGTGAATAACTTCATGTATCATTATGGTAAATACTCCTGAAGAATTTAATCTGAAGGGATATTGAAATAAAAGGTAGCTGGTAAGGGGAAAGGTAACCATGCTTTTAGAAAAGGTTTCATGCTTTCCAACTGTTTGGTGCCATAAAAATCTTCCTCTACCTAAGTAAAAGAAGCTGTGACCAATACCATCTCCACCTATAACACCAGCAAACTGCCCATCAGGTCCTAGGGTTATAATATCTATAGTAGTGAATTTGTCTTGCCAAGTAAAGTTTACCTCTAGTGCAAAGGTATCCAGATCTTCTACTTTTATAGTGTAGAACCTCCAATCTCCAGCTTCATAGCTCCCTAGCCAATTAAAGCCTCCCCTTACAGAACCTAAATCGTAAAGGTAATCTCTTTCACTGGGAGGTGTTATACTAATGGAATCTGAAGCTTTAGAAACGACCATGTAGGAGTAAGGTATGTATTGGCTCTTTGAGTTATAAATTAATTCGATAATTCCTTCTCTTGCTCCTGAATAGGCTCCTTCTTCTAAGGTTAATTCCCCTAAAACATCAATAGCTTTTCTAGGCTCTATTCTGCTCTCATTAATACTGAATATCATATGAGGGTCGATTGTTTTATTGTAACCCATTAAAGATAAGTTATAAGGAATAAAGGAATCTGAGCTCGATGAACCTATAACATCAACCTTAAGCACTAATTTAGAGTTACTTTCTACCATTCTCTTCTTAATATTTGAAAGAAGAACCTCGTTAGTAGTGCTTAGATGGTTTGATAGATTAAGTAATGTAAGCTCCTCCTCCTGAATTGCTTGATCAGCATTAAAATCTTTCCATAGAAAAGCTGAAAGGGTGTACCTGTTAATTGGGAAATAAAATAAGGCTGGGTCAAAATTCTCGTAGGATACACTCATGGCTACTCTTAATAGGCTAAAATTCTCCATTTCGCTTTCATCTATAAGGATTATATCGGAAGGTTTTAAGGAAGGATTAAGGAATCCTGATAAAGAATCCTTCCATACAGGGGAATATTTCAAAGCCTTTACCTTTTCCAAATATATGCTTTGGTTAGATGGATTGTAAAGTTTGATACTAAAGTTTTTCCTACTGCCTTCTTCAACTCTCCCTAAAAATAGGCTATATTCTCTATAATTGCTAAGTTTTGGAATGTTTGATGGGAAGGGAGGTATAATTTCATGAAAGGAAAAGAAGTTGTTGGCTATGGAGAAGAGCCATTGTAATTTCCAAGGCTCCTTAAGAATCCCTTCAAGCTCTTTCAAACCCTCACTGTTAGTAGGGTAGAGAAAAGCATCCTTCATAGGAACTCTATTAGCTAGGCTTTTAGCCAATAATACAGCTTTTAAAGCATCCAATCTACCTGAGCCTTGTACAAAGGGATTTAATCCTAAGTCTTTAGAGCCTGCCTGCATTATGGCTTTAACTTCCAAAGGATTATTTATTTTCTTTTCAGAAGCTTCTAAGACTAGAGAAGCTACCCCTGATGTTATAGCCGTTGATAAGCTTGTTCCGCCAAACCAGATCCATCCTCCAAACTCCACTTTGCTTATGGAAGCTGCAAAGCTCCCTGGAGCTACTATATCAGGCTTAATCTGACCAATAGTGTTGGGGCCTCTAGAGCTATAAGCAATTACATCATCGTAGCTTCCTATCTTAGAGAAAGAGGTTAAGTTGGCAAAAGCGTGAGTAGATGTGGAAGAGCCTACACTCAAAATTAGGGAAGCTGTGGCTGGAGGAGTTATAGTACCATAACCAAAACCTCCATTTCCAGCAGCTTGAACAATTAAGATTCCAGGGAAGTTAGGATCTAAATATTTTGGTACCATTAATCCATTTACCAGCATGCTTTGAAGATCATAGGAAGGTCCAAAAATATCGTAAAGAGGAAAAGGAGTTCCCCAGGAATTGTTTATGATATCAGCCTTAGGCTGACCAGTATAGTATAGAGCTCCTCCTCTTATTTCAAATCCAGCTGCCCAAAGCATTCCTATCTCTACATTCCCTAACCATAGAGCTTTTATACCCACTATCTTTGAAGATGGTGCTATTCCTGGTAGAGATACATTACCAAAGGGCTCTATGTTGATTTTAGTCTTTCCATCAGAAGCAATTATCCCAGCTACTGTAGTTCCATGGCCTATAAAATCGTAAAAGATGGATAGGTAATTTCCCTTTCTATCCCATCCAGCTAAAATCTTTGGAGGAAAAGAAAAGGATCTTATTACATCATAAAAAAAGCCTCCCACTACACCTCCTGAGAGTTCAGGAAAGCCATCACCATTTAAGTCTAAAGAAATTATCCTATCTCCCTTGTAATATACTAAGGGATCGTTGGTAAAATTATAATCTCGGTTCAAATCGGGTATAGCGAGGGTATAATCTAAAGGTTTTTCAGGATCAGCTAACAAAACTCCAAAGCTTAAGATGTTAAAAGGATCGCCAAAGGGAAACTGTAAAGATACACCAAAGCGGTAGGTTCCACTATTGCTAGGTATACCCTTTACAAAGTAATCTTCTTTTACCTTTATGGGGGTTATATCTGGAAGTAAAGTTATAGCCACTTTATCCTTAGTTCGAAGGAAACCCTTTTCATCGGCTGAGTAGGGTTCAAGCATTAAGACCTGAGATTCATCAGCATCTAAAACCAAGGGCTCAAAGGTACCATCCTCCAATTCCACATATTCTAAAGCATCCCTAAGATCTGGATGGGAGTAATCAACTCCAGTATCAACTAAAGCTACTCTAACACCTTTACCCTCTATCTTTAGCTCTTCATTTACTTCTTTAACCCCTAAAGCCTCTCTAACCTTAAATAAGTTTTGCACCCCATTGCTCATTACATACTTCTCATTTAACTCTAATTCTCTAGGGATTACAGGTTTAAACTTCAGCTGAATGGATAAGCCCTTCAATTGGATAACATCTTCAAGCTTTAATGGATCTAAAATAGCTAATGTATCGACCATACCATCCTTAATATCCAATAAAGATAGGCTTGCGAATCTTGAAAGTTCAGAAATAGCATTTTCAGAACCTTTTACCCTTGCTAAGATCCTTCCTTTTCCTAAGAATTCATCTTTAGCTTTTAGTAAAAATTTCATCTTTAAATCTTTTGAGTAGGTTAGAGGCTCAGGTTTTACGGTATCTTCATAAGGTTGAGCTAAGGATAAGCTGAGAGGATTAAATAGAAGTAAAGCTATTAAAAGGAAAGCTATTAGAACTTTTAAGGATTTCAAGCTAATAAGATTTAATTTGCAAGGATTTAAATTTTTAAACCTAATTAAGCTTAGAAAGGCAGATTATAAAGTTATCTTAAAAAGCTAATCTTTAATCGTATACAAATATACAAAAATATACACCTTGTAATTCTTTCAAAGCTCATATATTTGCTATAGATCTGGATACCTTTATATTAGAGGTAAACTTTACTTGGCAAGATGATCCTCTCAAGCATAAGTTTGATAGCCTTACAGAATAGTTATTGAAGGTTATATGGGATATAAGGATGTGCCAAACTTTTTAAGGAGAGGGTGTTAAGTTAACTCAAGGATAAAACCAACTCTATAGTGTTAGTGAATTAATTCTAAGTGAGAAAAGGGTTTCCTACCGAGCTATTTAATCAGGTTGAATCTTTAGCTGATGAGAAAATTATCTGTACTTTTGTTATTTATAGAAAGGGAAAGAAACGTATATCTAGCAGAGACAGATACCTCAGAAGCCACTTCGTTACTGCTAATTGCTCTTAGATGTTTTGATGCTATCTTCATAAGCTTCCAATCGTTTGTTATAAGTCTGAGTTTGTTTTTAATAGCTAAAGAATGAGAAAAATTTGTCCTTTGTTTAAAAGGAGATGATAAATTTATAAGAGGGTTAAATTTAAAGTTAAGAGTTCAATGGTTAAAATGAGGAAAAATTCTAAAGCTCAGCAAGAGGCTATAGGTGCTATGCTCTTGATAGTTATAACTGTAGCTGCCTTTGCCATGGTCTGGAATATTACTCAAAATTGGGTTTCTCAACAGAGACAAACATCTCTATTAAGGTTAAAGGAAAGGCTTGTGATTGAGAATGTATTATTTGAAGGTAGTGGAGCTTCAAAAAAATTGGCGGTCTTTGTTTTAAATACCGGTGAGATAGGAATCACTATTTTTAGGTTGATAGTAAATGGTTCTATACAAACTCAAGTTACACCTACAAAGTTAACTTTGGGGCCTAAAGTAGGAGGATGGATTAATGCTACTTTTCCTTGGTCTGGTAATGTAGTGTATGAAATTACTTTAGAAACAGAAAGGGGGGCAAGGGTGTTTACCTTTGCAAAGAGCTGAAAGAAAGGCTCAAGCTACTGCCATTGGGGGTCTATTATTTTTAATCATAGTTATGACGCTTGTAGGCTTTCAATTAGAATTTAACCAAGCTCAAGTAGAGATTGGAATAAGTGATGCTGAAAGGGCTGAAGAAAGAATAGAGATTTCTGATGTATTCTTTGGACAGATGAAGACTTATACTAATAAAACTACTTTTCCACCTTTTAGCTGGAAGGCTACAGTATCTGATGGAGGTAATCCCTTTACAGATGGTTTAAAGGCTAAAAGCACTCAGGGAATTTTAACACCCATATATAATATGAACTTTACCATTACAGCTACTCCTTGGGTATTTCAAAGAAGTTTGATAAATGCTACTACTGGTGCATCTGGCTCGGTAACAACAGAAGGCACAGACTCTCTATCAGGAGCTCCAGGAATCTTTTCAGATTTTTTAAATAATCCTCCTCCTGGTCAAACTTCCTTAGCAGTAATGAATTGGACTGTAACCTTTTTTGTAGATTTAACTCAGCTTGGTAATACTGTTAGCTCAGCAACTTTAAGCTTTGGTAAAAAAGTTGTTAAATATTTAAATGTAGTTGGTCCATCTGAAGAAAAAATTCTTTTTTATTTGAGAAAACCATCAGCAACCTCTGATACTTTATTGCACAAAATCCGTGTTACTCAAGAGGATGCCAACTGGGTGCATACAAATTTAGCTATAGGAGCTAACAACTTTACTCAGTCAGGTTTCTACACTTTAATAATACAAAGTAAGGCTAAATTATCCAGAAGCAGTTTATCTACCCCAGAATTTAAAGTTTTATTTGATGATGTAGGAATAAAGTTAGTTTCAACGGTTTATGTAGCTGATTGGCAAGCTACTTTTAGAATTGATGAACCTACCTTGATTGTTAAGAAATTTATGACAAGTTCTATAACAAGGTATAATACCTCCGATGTTTTACAATCTATATATATTAGAGACCACATTGCTGGTAAATGGGACTTTTTAGATACCTCTTTAGTGGGAACTTTACCCTCTACAAAGACCTTTAAATTTGATTTAGCCTTTGGACCCCAACTACAAAAATATATAGGCACAGGAGCGCAATTACAAAATATAACCCTAAGATTTTACAGTATAAAATCCTCTCCTTACAAAGTTTTTTCTGATGGTATAATATTAAAAGATTTTTTTGTTGAGAACAGAAATTCTTTGGTAATTACTCTAAAAAATTTTGGAGGTAAAACCGTAACTATAAAGAGCCTATGGATCTCTGATGCTAGTAAATCAAAAAGATTTGAACTAAACCTATTATTAAAAGGAGGTGAAGAGATGGTTAGGGTTATAGATTTTAGATGGTCTCCTGGAGATCATAATTTTAAAATAATTACCACAAGGGGAACTGCAGCCCTATTTAGCTCAACAGCTTAGCTAAATAATAAAATTTATTGATTAGAAAAAAGTGAATAATTATAAGTTAAGGTTATATAGTTTAATAAAGTAGAATAAGGGCTGTGAGGAGAGTTAAAGCCTTAGTAGATGGTGAGGTTCAAAGGGTAGGTTATAGATATTGGGTGGCTTCTATAGCAAGAAAATACAAAGTTAAAGGTTATATTAAAAACTTGGAAGATGGTAGAGTAGAGATAGTTGTAGAGGGTGAAAATCTTGATGATTTCTTAAGGGAGATAGAAATTAAAAAGCCTCCTATACTTGTAGAAAGTATAGAGAAAAAGGAAGAAAAGGCAACAGGAGAATTTAAAACCTTTAAGATAATGGTGGGTAAGATAGAAGAAGAATTGGTAGAAGGATTTGGTACAGGGGCAACTTATTTAATGAAAATTATAGAATTACAAGAGAAGACCCTAGGATTACAAGAGAAGACCCTAGGATTACAAGAGAAGACCCTAGGATTACAAGAGAAGACCCTAGGATTACAAGAGAAGACCCTAGGATTACAAGAGAAGACCCTTAATGAAATTAGAGCATTAAGGCAAGATATTAGAGTTCTATTAGATGAAAGGTTAAAGAAATTAGAAGAAGATGTAGCTAAGATAAAGGTAAAGCTAGGTATATCTTAATCCTTTATAGTAACCAAGAAGATAAATGGCTTTTAGCATTCATCTTATAAAAAACTTAAAATGTTAAATAGTTATAGTGCCCAGGTTTAACTCCTGAATGAATGGTATGCCATCCTTGTTTAATCCTTCTAAAGTTACGTGAGCATTATAGTTTCCTGATGTTGGTGAATTCTTTCCTTCTTTAGGAGGTTTAAAGAACAATTTAACTTCCTTACCTATTGGTATGGTTCCACTATTAGATTTCCAATCAACCCTATAAATGGTCCCGTCTTCTAATTGAATTCTATTTAAAAATCCAGTGAAGATTTTGTTGGATGATGAGTAAACCAAATTTGTTGAAAATTTTAGTATAATATTACTTTCCCCTGTATTCTTAACCAAAACTATAGATTCATAGATCGCATTTACTTTAACAGTATTGACATTAGCAGATAAATCCTGAGTCCAATCAGGGCTTGGTCCATTATCGCCATGGAAAAGTTCAGTAGCAGAAGTCCATAAAGCCACATTCTTCTTATATCCTATGGCTACAATATTACCATCAGCTGAGATATCTACACTCTTTAAATCTCCAATTACATCATCACCTCTCCCATGGAAGGTCCATTGAGGCGATTTTCTATCAGTATTAAAGAATAATACCTCTGATGAAGTGCCTACAACAGCAAAGGAGCCATCGTGATTTAACTTTGAATCCACTACATTACCATCTATTCTTGCTTCCCATAATGTATCTCCAGAAGCTTTAACAAATAGTAATTTATCCTCAGCACCTATAAAAACAAAATCTCCTAGGAAAGAAATAGACAGAGAGCTTATTCTCTTATCAAGAGTTTTAGTCCAAAGGGGTGTATTTGATGAATCGCCAAAGAAGAAAACTTGTTTATCATCGTTTGCAGCTATTAGATATTTACCATTTTCAGATAGGTCAACTTTTATAAAAGGTTTAGTTCCAGTGTAAGGACTCCATACCTGAGTACCATCTTTATTATAGAAGAAAACTTTATTATTACTACTAACGGCAGCTATTCTCCCCCCATAGGCATCTATATCTACATCATTAACGGAGTCTCCTGTATTAACAGCCCAGGTTGGTGATGGAGTACCAGTTAAGCCTTTAGCATCTTTCCAAAACATTATTTGTCCTCCCATGTTTCCGCTAAATTTTGTTCCAGCAACTACTTCATTTCCATTAGAAGATATACCTAAAGCTAATACATCATTATTTGCTGTATAGCTCCATAATGGGAGAGGAGAACTTTTTGAGAAAAAGTATACTCTATCTTCTTCACCTCCTAAAACAAAATAATTACCATCATAAGATATGGCTGAATCTAGTATCTTTCCTGTTATAGAAGGTGAAAGAATTTTATTTCCCTTTGAATCGTATAAAGCAGCTTTAGAATTATCTCCAGCTGCAATTACCCAGGGGCCACTTGATTTACTGTGAATATTTTGATAGGTAAAGGGAGGGGTATAAGCAGGAGCTTCGCTTGTAAAGAAAGGAAAGTCTACTAGAAATGAAGGAAACTCTTCTGGAAGTGAATCCACTGCTCTCTTATAAATTGCTAAAAATCCTAACCTATCTCCTATTACAATGTAAACTCCGTTTTTACTTACATCTACACTTATCGGTTGGGCATTTGCTCTATAATTTAAATTTATTACTGATAATTTATTTTTTAGAATATCGAAAACTCTTAATTTATTTTCAGAATCTATCCAAGCAATAAATCTCCCTCCTTCACTAAAAGCACTAAACATATCTTCATTCTTAGTTAACCCAAAGGGTATGGTAAAATCGTTAAAAATGAAAGTCACATTGCCAAATTTAGCATTAACTAAAAAGATTTGTGGTCTATTGGTCTCGGCAAGAATTATCCCTTTTGACTCGTCAAGAACTTGAACCTTGACTATCTCAGCTTCAAAGGCTGGGTCTAAAGCTACAACTCTATCCAAACTCCATGTTAAAGATTGCCCATAGGATTCTCTTACATATAATATTGTTGTAAAGATTGAAGCTAATAAGATTATGGCTAATAAATAAGATAAAGTCCTTTTATTCATCTTTTTAGCCTCAAAAATGAAAAGAATAAGCCTATTAAAGGTATAAAAGCTAATGAAGAAACTTTAGAATCATAGGAAAAGGAACCACTTCTTATAATTTCATATACTGCTAAAAATCCATTATTATCGCCAATAAATATGAATCTTCCATTTTCTGAGATTCTTAAAGCTATAGGCTGAAGTCTATCAGTATAATCTACTAATTTTTCACTTTTAAGGTTGAGCTTTCTATCAAATAGGTTTACCTTAGTAGGGTTTATACTTATCCATGCTACTAACCTATTTCCTTCACTACTATCAGTATACAAGCTCATTCCTGTAGGTAATCCAACTTTAGGAGGAGTAAATTCTCCACTTCTATAAATTATATCTCCTGTTAAA
>JARVJX010000089.1 GCA_029775995.1 Nitrososphaeria archaeon | reverse complement strand
ACCTCTTCCAATCCCTCTTCTTAGCCCATGATCCACCTCCCACCACACATATCAAGGCAGGTTATAGCTATTGAGCTGGCATGACGAGAAGTTTAGACCATGAAACAAACTTTTCTGCCACAGCCGAGCGATTAATTTTGTTTAAATAATTTTTTACTAAGCAATCATAACCAAAGGATCTAACACAAAGTTAAAATATAGTTAGTAAACCTTTACAAAATCTTTTGTCAAAATCTCAAGGTTAGATAAATTAACTACAGGCACTATACCAGGTTTTGGCTCTATGCCCATACTTTCTTGATATATGGTTTTAGCTTGCCAAGCCCCAGAATTTACTATTAGGGTTCCCTTATAATTCTCTGAATCTATTACATGAATATGACCAGAATGAAAGATATCTGGAATTTCTTCTATAACCAAATGGTCTTCCTTTTCAGGGGCTAAGGGGGTCCTCTGCCCATAGGATGGAGCTAAATGTCTAACCTTTAGTAAAACCTTCATGGCTTTGGCAGGTTTTGAAAAGCTCAAATTGGGAATAGAGGCTACTACATCAAAGAGGCTTTGACCATGGTAAATTAACAAATTTACACTATGTAAACGAATTTGGGAAGGGTTTCCAAGTAAGGTTACATTTTCCATGGAATATAACTCATGGGCATACTCCTTTGACAATGCTGGTTGAGGCAAAGCCTGTCTAACAGGGTCATGGTTCCCAACTATTAGTATGATTCTTATATGCTTAGGTATTTCCTTCAAAAGCTCCACAGCCTTTGAAATTTGCTCTCTCACATCTAAAATTTCTAAGCCCTGTTCTTGTTTAGGATAAACTCCTACACCATCTACCAAATCTCCAGCAAAAACAAAATATTTCACCTTTCTTGCTACATAATCATCACTCTTTATCCAAGATAAAAACCTCTTAAAGGCTTCTAACAAAAAAGCCTTACTACCTACATGCATATCTGATGTTAATATGGCATAAACTTCTTTAGAGGAAAAGTTACTTACTCTAAACTCTAAATCGGGAGAGTAGAATTCTTTGGCTATAAAGTTCCCATTTTTGCTAACTTCAAACTCAGCTACAACTAGTTGGTCCAATAAAAGTTCAGAAGTAGCCTGGAGGGTTTTATCCTCCAAAGCTAGTAAAGTTATGCTTGAATCAAGGTCATCTAAAACTATTTTAGCATTTTTTCTCCTAACTTCCTTTTCCATAAGCAAACCTGCCACTCTAGCTGTTTTATCTCTCTGATTTATGGATGCTATACTTTCAAATCTTAGATACTTTTTAGCAATCTGTATAAGCTTCACATATCTACTTTTAAATAAACTTTGAAAGCCCTCTAAACCTTCAACTTTAGTAAGACTTTTTGTAGGGTCCTTGATGATTTCAAAATCTTCCTCTATCTTCTCTTCATACCCCCTAGGTTTTTCTATGAGATCTACCAAAGCCCAGTCAGGTAAAACCTTTTTTAAATCCTCTAACTCTAAGATTAATCCTTTATCAATTTTCTGAGCTATAGCCCTATTTACAACTTCTAACAAATTAAAGCCTTCAAGCTTTTTTAAGAGTTCAAGGGCTTCAGGGCTAAGTTGATATCCTTTAGCTAAAACTTCAGAAATAACTTTACCTAGTCTTTCCTCTTCCAAGTCCATTTAATAAATCCTTTTTATCTAATTAGGTTTTCTAAAAGATCTTTATAAAGAAGACACGTGATCAGAGATTGAAAGATTCATCAAGGAACTTACTTCGATATTTATAATAAGAGCCTTAAAAGGTATAAATTAGCCCCTCACAGCTCCGAAGGTCAAGCCTCTAATAAGTTGCTTCTGTACTAAAGAAAAAGAATGAATAGGGGTATTGGTGCTAAAACAGAGACAGTAATTAATTCACTTCAGAAATATTGTTAATCACCTATAAAACTGGCAATTAGAATGGGTAAAGTCTTTCTTTCTTATGAAGTAAGAAAAACTGCAAAGATAAATTCATTCCAAGATTGCATAAGGGATAATGCTGCTGTCGTAATTATTGCAGGAAAAGAATGAGGTTATAATTTTTCTTAATATGTTAAAGTAAGTGGCACCATCAATAAGAGCTGCTTCTTCTATATCTTTAGGTAATTCTAAAAAGAACTCTTTTAAATTCAAACGGTAAAGGGAAGATTAAAAGAAGTGTAAGCTAATCTCCAAGCCCCTGGGCTTTATTTTTTTAAAAACCCTTAAGTTATAAGTATGCTATTTAACCCCTCAGCTTTTGCCACTTCATATAACTTTTTATCGCCTGTGAAGAAGTTAGTGGCATTTATGATTTTAGTTGAGGCTATTTGGAGAGCGTCAGCCTGATAGATGTGATGCCTCTCTAAGAGGCTCCAGCATTCAATAAGAAGCTTAAGTCTTAGGGGGATAAGCTTCAATGCTTCAAGCCTAATAAGCCTCCTAGTTTCTAGGAAAAGACGTTTTCTAGCTGATGAGTAATCTTTCTGACTAAGGTTCCCTCTTATTAAAGCTATATCAAAAGAACCTAGAACCTCACCTATATTCCAAGAGCTGAAGGCAATAACCAACTCAGCTAAATAGGCTTTTAAGTAAACTTCCCTAACAATCTTACTTCGAGGTGCCTCAACATATCTCTTCACCATGCTACTTGAGTCAAGATAAACTATTGGACCTCTAATCCCTCATAGTCCTCACATAAGTACTAACAAGACCCTCAATAGGCTTTACTGGTTCAAAATCTATCTCATACTTCTCCTCTAGATTCTTGACAACTCTCTCAAGAATCTCTTCAGGAACCTCTTCCTCTATAAGCTCTTCTAAAGCTTTACTGACCTCCAAACCCTTTCTCGCTACGCTGGACTTATACTTCTCCCACAGCTCCTTATCAACGTATACGCTCGTCTTCACCTTAACCAACTTCATCACCACTATACCGAAATACCTAAATCTGTATATAAGAATTACTTTAATGAAGATCCCATAAAGGAATGTTGAAGATTGGGAGACAGGAAGCTCTTAAAGCCATAGAGAATGCAAAAATACTAATCAGCTTACTCTTATCCCTATCCGCTTTATCACAATTACCAATAAAACAACGTCCACTAAATTATGATTTGTTGGTAAATCATGACAAATAAATATTAAAGTATAAAACTGCTTTATACTTCAAAAAATTCTTTTACCCAATTAAAGTGTTAATATTTACTTTACAAAAGGTAAGGGGCTAAGAGTTAGGAATGGGAAAAGCACCATCCTCATAACTCTCATAAATTTTGGGTAAGCCATCAAAAAGCTAGATAACCATAGCATAGGTAATGATGGAACAGAAATCTTGATTAAAATAAATCAAAACTAATTTTATTTAAACCTCAAAAGAAAGGAAGAGTTGAGTAATAAAAGCAAAGTTAATCCATCGTCACCCAATACTGATACCCATAAGGGTAAAAGACCCATAACACCTAGAAGTATCATAATAGCCTTCAAACTTAAAGCCAATATAACGTTAATTTTCATCTTACTTAAAACTTTTCTACTTAAATCTAAAAGGTAAGGTATGGATCTTAAATTGTTACTCACTAGAGCTATATCTGAAGCTTCTATAGCTATATCGTTTTCAGCAGTATTTATGGCTATACCTATATTGGAGCTGGCTAATACTGGAGCATCGTTTACTCCATCACCAACCATAGCTATATTTCCATACTTCTCTCTTAATGAAGATGCTATCTTTACCTTATCTTCTGGTAAGAGCTCTGAGTAAAAATCTTCTATCTTTAATAGATCAGCCACTTCCTTTACACTATTCTTAGCATCACCACTGAGGAGAGAAATCCTCAATTTCTTACTTCTTAACTTTGATATAACTTCCTTTGCCTCAGGTCTTAACTCATCCTTTAAAACTATTAAACCCTTTAATTTCCCATCTTTGGCTACACCTACCAATGTCCCCTCTTCATTTATTTCTGGTAACTGAATTCCTCTTTCCTTAAGGAAGGAGAGGCTTCCAATTAAGATTCCTTCGTGAATTATACCTTTACCAGCTAAGCTAACTATATTAGATGAGCTTGAAGTATTCATCCCCCTCTTATTAGCCTCTTCTACTATAGCCTTGGCTATAGGATGAGTAGAATTTATTTCAGCTTCATAAGCCATCCTTAAAATTTCTTCTTGTGATAGTAGATTAAAGGCTATTATTCTTTTTACTTTAAGCTTACCTTGAGTTAAGGTTCCTGTCTTATCAAAGATTATAGCCTTTATGTAACCTATAGCTTCAAGAAACCTCCCTCCTTTAATGAGTATACCACTCCACATAGCCCTAGTTAATCCCATTAGAAGGGTTACAGGAACAGAGATTATAAGAGCACTAGGGCACGCTATGATCAAGGCTATTAGAGCTCTATATATCCAAATAGAGAAATCCTTACCAAAGAGAAGAGGAGGTATTAAAGCGATTAAAAGGGCCAAGAGAAGCATG
Source organism: Nitrososphaeria archaeon (assembly GCA_029775995.1). Classification (GTDB taxonomy): domain Archaea; phylum Thermoproteota; class Nitrososphaeria; order Nitrososphaerales; family JARVJX01; genus JARVJX01. The sequence goes on along the minus strand of JARVJX010000089.1, from coordinate 3,172 downwards.
GATGGAGTGTAATATCTTGAAAATCTATCTATAAATCTCTCCATCTTTGTTTTTCTTTCCTTAGCTTCAATTACTAAATTTACTATCCTATTAACCGTAGAATCTTTAAAAGGTTTTAAAACTTTAACTTCTATAGAGGTTAATAAATTTAAAGAGCCTGATAAAACTTTATCTCCTTCCCCTTTCTCTAGTGGTAAAGATTCCCCTGTAATAATAGAGTTATCAATTAAGGTTCTTCCACTAACTATCATCCCATCTACAGGTATCCTCCAACCTGGCTTCACAATTATTATATCATCAACTTTAATATCTTCAACCCTTATTTCTTGAATTGATGATCCTTTCCTTAAAGCTCTCTGAGGAATAAGTTGGGCAACCTTTTTTGTTACACTCTTAGCCTTATCCACAATATAAGCTTCTAAATATTCAGCTAAATTATATAATAAAAGAATGGCTATAGCTTCCTCCAAGAATCCTATAACAGAAGCACTTATTCCAGCTATACCCATTAAAAGATCTGTACTAAAAGGATTATCCATGAAATTTTTAAGGGCTTCTATTAAAATAGGAGCTAAAACAATTAAAAGGGAAAAAGTATGAATAAGCTTAGATAGTAAGGGGTCAAAGCCCAGGTAAGATAGGAGAAATCCAATTCCAAATAAGGTAGAGCTAAAAGAAAAGATCCAAAGCCCTTTAAGAGATTCCTTCATCAAAGAGACCTTTGAATTATACAATATTAAATTAATGCTAAAAATTAAGGGAAAAGTATTATCCTACTAATATTTTTAAGTAGCTTTGTTAATAAAATATTGTGCCAGTAGTTAGCATTACCTTACCCTCAGAGCTTTTGAAAAGGTTTGATAGATTGGTTAAGAGCAAAGGGTACTTTAGCAGGTCTGAAGCCTTTAGAGAGGCTATAAGGGGCCTGCTTCTTCAGGAAGATATTATTCAATTAGAGAAGGGTAAAAGGATAGCAGCTACGGTAATGGTCATCTTTGATTCTGTTAGAAGAGATACCGATTTGAGGTTAACAGAGCTTAGAAGCGAATATGATGAGATTGTTATGGAGAATATTCATAGGCATATAGGGGACGAATACTGCTTGGAGATATTTATAGCGGAAGGAGAGTATAGTAAGGTTTTAGAATTTGTGGGAAAGATAAGGGGAATTAGAGGGATAATAGATGCTAAACTTGAGTTTTTAACTTTAAAGTCCAATCACTAATTTGCTCTTAAATTTTTATTAAGCTTTGATTAGAAACTTATTAAAGTTAAGAACTATTTCTTAAGGTAATTATCAATATTCATACTTTTCTTAATAGAAATTAAAACATTAAATTATCATTCCTGTGGGCTATATCTTAAAGCTTTTTAAGTATGCGTTATAATACATTTTTAGTTTTTAAGTATGCTTTTTAGTGACTCATATAAAAACAATATAAATTTCTTCATTTAATTCTAAAACTAAGAAAATGACAGAGTAGATACTATCCTTTTACCCTTTTGAAGGAGCCTTTTAACTTTATTATAATCTTTAGATTCTGCATAAATTCTAGCTTTAGGTTCAGTACCCGATAATCTAAACAAAATCCAAGAATCATCGAAGATGAGCTTAATTCCATCCAATTTATCTATCTCTTTAACCTCGCCAAAATTCTCCTTTAAGATGCTTTTCTCTAATTTCTCATAATTTAAGTTTCCAATAGGAAGGTTTAACTGCTTATAATGGTAAAGTGGTAAATCCTTACTCATTTCTTCTACAGAAATTTCTTCTGAAGAGATATTTTGAATAAGAAACAAGGAAGCATACATACCATCCTCCCAAAGACCCCAGTCAGGGTTTATTATCTTACTGGGCTCGCTGGCAAAGATGGCATCTTTTTCTACCAATCTTTCATAGGTCTTTCCAAGCCTAGCTCTAATTACCTTACATCCTCTCTTAAGGGCTACCTCTTCAACGCAATTGGAAGTATTAACGGAAATTACGACATTACCTTTTTTCTCTCTTAAAAGGTTCATCAAAACCAAAGAAGTAAAGATATGATCAGGCAAAACTTTCCCTTCCCTATTAATAAGCACTGCTCTATCCCCATCCCCATCATAAGCAAAAGCTAAGTCTAAATCTAATTTCGATACCATTTTTGATGTATAAAATAAATTTTGTGGGGTAGGCTCTGAAGGTCTTGAAGGAAAGTTCCAAATAGGGTTCTCATTGATGCTTATTACATCATGACCTAAAAGTTTCAGAGCCTCAGGAATTATCAGGGAAGCCATACCATTTCCAGAATCAACAAGAATCCTAAGCTTTCTTTTTGTTTTTGGCAAAGTTTCTATAGCTTTTCTTATGTAGTCTTTCTTTAAACCATCATAATGAGTTAGAGAGCCCCTTTTTGGACTTTCTATTATTATCTTCTCCTTTAACATTTTCTCAATTTTAAGCTCCAAAAGCCTAGGTAACTGCATACCTTTAGAGTTGAAGATTTTAATACCTGTGTAGGGAGGAGGATTGTGAGATGCTGTTACCTGAAAGCCCAGCTTCCTTTTAAAGAGCCTTGTACCAAAGGCTAATACGGGGGTAGGTAAAGGACCAAACTCTAAAACATCCTCTCCAAAAAGATTTAAGGAAGTCTTCAAAATTTCATAAATTAAAGGAGAGTTTTTTCTCTCATCTCTAGCTATACAATAGGGGCCCTTTACTACACTAATACAAGAGTAAGCTAACTTTACTATATCCTCAAAAAAGAGGGTTTCATTTACTATACCTCTAATACCTGAGGTGCCAAACTTTAGGTCCACAAAGGAGGTAAAGGGTTATCTACTATATAACATAATGAATAATCTGACTCCTGGCTCTGTTACCTTAAGGGTGAGTTAATCTTCTCCTTCATATATGTTCGTAAGGAGAAGGACACCTCTACCTATAGTACTCTAGGGTGTTTACTTGGTCTTTGAGGGGTTGAGCCTCCTGCCTCTTCTAGAGCATTGAGGCCATTCATTGAAAGGAGCCATAAATCGATATGGTGCTGGATTCAGGAGCTCTCCCCTTTAGAGAGGCTCTTTCATGTTAGGAGGGTATCTATGTTCTTGATCGATGAAAAAGCCCTTCAAGTGGGTAGATGTGAGGCTTGGATATGGGTATGGTATGCTATGAGCCATATCAGAGGAGGTTTCT
>JARVJX010000088.1 GCA_029775995.1 Nitrososphaeria archaeon | reverse complement strand
CCCCTTTAGAGCATCCATATCATCAATGACTAAATTCTTAAGTGTGTTCATAGGGCTCTATAATCTAGAGATTAGTTGGGCTTATCTTGACAATCCCCAGAACAGACGACAAAATGCTTATTAAAGTGTGATGTTGAATAGTAGTAGATGGTTTCAGTTAAGGAGGTTACAGATGCTATAAAAGCCGATAAGGAGGCAGTAAAGGCCCTCGCATTAGAAATAGCAAAAGACCCAGATATGCAGCTTATCATATTAAGAGGTGTTCTTGGGAGTGTGGCTACTAAGGATGATATTGAAAGATTAAAGACTAGTTTAGATAAATTAGAATCAAATATGAGAAATAATATTACTTCTGTTAGAGAAGAGCTCATTCATAATATTACTTCTGTTAGAGAAGAGCTCATTCATAATATTACTTCTGTTAGAGAAGAGCTCATTCACTACATAGACAAAAGAGTAGATGGAATACAATGGATGGTGGGAATAGGTTTTACAATATTAACCATAATAATAAGCCTTACAAGAATTTTATAGTTTCGTAATTATTATAGTAGAACCATGGACAAAATAGCTATTGGCTCATATTAATTTGACTTAAAAAGATATAATAGACCAAAGGTAGAGACTAAGAAGTACTAACTCCTCATCGCTGGATAGGATTAACCAAGTTTTTAATTGCTTCTACAATTAATACTCATTCTCCTTAAAATTTTCGAACATATTTAGAAAGCTCCTTATCCTTTAAGGTTTCCTTTAAGTCAAACTTTAGATATCCTGCGTAGGTATTAGGATAAATACCCTTGCAGGAAAACAATGTAATTATCTTACCTTCATGATTTATTTTATAGCCATTGCAAGGTTCATGGGCCCTTATTAGGATTTTTGCTTTAACAGCGCTTAAAAATCTCTCTGTTACCTTTTTCCCAAAAATTTTACCGTAGCCTCTAGGAGAGGCTAGTGCTTCTTCTACATTTTCTGTGGGGTCGTTCCATAATATTTCTTCTAAGAAAGATAGCTTGGGATGATTTTTCTTTGCTAAAGCTATATCTTCAAGAGATTGGGCCTTTATAGGTATTCCTCCATGAAGTAAAACATATCTGTCTTCTATGTATAAGCCAAGATAAAAGTATTCGAATAACTTTCTTATCAGAGAGATCAAATTTATTCCTGCCGAACCGAATCTCTCTGACAGTTGATAGGGTAAATCAAAAGGGTAAAAGGGCAAATCCTCTGGTCCTTCATGATTTCCTCTTATTAAAATGATGTTTTCAGGATAGGCTAACTTCAAGGTTGCTAAAATATAATAAACTTCTGCTGAATAACTCCCTCTATCTCCATAGTCTCCTAAAAAGATCATGAACCATTTATCCTTATTTTTCAAAGTTTCCTCTTCTTTGCTTAGTATGAATAGCAAGCTTATTAAATCACCGTGAAGGTCTCCAACAACAATTACTTTCCCTTCAGGCTGCAAAGTAATAAGTTCTTTATTAACCCTGTAAGCCTTACATTCTAACCTTTCCCTTGAAAGAGTTTCTATTAGCCTTGCTATTTGCTCAGAAAAATCTCTAGCATCAGCATTTAAAGCTCTAAATTTTAAACTCTCTAAATCCAAAGTATTTCTAATAATTTTAGTGATAAATTTATATATATCTTTTTAACCATTCCAAGCTCTTTAAATAGCTTTGGGAAAGAATTCACAGTAAATTTTTTAAGATTTTTAGTTACCTTTTATTTTAAAAAGGATCATAAAGATTCATAAGTAGTTATAAGAGCTATTGAGCTCCTTTATTACCTCGCCTGCAAAAGCTGAAGGTAGCTAACCTAAGGGCTAAAATATTAAAGGAATGGATTAATTAATTATAGGGAGGAAGAAGCAAGTGTACAAACTGGGTTTTCAGAGCTGGATACTAAGAAAACATTTACCTTGGTATTATGCAGTCTCATTAAATGAAAGGCCAGCAAAATATCTTCTTTGTAGAAGATTAAAGTGTGACTTAGATTTAAACGATGCTAGCTATGAGGAATTGTTGAAGGAGCATGAAAAATTATCAAAAGAATTTCTAACCCTTTGGGAAGATATAAAAGAAGACAGGGTTAAATTTAAAGAGCTAAAAATCCAAAATCCATCCTTTTTAGACCTTAAAGTAAAGTTGGTTGATAAAATATTAGAGAAATGCGAATTTTGTAGATGGCACTGTAAGGTAGATAGAACTAAAGGAGAAAAGCTTGGAACCTGTCAATTGGAAGAAACTTCTAGAGTAGGTTGCTACTTTCATCACTTTGGGGAAGAATTGCCCATTAGAGGATGTAAAGGCTCAGGAACCATATTCTTTACTTCCTGTAATATGAGATGCTCTTTTTGCCAAAATGGAGATATCTCCCATGACAAGCTAAATGGTATTCCCATTAGTCCAAAACTTTTAGCCTTAATGGCCTATCAGCTTAGAATGGAAGGCTGCCATAATATAAACTTTGTGGGTGGGGAACCTACCATTCATCTTCACACGATAGTTAAAGCCATTAGCCTTTTAGACTTTATGGAACCTACTGAGGAAGAGCTTTATTATATACTTAGAGCAAAATCTGAATTTTACTTCCTTTATAAAAGGAGTAAGGAAAATGCTTTCTATCAGGGAGAATTTAACGTTCCTTTACTCTGGAATTCTAACTTCTTCATGAGCCATATTACCATGAAAATTTTAAGAGAAATCATAGACATTTATTTACCCGATTTTAAGTTTGGAAGTGATAAGTGCGCAATTAAGCTATCAAAGACTCCTTGGTACTTTGAGACAGTTTCTAACAATCACAGATTGGTTTACGAGTGGGGCGATGATATGCTCATAAGACATCTTATAATGCCCAACCATGTAGAGTGCTGTACAAAGCCAGTTTTAGAATGGATAGCAAAAAATATGCCCGATGTTTTGGTTAATATAATGGACCAATATCATCCTGAGTATGCCTGTGACCCCTTTAGTGTAAATTTTGATGAAAGATATGCTGAATTAGCTAGAAGACCCACAGAAAGGGAGATAAAGGATGCTTATAACTATGCTAAAAGTTTAGGTTTAAATTTTGAGCTCTTATCTTATGAGAAATCTGTTTATAGTTATAAAGTTTAATACATTTTTAATGCTCTCATAAGTTCAAAAAAGTTTTCTTCACTTACTTTTTGTTTATAAGCTTTAAGAGCCTTAAATAATTCACTCATCTTTTCCTCATCTATATTTAGCGTTCTTCTAACCTTTTTTGATATTGAGCTCCCAACAAAGATGTATTGAGCTAGGCTTGTAACATTCTTTACCCTTCTCTCATTACTTGCACTTTCAAAGTCTATTATGTAAGGGTTATCTTGAGCTATTAAAACATGCTTTGCTAGATTGCTGAGCTCCCCATGGTCTAACCCCATTTTATCAAGTCTAAAGGTTTGATTTAACAATTCTTTACAAATCTTCTTTAACCTATACTTTGAGTTATTGGCTTTGCACCATTCCACAATGCTTACCCCATTTATATACTCCATTATAAGAAAGTTTTTTGATGATAAAAAAAGCTTTGGACCTACTTGAACTGAATTGGCCATCCTTAAATACTTTGCTTCAGAAAGAAGATTTTCTCTATTAGCATCAACCCTTCTAATCTTTAAAACACAATCTTTGTTTCCAAAAGAAACTTTAACGGTTAAGCTAACGCAACCTTTTCCTAATATGTGGAGCTCATCGATCTTTGTTTTACCCTCAAAAATTAATGCTTCAATTCCTAGATTTTTTAGCTCTTCTATTCTTTTCTTTAACTCATTTTCAGAAGGATTAGGGTAGCAGAGAACCCTAGAGTAAGAACTTTCAATTGTTATTTTTTCTAAGCTAATAGAAGAGTTTATCTTTTCCTGCAATTTTTATAACCTCATTTCTAATCCAATCTTCCTTTAAATTCTCTATATCCTTACTTACTATTATCTTAAAGCTATTCCTTAACTCATCAAATATCCCTTTAGAGATACCACTTTGCTTACTTTCAATTATCTCCGACAAAACTTCTATAATATGTGTCTTATACCTTTTAATAAGACTATAAAGTCTACCATCATCTCCTATCCATAAGAGATTTTTATTATTTTTCTTTAAAAATCTATCACAATCTTCCTTTGAAAAGACCTTTGGTCCAGTCCTTAAATAGTAATTACTTAAATTTAAGCTATCTAGCAGGAATATAAAGCAGGAGCTATCTTCGTTATTACTTGCTATGCCAGCTCTAAAGGACTTAAAACCTTTTATCTCTAATTGCCTTTTAAGGGCTTTTAAACTTCTTCTTAATTGCCCCCAAAGAATATCTACGCTTCTTTTTGAATGCTTAAAATATAACAAAATCAGATTGCTATAAAGCTCCTTTATTACTTCATAATCTTGAATTTTCTTTCCTAAAAAGAATTCAAGGGATGGATTTTCTAAAATCCTTCTTGAGGATAATATGGCTATAGCTAACTTATCATAGGCTATGGCCTCTCCCAAGTTTCTCGTTTCATCTACAGGGTCTATGAGTATTAAAGGGCTAGAAAACCTAAGCTCTGCAAACTTTTCATATATGCTATTTAAAGATACTATTTCCCTTTCCCTCATATTGCTTAGAAAATTTAAAGTATTCAAAAAGCTTCCAAACTTTAAAGTTAAAACCTCACAAACATAGCCACTAAATCCCTGAACCTGAATTTCTCCCCCATAGGTTCCAATGCCTTTTAAAAACTTCTTCAATAATCTTACCTCAAGCCTTTGCTCTTCCTTCAAATTTCTCTTAATGAAATCTGTGTGGTAGGGGGTTCTATCAGCTGCACTTATCCACCTCCCCTTCTCTACTTTATAGCAGGGAACTACATTTACCTTATGGGTATCAACTTCAGCTTCAACATAAGGATGCTCAGCATACCTTAAATAGGGTTTGTAAGAAGATAAAGCTCTAAGGCCTATACCTAAACCTTCCTTTTCAAAGACTTCTCTATTTAAAGTTGGAGGGAATCTTAAAAATATATCTATATCTAGCTCATCCTTTAGCCAAGTACCCTTAGCTATAGAACCCTGTAAAAGAACCTCAGGCTTATAAGAGCTTTTATTAGCTTCTTCTTTAACCTTTCTCATTAAAAGGTTAGTTAAATTTAAAATTTTTGCCTCTTCTTCCTTGTTTGGAAGAACAAGCTTTGAAGCTTCTCTAATAACCTCATCTAATTTATTCATCCTAACCTCCTTGAAAGGGAAACTCAGCTAAATTTGTGTATATAGGACCCCTTGGTGTTAGTTCACTCTTCTTAAAGGTTAGAGAAACCATCACTTCACTACCAAACTCGTAAGCTTGATAATTTTGAATTAACTCTGCTAGCTTATATATATTTTTCCCACTCTTTACCCTTAATATAGTAAGGTGAGGAGTAAAGGGTTTATCCTCTGAAAACCCAAATTCTAATAAATTTTCATTTATTCTATCTGAAATTTCCTTTAGTTTTTTCTCAGCCCCTTCATTCACACCAATCCAAATAACGTTAATTCTCTTAAGATTAGGGAAGGCTCCTAGGCCTCTATATGTAACAAAAAACTTTCTAAAATTTAGTGTTTTTAACTTTTCTATAATCCTTTCTACCATATTACTATCTATTTCTCCAAAGAACTTTAAGGTAAAGTGTAGATTCTCTTTACTAACAGGCTTGAGGTCAGCATTGGTAGCTAAGAATTTACTCTGGATTTCTGATATCTTAAACAACACTTCTGGGCTCTTAACATCCAAGGCTAAGAAGCTTCTCATCTAAAAAATAATAGTATAGATACATTTATCTTTTTATTTTTTAGTTAGTTAGGGGTGTATGGGAAAGCTACTAATATGCATAACAGGAATGCCAGGTTCAGGTAAAACTACTGTAGCTGACTTTGGAAGAGAGAAAGGAATAGAAGTGATATCTATGGGAGAAGAAGTTAGAAATGAAGCTCTAAGAAGGAATTACCAAATAGATTCTAAGGGATTGGCTTATACTATGCTAAAGCTTAGGGAAGAAAAGGGTGCAACAGCTGTAGCTGAATTGTGTATACCAAAGATAAATTCATCAAAGTCAAAGGTTATAATCATAGATGGAATAAGAAGCCTAGAGGAGGTAAAGGTATTTAAAAGGTTAGGTGAGGCAAAGTTACTAAGTATTCATACCTCACCCTTAAGAAGGTTTGAGTTCTTAAAGAATAGAAGAAGGGAAGATGCCCTTTTGAGTAAAGAAGAATTGGATGAGAGGGATAGAAGAGAATTAAAGGTTGGTTTGGGTGAAGCAATAGCCTTAGCTGATGAAATCATAATAAACGATTCAGATTTAAAAGAACTTAAAGAGAAGGCAAACCTTATCTTTGAGAAGTGGTTAAATGAGTTTAAAGATAAAGATCACTGCTAAGGTATTTCCCTCAGAAGATCCAGAGAGAGTGATTAAGGCTCTGACCAATTTATTTGGTGAGGTTAATTTAGAGTTTGGTGATGAAGAAGTCTTTTCTTCTTCAGATAAGATGGAAATTTTAAAGAAGGTAAAGGAGGGAATAAAGGCAAAGCAGGCTATGCCTGCTTTTAAGAGAATTCTTCTTAATAATAAAGGAAAAGAGAGCACTTATTTTTATCTAAATAAGCAGGCTGCCTATATGGGAAAAGTTTCTTTATGTGAGGAAGAGGGAGAATCTCCTTTGAAACCTATAAAGGTAGAAATCAGTTCACAAAAGATAGATGAGTTAATAAAGGAGCTAACATCTAATTAGGATATGCTAGTAGGTTTATCTACGCTATATTCTCTTTTAAAGGGTGATACTTTTAGCACTTTACTTGAAGAGCTAAATAAGAATCTAAAAAATGAATTAATGTTATGGGAAATCGTTGATGACGGAGAGTATAGCCTAAATAGGGAGAGAGTATCTCTATTAAAGAAATTTCTTGAGCTAGATGTAAGATTTACTGTTCATTCTCCTTGGAATAATTTGAATATAGCAAGCTTAGATGATCCTTTAAGAGCCCAAAGCGTGAGAAGAGTTAAGGAATCTATAGACTATGCATCTAATTTAGAAGCTCTAAATATAGTAATTCACCCCGGTTCAAAACCTTCAGATTCAGAGAAAATGAGAAGGGCAAAGGAGCTAAATGAAGCTTCTCTAACAGCACTTTATGATTATGCCTCATCCTGTGGTATAAGGGCAAGTATAGAGAATATGATACCTCTCTCGGATAAATTCTTGGAAAGAGTTGAAGATTTTAAGGAATTTTATCTAAACACTAAAATAAATTTCCCTATAACCTTTGATGTAGCGCATGCTTTCCTCGGAGGTATGGTAAAGGATTTTCTTAAAGAGTTGGCAAAGAGATTTTGTTGTATTCATGTATCTGATAATAGGGGAAGTTATGATGAGCATCTTTGTATTGGAGATGGAAATATAAATTGGAAGGAGATAATTTTAACGCTAAAGGCTTCTAACCCCTCAGCTTTCTATATAATAGAATCGGTAAAAGAACCCTTTGAATCTTTTAAAAGATTAAAAAAGATGCTTTAATCTCTGAACTCCTTGCTGCTGTGTTGCGTGACTTAGGTTTTTGCTCTGAGGGGATAGGTGCGGATATTAATTTTTGTGGCTTTTGCCTTCACCGGGTTTCATATGGCTAGGGATTGGGCTGGTT
>JARVJX010000087.1 GCA_029775995.1 Nitrososphaeria archaeon | reverse complement strand
AACAGCGTTCTCAACATTCAAGCGTATCTTCGGCGATTACTGCTTGGCTAAGGAGCTGCCAAACATAGCCAAAGAGCTAAAAATAAAAGCATTCATATACAACACAATCATAAACCTATAAACACAATCCAACACTAAAAACAAAGAGCAAACACACAACAATAATTAAGCCACAAAGCTAAAATATTATAAAGTTGAACAAAGTCTAAATGATTACAAAAAGGTTTAACATTAAATACTATGATTTCCTTAATAGTAAAGTGAGTAAAAAAGCTTCTATACTACTCTTAGCCTTTTTAGTTATTTCTCTATCCTTATTGCTTCCCCTTAAAAATCTCTATGAGCAGAAGGTAAGGGTTATTATAGAGCTTTACGATGAAGAGAGTTTAAAGGAGATTGAAGCCCTAATTCCTCTTCATCTTATAAGCAAGTTAGAGGGTATAATGAAAGGTGCTATAATAGAGCTTCCTCAATCCTATCTCTATATTTTAAAAGAATTAAAAAAGGTAAAGGTTTATCAAGATAGAGAGTTTCAGGTTTACCTTCAGAAAAGTACGGAATGGATTGGAGCTTCAACTTTATGGTCAAAGCCCTTTAATCTTACAGGAAAGGGAGTTAAAATTGCTGTTATTGATACTGGTGTAGATTATACACATAAGGACCTTGGAGGAAAATTTGGGGTTAAAGTAATAGGAGGGTACGATTTTGTTGATAATGATAAAGACCCTATGGATACCGATGGCCATGGAACTATGGTAGCTGGAATCATAGCTGCCAATGGAAGCTTAAAGGGTATAGCTCCAGGGGCATCAATCTTAGCCTATAGGGTTCTTAGCTCTAAGAATCCTCTAAAGCTTAGCAATATCTTAATGGCTTTAGAGAAGAGTATGGAGGATGGTGCAAATATAGTAAATTTAAGCTTGGGAACCTTTGAAGATGAGTTATTGAGAAAAGTAATAAACAATCTTATGGAAAAGGGGATTATAGTTGTAGCAGCCGTAGGAAATTCAGGTCCCTTTTCAGGGACCATATCAGATCCAGCAGGAGACAAAAGGGTCTTGGGAGTTGGTTCCTCTTTAAACTTTTCTCCCTATTCTCTTTCCTCTTCCTTAAAGATTGATGGCAAGGTTATTGAGAGCTATCCATTAAATGGAAGTGCTATAACGGAAAGGGAAGTGAAGGGAGACATAGTATTCGTAAATTACGCTAGGGAGAAGGATTTAAAGGGTCTGGACTTAAGAGGTAAGATAGCCTTAGCTGAAAGGGGAGGAGAATATGGGGAAATAGTGTATTTTGCAGAAAAGGAATTAAATGTAGCAAGAAAAGGGGCTATAGCTTTAATAATTTATAACAGTTTACCAGGTATATTTTTTGGAACTTTAACTGACTCTGGATTGCCCAACTGGTTAAGGGCCCCAAATTACCATCCCACCTTACCAACGGTATCCATATCTAGAGAGGATGGATTAAAAATCAGGGCTTTGCTACAAGAAGGAAAGGAGTTGAATACTACCCTTTTGGTTAAAGTTTATCCTGATAAGGTGGCTCCCTTCAGCTCTAGAGGTCCCTCTTCTCCCTTTACCATAAAACCCAATTTAGTGGCTCCAGGAAGTTTCATAAACTCTACTTTTATAAACAATTCCTATAAGCTTATTAGTGGTACGAGCTTTGCTTCACCTCATGTGGCTGGGGGTATAGCTTTAATAAAAGAAAAGTATCCTTATCTCTCTCCTGAAGAAATTTTTGACTTGCTTTCAGTAACATCAAAACCTTTAAAGGATATTAACGGTAAGTATGAGCCTATTTTCTCTCAAGGTTCAGGTAGAATGGACCTCTTAAATGCCCTAACGACACCCATAATCCTTTCCCCCTCTAATTTGGTGCTTCATTTAGCAGAAGATCAATCGGATTCTAGAGAGCTTAAAATTCTTCCTTTAAGACCTTATAAGGAGGTAAAGGCTTACCTTTACTTTCCTTATAAAGATAGGGTAGATTTGAAATTAGATTTATCAGAGCAGAGTTTAAGGCTCTCTGCTAAGGCCCTTAACTTAACAAGGGCTTTTTATGAAGCGAGGCTCCTTTTGAATGTATCTTCAAATTCCTTAACGGTTCCCATTGCTATATACGTGAATTCTTTAGGATTAAATTGGAAGATTAAAAACGAAACCCTGATTATTCTTCCTAGGGCAAGAGAAGATTATAACGGTTTATTTAATGCAAAGTTGTATTATCCAGATGGAAAAGAGGAGATTCAAAGATCCTATGAGAAGGTTATATCCTTTCCCTTAAGGGGCTCTGGGGAATATTGGGTTGAGGTAGAAGCCTTAGATGAAGATGGGAGGAAAGTTGGTAGAGCCATAATTTTAATTGGGAAGGAAATATCTCCAAGTATCATTAAGGGAAGTCTAGGTGAAGATGAAGATAAAGCATTAAATGGAAGCTATAAGGAAACTTCAGCTCCTTTGAGTATCATAATAATTAGATCCTTGCCCTTTTTGTTTTTGGTTTTTGGCTTAATTTTCATCTTTGCTATGCTAATCAGGAGAAGAAAAAAGATGGCTGATGTTATAGCTAAATTACCTCATGGTGAAGAGGAGACTTAAAATGAAAGATTTCAATTATAAATAAAGGCTAGATTAAACCGCTTCAAAGTAAAGAGAGACTTTTTAGGTCAATTTTTAAAAGATCTGAGTTCGAGTGATCATATATCAAGAACGACTTGGATATCCTCCAATAACCTTCGCTAAATTCCTTTAAGATAGGCAAAGCATATCTATAGAACTTTTCTCCAAAGGAGTCTTATTTTATCTTAACATACTAAACTTCCTCATGCTATTCATTGGAAGTGAATAAAATATAAACCATCTTAGAAGGATTAGAAGACAAAATATTGGACAAAGTAATTATACCATCTACTCAATCTTATCGCAACATAATAATTTAGGTAAAAGCTTAGTAAGGGTGCTTGAAATTTATAACTGTTGTCCATCAACGATATAATATCAGCTTTAGATAAAGGATCTTAGTGCTAGGAAAAGGTTAGCTGAGCTATTAGTTACAGAACTTGATGTGAGATTAGCTATAATAAATGCAGTGTTGAGGGATTTGGCTACAAAGGAAGATGTTAGGAATTTAAAGGAATACATAGATAAAAGGTTAGAGTATTTTGATAAGAGAGTTGGGGATTTTGATAAAAGAATAGGAATGTTAACTACGCTAATGACTGCTAGCTTAATAGGTATAATGGCAATTTTAATTACTACCATAATAGCTAGGATGGTTTAATATATCCTTAAAAGAAGAAAGAAGAGTAAAATTTTGAGTTAAACTATCTTAAGAGAACTTACTAAGTTTAGATTATGCTTTTCCTTTCAGCTCCTCTCGTTTTTATTTATTAGCATTTTAATAGGGTAAATTGTAGCATAATATCATCTTTCATTTATCCATCAATCCTCTCAATGAGGTAAGAATTATGCTACAATCTATACATAGGGTCTTCATTGGGTCCTCTCTTTTCCTATTTTATGTTAGAGAGGATGCTATGATGAGATTTGAAAATTCATTATAAGCTCCTTCTTTCTTTTCATGCCTTTAGGATGGGAAATAGAATCTTTTCTTCCTATGTTTTTCAAAATCGTCTTTGCTAAGTGCTAGAAAGATGTTTCTCTTTCTTAATCTACAGGAGATAGGGCTTACTGGCTATACTCCAAGGATACTGATGGAGCCAGCAATACAGTTGGGAGGCATGATAACCATTGGGTTATTAGGTCTTGGTATAGCCTGGCTTGAAATGAAAGTATTACCTAAAGAATATAAAACCAGAAAATTGATATGGGCTATATTATTGTTTGCTGGGATATCCATGACGAGTACTTGAGCCTGTGGATTCCATGATGCAATATATAAGCCTGATCTTAAGGCCATTTTAAACATAATAGCTGTCTTCTAATAGTAGGGGTCATCTACTAAGCCCTAGAAATTGCTGAGCAAAACTTTCATTTATAACGTTAATAGACTGTTGTTTTTTCCAAGAGTTATTTCGCATGTAACATTATCACCTTCTTCAGGATTGAAGGATCCATAGTATATCTATTTTGGGTATCTTCTGGTAGTATGCTTCTATAGTTTAAGCTTCTATAGTTTAAGATTCAATGCTCCATGGCGTTTTATTGTATTATTTCATTTATGCATTTATATATAGAATTGAAGAACCTAAGCTTCCACTCTATCTCATCAAAAATTTCTCTATCTTACCATTCGTTTGAGGTGATACTCTAGCAATTATATGCCTTATATGACTTATAAGGAAAATTTAAATTCGTTAATCTCTTCTCCCTTGCTAAAGATTTTACAGCATAAAATTTATCTATATCTGTTAAGATGCGGCTAAGGCTTACCATGCCTTTCTGTTTCATTCTTTAATATATCTAAAGCATGCTTTGAATTAGCATCCTTAAATAAACCATATACTATTATGAATCGAGAAGCATCATCCTCATAAATTATTAATTACATATCCTTGAATCTAGGATCCTTAAATTCATATCAAGGCTACAGGGATGATGTTAATGTGCCAAAGCCCCAGGGGAAAAATATTAAACCTTCTCATAGAGAGCCACTATGGCCCCTCCAAGCATCTTCTCCAAAAAGAATATGGGATGAAAATACTTTTGAAGAATCCTTCTTAGCTCCTTTTTGGTAGGATACCTTTTATAGGTTTTGTATAAAGAAGAATAGATAAATCCTTTCTTTCCCAATATTAAGAAGGCCATAAAGGGTACAAAGTATCGTAAATATACTCCAGCAAAAAATCTTAAGATAGTATTATCAGGCTTTCCTAAATCCACCAATAGAAACCTTCCCTTAGGCTTTAATATTCTTTGAATTTCTTTAAGGGTTGAATCCATATCTAGAGAGTCCCTAAAAGAAAAGCCACACATAACCAAATCAAAGGTCTCGTTCATAAAGGGCAAATATTCAAAGATGGCATTAATACTTAATTCCTTTTTGAATTTCTCTTTCGAAACCTTTAGCATAGTTCTTAGAGAATCCATCAATACTAAATCTCCTTCCCATTTTATCATGGAACGAAGAATTTCACTCATTGTACCAGGACCACAACCAGCATCAAGAACAAAATCCTTTGGTTTTAAAGCCCTCCCAATTCCATACTTTCTAAGTCTAATATCCTGACCAAGAGATATTATTCTATTCATTAAGTTATAAGAAGGGATAATTTTGCCTAAAGCATCTACAACCTCAAACCAATCCTCTTTAAGACCATCCATTATTTTACTTTATTTAAAGAAAAGTTTAAAGTTTTATCCTTCGCTTGAAGATTATCTGAAAAGAAGCTCCATAACCTTCAACACAGTTTCGAACCTTTTCTAAGATGGAACCAAATTATAGCTTATTATATTAATTTAAAGAGTCTTTAAAGAAATCCTATCTTTCTTTTGATGATATTTATATATTTAAATCCTGTTTAGCTCCATTAACGGAGAAAAATAGCACTAAATCTTCACCATACCTTCTTACCTTCTTTAAACTTAACCTTACCCCTTCTTTAAAGGTGTTAAATCCCTCTCCTTCAACTAAGGTTAAAGCATCCTTACCACCCACAACAATAGGAGCTATAGCTATGCTAACTTCATCAATTAATCCTTCCTTGAACATAGAATAGTTCAAATTCCCTCCTCCCTCTAGTAAAAGTTTTTCAATTCCTCTTTTCTTTAGCTCCTTCATTAAAAGCTTCAAATCTACCCTATCCTCTCCACATTCTATAATCTCTATCCCTTCCTTTCTCAAGAGCTCCAATTTCTCTTTTGGAGCAAGCTTAGAAACAGCAACTATAGTTTTAGCCTCCTTTAGCTTAACTACCTTTGCATCTAAAGGTATCCTTGCTTTACTATCTACTATAACCCTTATGGGATTCTTACCCTTCACATACTTTACTGTTAGCTTTGGGTCATCTTTCAAAACTGTATTTATCCCCACCATTATAGCATCCACTTTACTCCTAATTTTATGAACCCTAACCTTATCCTCAAAGCAAGATATTTCACTATCTCCCTGCTTAGTTGATATTTTACCATCTAAGCTCATGGCACTATTAAGAATTACGTAAGGCTTAGATTCTACCATAAACCCACTCTCCATTAACCATTATAGCCTTTATATTATCCACTCTACCCCTTCTAACTACGCTTGCTATAATATCCTTGCTACCTTCCAAATTTTTATCCTTCAAATCTATCAAGATCATATTGGAATGAAAGTTAACATCAATAGGCCCAGCTTTATCTAGCTTTAATAACTTGGCTCCATTTACCGTTATCATCTTCAACACATCTCTAGGCTTTAAAGGATAGGGCTTCTCTTCCATTATCGAACTAACCTTTATTAGATAATCCATTTCTTTAAAGGGCTCAGGGCTATTCAGCATAAAGTTATCACTACCTATAGCAACTAATAAACCTTTTTTTAGCATCTTAGAAATGGGAGGAAAGCCTACTGATAATTCAGCGTTAGCCCTAGGGCAAACTACAACACCAGCTTTACCTTTCCATATTAAATCTAAATCTTTTTCATCAGCTTGGGTAAGATGAATTAGAAAATTGGGCTTTAAAAATCTCATGATTCTTTCCACCTCACTCATAAAAGTCTTTGAATAAGAAAAGAATTTTGTATCCTTTGATTCAGCAGCATGTATGGCTAAAAGTTTGCCTCTCTCTCTAACGAGCTCTCCAATTTTAATTAAAGCTCTATTAGAATATTCATTAGCTCCACTTAAACCTAAACCATCGCTAACCTCTAAAACATCCGAT
Source organism: Nitrososphaeria archaeon (assembly GCA_029775995.1). GTDB lineage: Archaea > Thermoproteota > Nitrososphaeria > Nitrososphaerales > JARVJX01 > JARVJX01. The sequence continues at coordinate 895 of JARVJX010000087.1, read as the reverse complement.
AGCTCTCTAACTACTTTATTAGGGAGCTCCCTATCCTCCAAAAGTTCTTTTTCATCAAAATAATATTCTGCTCTACCTAAGATAATAGCTTGAATCTTAACTTCCTTTAAGGCTTCTTTAAGAAGTTTAACTCCCTTTACTGCTCCTTCTCTAAAATCACAAAAGCAAAAGAATCCTTGTCTGAGCATATCCTCTAAGCTAGATTTCATAGAATTTATTAGGGATTCATCTTTAGCTTCCTGCAACATCTTCCTTTTCAAGCCGTAAATAGGGTGAACCAAATCTTTCAAATTAAGACCAATCCCAATATCTTTGGCTATTGAATCTCCAACATGAGTATGAGCATTTACAAAGCAAGGTAGGGCTAAGTATCCAGAACCATCATAGATAACCACATCCTTCCCTCTATCTATATGAGGTTTGATTTCTTTTATTATTCCTTCCCTTATCCTTATACAACCTTCTATAAGCTCTAATTCCTCTCCCTTTAAAATCTTCAGATTTTTTATTACAATTTCTTTTGATTTCTTCTTATACTTATTATCTCCTTTAGACTGAAGATTTTTCCCTTCCAACTAGTCTGACTACTAAAGCCTGATTTAAAAATATCTTTAAATCTCCTCCCCTTATATGAGGCTTTTAAAGGTGGTGCTAAAACTTGATAGCATGCTATCATCCCCAAAGATATTATTTCTACCTCTTAGAACCTATTCTTTACCTTCTATTAGTTTTACCATTAATTTGGTTTGTTGCACGAATCTGTGCTCGTTGCATCTTGGACTGGGATGACCTCACCATCTTTTTGTCTATACCATGGCTATGAACAGATTGTACATGTATGCCTTCATGGCCATCTCCTTGGCCATCTTCACGAACTTTCTTGCTGAGACATACT
>JARVJX010000086.1 GCA_029775995.1 Nitrososphaeria archaeon | reverse complement strand
AGCATTGGAGCCTCAGCTTACGCTAGAACATAGTGGAAAGATCTAGATCAGCATACAAATGGTTAATAACGATAACCATTCACTAAGGAGGCAAGAGCGCTAGCCTATAAAGAGCGACTCTAGGATAACCTCCTTTTTCTAGGGCTCTTAAGTCAAGGTATATTTAAGGCAGCTCAGATTTCTTCAAAGCTACTTTAAGGAGAGAGGTTTTACCAATTCTTCTAATTCCCAAGAGTAAGATAAAGGGGCTTCTAGACTTAAAGGCTTTGGGAAGTTTCTCAAGATCCTCTTCCCTTCCAAACAATTCTTCTTTACTTTCTTTAGGGCTAACTCTAAAGAGCATAGATCACCCATGATACCTAAGTGTCACCCATGATACATAAATATATCATTAGAAAATGTATTTAAGATTGGTTAATACCTTTCTTCTTAACTTAAAGCTAGTATGTAGGCTCAAAACCTTATTAGGAACTTTTGATTATCCTTACAGAGGAAAGTGTGAGAAGGAGAGGCTTAAAGGGAAAAGGAAAACATAGATGAGGAACCTTCTACTAAAGGTATTAAAACCTTTATAATTTATCCTACTAAAATCCTTTGATATGTATCCCTTAATAGATTTACACCAAGATATTTCTTACTACTATATAAGTGGCTCTAGTGGTTTAGACTTTAATTTGGCTAACTTTAATTTGGATTTACCCAATAGACACGGGGATATCCCTAAATTTAAAAGGGCCAATGTAGCTATAATCTTTTCCTCCATATTCTGCTTACTCTCAACCATTTCTCCTAGAGTAGAAGAAAGGTTTGAGAAGGGCCTTGATAGAAAACCTCTTAGGGCTTGGACTCCAAAGGGAACTCACTCAACAACCTTTGAACATATAAAACTTTATTATAGGTTAGTGGATATATATTCTAAGGATATAAAGTTAATCTTAGATGAAAAGAGTATAAATGAATCTATAAAGGGAGATAGGATAGGTTTTTTAATAGCTTTAGAAGGATCTTATATGCTAGAGGATGTGGATGATTTAAGGATTTACTATAATTTAGGGGTTAGAAGTTTACAGCTCACCTGGAACTTCGATAGCAGATATGCAGCCTCCTGTTTATCTTCAAAGGATTACGGCTTAACAGGGGAAGGTGAAGAGTTAGTTAAAGAGGCTAACAGATTAGGTGTAATCTTGGATTTAGCCCATGCTAGTAAAAATACTCATATGGATGTTTTAGAATTATCAAAACTACCAGTTATAAATAGCCACTCTAATGCTAAAAGGCTCTTTAAAGTTTCCCGAAATTTGGATGATGAGATTTATGAAGAGATAAAGAAAAAGGGAGGTGTAGTTGGTAATATCTTTACCTTTATAGGAGATAAAGAGGATATAGGCTCTGTGGCTGAGCATATAATATATGTTTACAAAAACTTTGGCCCAGACATTTTAGCTTTAGGAACCGATTACTTTGGTTTGATAGATAGAAAAGCACCAAAAGGATTAGAAGATATAACAAAGATTAATGAGTTATTTAAATTACTTTTAGATAAAGGTATGAAAGAATCAGATATAGAAAAGTTAGCCTATAAGAATGCTTTAAGGGTTATAAAAGAAAATGCTAAGAGATGGAGACTTAGTTTAAGTTTATAAAGTTATATAAAGGAGATAAGGTAGGGATAAAATTGTTCTATTTGCTTTGTGGCTTAATTCGCTTTTTTCTCATTCACATTAATATTTTCGTACAAATGCTTGATGCTATTTTCCGAAAGATTTAATCTAAATGACTATAACGGAACAAGGAATCCGAACTTTATAATTAAGCCACAAACCTTTCTATTTTTCTCTATGGTATTAATGAACTTTTGATATTATCATATCTTATTGGTTCGAATCCATGGATATAAATCCTTCAGTTTTTTAATAGATTCCTCCACCTTTTCTTTTGGATATTCATAGGGTAATAGCTTCTTTTCTAAATGATCCTCATAGGCCTTCATATCAAAGTGTCCATGACCGCACAAATTGAATAGTATAACTTTTTCCTCATTCCTTTCCTTACATTTAATAGCCTCATCAATAACAGCCTTTATAGAATGGTTTGGCTCTGGAGCAGATATAATACCTTCAGTATTTATGAAGAGCCTTGCTGCATCAAAGACCTCTACTTGATTATAGCTTCTAACCTCTACCTTTTTCTCATCGGCTAAAAGGCACAAAGTTGGAGCCTTTCCATGATACCTTAAGCCTCCAGCATGTATGGGGGGAGGGATAAAATCATGCCCCAATGTGAACATCTTTATTAAGGGTGTTAACCTTGCTGTATCACCATGGTCATAGGTATATATACCCTTTGTTATAGAAGGAGCAGCTGTAGGCTCTACAGCAATGAATCTAACATCCTTATTTTTAGATACTTTATCGTAATAAAAGGGCCAAAAGGTTCCTGAAAAGCTACTCCCTCCCCCTATACAACCTATAACTATATCAGGGTATTCATCTATTAACTCAAACTGCTTTTTAGCCTCTAAACCTATCACTGTTTGATGTAGTAAAACATGGTTTAATACGCTTCCTAAAGAGTATTTGGCATCGGTATGAGTTATAACATCTTCTATGGCTTCGCTTATGGCTATTCCTAAACTACCAGGATGCTCAGGGTTCTCCTTTAAAAATTTTCTGCCACTATTTGTTTTTTCACTGGGGCTTGGATATATTTCAGCACCATAAAGTTGCATCATCAACTTTCGATAGGGTTTTTGATTATAGCTTGCCCTAACCATATAAACAGTAGCCTTCATACCAAAGAGCATACAACCAAAAGCTAAAGCTGAACCCCATTGACCAGCCCCTGTTTCCGTTACAGCTCTTTGAATTCCCTCCTTCATTAGATAGTAGGCTTGAGCTACAGCTGTATTGGGCTTATGGCTTCCTGGAGGGCTAACCCCTTCCCATTTATAGTATATCTTTGCAGGTGTTTTAAGGGCTTCCTCTAACCTCTTTGCCCTGTAAAGGGGTGTTGGTCTCCACAATCTATAAACATCCCTAACCTCTTCAGGTATATTTACCCATCTTTCCTGACTAACTTCTTGCATTATCAATTCTTTCCCAAAGATTCTCAAGAGCTTATCAGGCTTAACAGGCTCCTTTGTAGAAGGGTCAATAGGTGGGGGTAAAGGTTTAGGAAGATCAGGAAGAATGTTATACCATTGCTTTGGTATATCTTCTTCTTTTAAGGTTACTTTAACATTATTCAATCTTTCACCTTACCATCTCCTTCTTTAAACTATTTTTTATATTTTTTCATTAAAGATGGAAATTTAATCCTTACAATAAACTAAAATTTAAAAATTAGAATTTGATAGGATAAGTTTAAGATGGTACTCTTTGTAATTTTTTAAGAAATTATCTTCTATTTAGAGGGACTTCTTAGAGTTAAATGGTAACCTATCAATAAGCTCTTCTATAAACTTCAGCCAATTTTTTCTTAGGCTTTCTCAAACTCATCAAATACCTTCTTAAGAGCTGTATACCTAAAGCTGGATCAACCCCTTTAGGGCAAACCTTGCTACAAGATCCAGCAAAATGACATCTCCATATACCATGAGGATTATCTATTAGCTTTAACCTCTCCTCTAAACCATTATCTCTATTATCAGCTATATAGCGATAAGCTTGGGATAGAGCTTGAGGTCCTGGAAAAAGTTCATCGGTTGAAGCTACTGGGCATGAAGCATAGCATAAACCACACTTGATACAAACGGAGAATTGTAAATATTTTTCTAAATCTTCAATATGCTGTATATATTCCCTTTTATTTTCATCGATATCCTCTTCTCCCTTTCTTATTAGGTAAGGCTTTAAGCTTTTATGATGCTCAAAGAATCCTTCAAAGTCTGAAACCAAATCTCTTATTATAGGGAAATTAGGTAAGGGTTCAAGAACTATTTCCTTACGTTTAACATCACTTAGCTGAGTATAGCAGGCTAATCTAGGTAATCCATTTATGAGCATACCACAGGAGCCACAAATTGCCATCCTACAGGAGTATCTTATGGCTAAACTATGATCCAAGTTTTCCTTAATATAAAGTAAAGAGTCTAGTATAGTGAATCCTTTGATATAGGGAAGCTCATAAGATTCATAGCTTGCTTTTCTTTCTTTAGAGGGATTAAATCTTAAGACCTTTATCCTTACTTTTTCTTCTTTTTCCATTTTACATCAAATTTGTTAATACTATGGTTCTTGTTCCCCAAGCTACAACGATTAAGATTAAAATAAGGGTGAGAAATTTAACGAAGCTTTCCCAAGCTTTTCCTTGCTTAAATTCTAAAAGTATTATCCTTACACCATTGAATCCATGTATAGCTACAGTTATTAAGAGGAGCTCTAAACTTATAGTATAGGGCAAATTTTTATAATTGTTTAAAACATTGGAAAATTCTAAACTCTCTGAGAAAGGCATTATTAACCTCATGGCTATATGTATAGAAACTAGGGCTATTATGGCTATACCTGTGTAATAGTGAAGGAGCATTATCTTTCTCTCTACCATAACTACTCACCAAACAGAATATTAAATCCGTAAAGGAAGAATACTAAAGCTATGGAAACAGAGAGCCAAAAGCATACCCTTTGGGCTCTGCTGAAAGATTTAGGATAGTAAGGGTATTCAGGCCTCTCTGGCTTACCCAATAAATAACCTTGATGAGTTAAATAGAGCCTTATCCCATTAATGGCATGAAAGGTTCCAGAAAGAATGACTATAAGAAGAATGGCATGCCCAAAGGGATTTTGGGTAAAATTTAAGGTATTTAGCCATACTTCAAAGCCCCCTGTTATAGTCCCTGTTTCAATCACATGCCCTATAAAATATAACAAGAGAACCACTCCTGACACTCTTTGAAAGAAGTAGGACCACCTTTCAAGGCTATATCCATAAGGCTTGAGCCAAGCTTTTATTCCAGTCTTATGCCTCTTTCTACTCAATACACTCTAACCTCTGGCTTATATTTAATTAACTTTACTTGAGTATAATCTATTTTAGGACCATCCTCACTATAAAAGCATAAAGTATGCTTCAACCAATTTTTATCATCCCTATTAGGGTAATCTAAGCGATAATGAGAACCTCTACATTCTTCTCTATGGTAAGCACTAACCAAAATGACTTCAGCGATTCTTATCATGGAATCCAATTCCAAAGTATTTATAAAATTTGTATTATATTCTTTATCCTTATCGTCTACATGCTTCCAGGCCCTTCTATAAAGCTCTCTAACTTTTTTTATTCCCTCCCTTAAAGATTCTTCTTTCCTAAAGATGTAGCAATTTTCATCCATGATCTTGTTAAGCTCCCTTCTGATCTCATATGGATTCTCCTTTCCTGAACCTCTAAAGATTCCATCGTAAATTCTCTTTTCATCTTCTTTAACTTTATCTTCTGGTAGTGAAAAAGATGCTTTTTCCATAGCATAAAGAGCAGCTTGCTCCCCTGTAATTCTACCCCAGACCAAACACTCAGAGGTAGAGTTTGCTCCCAATCTATTAGCTCCATGCACACTTATACAAGAGGCTTCCCCCGCAACCCATAACCCCTTAATGGAAGTCTTACCGTTAATATCACAATCTATTCCTCCCATCATATAATGGCAAACAGGTTTAACAGGTATAGGCTCATCTATGGGATCTATGCCTACAAACTTAAGGACAATTTCCCTTATACCTGCTAAGTTCTGTTTTATCTTCTCTTCTCCTAGATGAGTTAAATCTAATAAAAGATGCTTCATTCCATAGCTCTCAAAGCCTCTACCCTGCTCTATTTCAGTCATCATGGATCTGCAAACAATATCCCTTGGGGCTAAATCCAACTTTTTTGGTGCGTATCTCTTCATAAATCTCTCCTTCTCTTTATTTATTAATATGCCTCCATCACCCCTTGCCCCTTCTGTGATTAAAATTCCATTAGGAACCAAACCTGTGGGATGAAATTGGACAAACTCCATATCCTTTAGAGGTATCTTAGCCCTATAAGCCATATCTAAACCATCTGGGGTTGATGAGTATCCATAGGTGGAGAAGCTGTATAACCTACCAGCCCCTCCTGTAGCTATTATACAGGCTTTAGCCTTAAAGGAATAGTAATTTCCATGAGGGATATCTATGGCTGTTAGACCTCTAAACTCCTTATCCTCAATTATTAAAGAAGAAGCAAACCATTCATTATAAAACTCGATTTTATATTTTAAAGCTGTATCGTAAAGGGTCTGCATTTCGAAGAAACCCACTTTATCCCCTGCAAAGGTAGCCCTAGGAAAATCATAGCCTCCAAAGGGTCTCTGGGCAATTCTACCATCCTTTCTTCTAGACCAGGGCATTCCCCAACGCTCCAATTGATAAATTTCAAGGGGAGCATATTTGCAGAGAATTTCCACAGCATCTTGATCAGCTAAAAAATCGCTACCCTTTACGGTATCGTAAATGTGAGACTCAATTCTATCCCCTTCCTCTTGATAAAGAACTGCAGCTGTTCCTCCTTCCGCAGATACACTATGGGAACGCATTACTTGAACCTTGCTTATTACTCCAATACTAAGCCTATCTTTGCTAACTCTAGCTGCTTCTATCGCGGCTCTTAAGCCTGCTAAGCCTGAGCCAACAATAATTAAATCATGCTCTATGCTATCAACCAACTCAAAAATTGAGGGTTAGAAAACTTTTAAAGCTTTTGTATAAAGGTAGATTGTTGCACAAGTTGAGCGTGCAGTCTAAATTTTTGTTCGAGTCTTCTTATAGCTTTGCTTTGACCTCTACTCTATGGTTTCTGATAGGGGAGATTAGAGTAAGTATAATGAAGAGCTGTTAGAAGAGATTCTACTTGACTTCTCTATTGTTAAAGAGACCTTACAAAATGGATGATATTTCTTCTCATAGCTGTAACCTAGACTGACTGCAGATATAAAGCAGTTAGCGTTATATGTTGGTTTAAATTCATCTTGGGCTTATTCCTTAAAGTTATAAGCCTCTTGTAAAGATAATAATATGGTTTTTCTATCTTCATAAGAAAGCTCAGTATCTATTATTTCTTCATTAAATTTCTCTCTTTTAATCCAAGACCTTACTGTTATCCAAATTGGTTTAATGTATTTTCCACTTATCTCTTGCTCTGTAAAACCTAAATTTATAGAAAAGCTTCCTCCTACTAAGTTTACTTCTGGTCTATACCATGGAAATAGTCTTAAGGATAGATTTCTCTCTCTACTAAAGTCTAATATTGTTTCTTTAAGATACTCGTATTTCGTTTTAACACTTTTCCAGCTCTCCGCTGAGAGCTTTTGCTCATTTACTTCCAAATCCCTGAAAGATTTAACCAATATATCCTTATTAAGTTTTATTTCACAACAAGGCTTTAGATAAATTTGATCCTTTAAATCATAGATCCCAAGCAAGTATGCTGGGTCAAGGGTAGAGGTTAGGAAGAGTGGTTCATCAATATATATTTCAGGGGCTCCTCCTCTTTGAGAAGTAGTTGGTATTGCATATCCTTTATAAGGTATGAATGGGGGATCCTCTTCAGGGATTGGCCCTATTCTGAACCTTATATCCTTTGGAAGAGCAAGAAAACTATAAGCCTCCATGGCTTATTAAACCTTTTATAAGTAAAATAAGTTTTTCCAGCGCTCTTGTCTCCTTACTGAATGGTCATCGTTATTAACCATTTGTATGCTGATCTAGATTTTTCCACTATGTTCTAGCGTAAGCTGAGGCTCCAATGCTTGGAGGAGGCTTTTCTCCTAGATATTCCTCGCTTAGGTCTTAGGAAGGTTCTTAGGTGCCAGTTGTAGCTCTCACACCCATTAACGTG
>JARVJX010000085.1 GCA_029775995.1 Nitrososphaeria archaeon | reverse complement strand
CATGAATTAAAAAGATTTCAGGTAAAGTGCTTACTACCATAATATAGGAATCTTTACTCTCAGAATCCTCTGGTAATACTATATATATTATAGCCTGTTTTGGGTCTAAGCGCTTAACCCATAATAATTTCCATTCTAGGGTAAGATTCTGAGCTTGAGCTAATGTAAGAGAATTGTTAATAAGAAATAAACTTAAAAAAATTACAATTAATATCGTCCTTTTTTTCAACCCTAAGATATATTATTATCTCCTTAATATACATTTTGTAATTGAGATATAAGAGATTATCTTGTTAATTATCTTAAGGGGTGAAGTGATTTCTTGATAATAGAATTGAGATATAAGACCAAAAAGTTAAAGTATTACACTGATAATCTTAGTTAGACATAAAATGGTCCTAGAGAGGATAGGAGAATGGTCGAGATACTTAACAAATCCTAAAATAGAAAAGATGTTAAATTCCATAAAGGGGAAGAATTTAGAGCCAGAATATGATATAAAAATAGGTTACCATTACCCTATAGTTGAGGAGGTCTTAGGGAAAGATCCTAATGAAGCTAAAAAAACTTTAGAAGAATTGGTTAGTTTAGGAATTTTGAATAAATATGTTATAGTTAAGGAAATAGTTTGCTCAGACTGTGGTTCTTCTAGCTTATCTTTAAGTTTAGCCTGCCCTTTTTGTGGTTCTAGGGATGTTTATCTTAACAGCTTAATGGAGCATACTCCTTGTGGGTCTATGGGTATTGAAAGCTCCTTTATTGATTCATCAGGTTTAAAGTTATGCCCAAAGTGTAAAATAGAAATTAAAAATGAAGAAATTAGAATAGTTGGGAAATGGTTCGAATGTAAATCTTGTGGTAGGAAGCTAAGGGAACCCAAGCTAATTTACCAATGCAGAATGTGTAAAAAAGAGCATACCGTTGAGGATGTAAAATTTGAATTAATTTATGGTTATTCTTTAAATCCAAAAGTTAGTGAGCTTTTAGAACTTTCCATGAAACTTGTAGGCTCAATTATCAAAGTGTTTAAAAAGAAAGGGTATGAAATAGAGTTAGCAAGTTCTGTTCCTGGGGCTTCCGGAGTAAATCATGTTTTTGATCTTTTGAGTAAAAAAGGTAGTGAGATAATAGGCATAGATTTTTCTTTTTCTTCAGAAGGGGTAGATGCTGAAAAAGTTATAAAATTCTTTGCTAAAACTTTTGATACAAAAATGTCTGATAAATCCTTTCTTATAGCTTACCCAAATTTGAAAGAATCAGCTAGGAACCTAGTGAATCTTTACAAATTAAAGGTTATAGAAATTGATTCCCTAGATAAAGCTTCACAGATATTAGAGGATAAGTTAGATTCTTATTTAGAAAAAAGGGACTTTCTCAAAGTTTTTAGAAAGAAGTAAGAGTAGGGTCGACTTTATCTCCTCAAGGTTAAATGTAGCTCCTAGGATTCTGTGAACCCTATGTTTTATAGTAGACATAAAAATAAGCCATAATTTTGCACATTTAAAGCTTATAAAATTAAGAGAAGGAAAAATTTATTAGAGCTTTTAAAGAGAATACAAAGATAAAGAACTAAAATTAGGGGGAGAAGACCAATTTTAGAAGGGTATAAAGAGCTTAAAAAAAGTTATACAAATAGATTTTTATAAAATTTTACCCCATATCTCAATAATCTATCATAAATTGATTCCCTCCTTTTATGCTTTTTAAAAATTCCTCAAGAGTATAAATAAATACCTCTATATTTACATCCTTGATAGCTTTAAGGGTAAACCTGTAATCTGGCACCTTCTCTACTATCAAAATCAGATCTAAATCGCTAATACCTCTTACAAATTTAGTCTTAGCTAAAGAACCAGCTATTAAAATTGATAAAGGATCTGTTCTCCTTTTAGCTCTCCTAAAAACTTTTAAATTTGGATTAGGCAAGAGATTCTCTAATCTCTCTTTTTAACAAGGTCAACCACCTCCTTTGCATGGTTTAAAGCTCTTTCAGCATCCTCCTTTGTATAGTGCTTAAAGAGGGCTCCAGAGGGCCAGGCATTAGGGTATCGAGTTGTATAAATATAGCTCTTATATTTAACTTCCCTCAGAAAATATCCCTCTTTAACCTCACTTCTAACTTCTATTAAAACAGTAAATTTACGTCTATATCTTTATTTTTAAGGTTCTAAAAACTCCAATTCAAAGTCCTTCCACTATCATTTGGTTATAATATAAATTTCACATAACGTGCAAATTTACCGCAAACAGCAAGTTAGAAGAAAGCTATAAAAGCCAAGGTAACTGCTACTAGTAGAATAACTGCATGCTTTAAACCAGCAGCATAGCTTCCCTCTCCAAGCTTTCCAATAGTTAAGCCCCCAAATATAGCCTCCATTATAGCCATATCTAGGAAAAGACTTTTGAAGTTCTCAGGTTTTATAGGTACTCTTAGGAATCTAGCTTCAGTCTGTTCTCCCAGAATGGGAGCAAAGAAACTTTGATAAAGAATTATAGCAACTACTACAAAGATTAAAACACTCACATAGATGATAAGTAGGTAAGGCCTGAATTGACTTTCTCTTTCCCTATTTAACTCTAACAATCGCCTTACAAACTTTGCTAATTCACTGAAAGTTACCTTCAAATCTCCTCCCAATCGGAGGGCTTCAAGAAGTAAAGCTGACGTCTTTCTTACCAATTCTGTACCTATTCTTTTTGAAAAGGATAGAAAAGATTTTTCAAATTCACTTCCCCAAGAAAGCTGGATAACCAGCTTTTTTAACTCTTTAGTAAGAGGGCCGTAATCTCTCTTTGAACTTTCCTCTATGGCTTGAAATAGGGTTAAACCTATGGAATAGGCTTCACCTAAATCATCTAAGAATTGGGGTAACATTTCATCTATAGCCCTCTTCCTCAAATCCTCCAAATATTTCACTACGGCTAAAGGAGCTAGGGCTACTATCAAAGAAAATCCAAGAAAGATGTGAAAAGAATAAGAGGGAAAATAATTTACAAAGCCATAATATCCTAAAGTTAAAGCAGCTATAGCACCTGATATTATGCTGATTAACCTAAGCCTCAAGCTCCAGACACTACTGCATCAATATAAACTATTACTGCTGTTGCTGTTAAGGGGAGAAATATGTAGCTCATTAAAGCAAGCATTGTCTCTGCTGAGAGACCTGCTATTACTTCCCCTCCCAATAAGCCCATGATGCTCATCATAGTAGTAAAGATTACAGGTAATGCCACTAAACCAGCTACATAAATTTCTGCAGCCATATTTAGCTGATTTATTACCTTAGAGAGCATCCTCTTTCTAAGCTCAATGTACTTATCTGACATGGTTAAAAGATATTCTTCAGGTTTTCCTCCTGACTTAACTGATGAAATAAAGCCTTGAATCAGCTCAGAGAAATGTCTAGAAGGATTTCTTTTGCTCTCTTCATCAAGAGTTGTATATATATCCTTTCCCAAAAGTTGAACCGATTTTACTATAGCCTTTGCAATGGGCTTTATTCCATAGATTTCTCCAACTCTCGCTAAAGCTAAAAAGATTTCTTCTGTTGTTGCACCAGCACTGGCAAGAATGCTCATAAAATTAGTTATATAGACTAAGTTTTTTTCTATGTCTCTCTTTAATCTTCCAGCTAAATAATTTGGCCAAATTATCATTATACCATAAACTCCCATAGATGTTATAAAGGCTCCTAATAGGGAAAGGAATAAGCTTAGCTGTGCAGGAAAATTGAATAGTAATACAAACATAGTATCGTAAAAGAATTTTATTATTAAGAAGGCAATAGGAAAGCTAACAAAGGTCCAAAAGACCATATTTGCTAAGTATATATAATGGCTTCTATAAATCCCAGCTCTCAATAAATTCTTTCTGATCAGGTTTCTAAAGGGAACCAGTTTAGCAGCAGGAGCCTTTAGCAATTTAAAGCCCATAGTCTCAAAGGATAAGGGTAATTCGAATTCTTGATTTATATATTTAACTTCCTCTTCTAAGGCTTTGGCACTTTTTCTCCTAAAATATCTTATTAAGACTATATACGGTGAAAGAGTTAAGAAGGGGATAATAAAGTAAAGTGGGGAAGGAAACCATCTTACAAAATAGGAAAAAAATCTCAACAAAACTATAAAATGAATTAAAATTCCTAATCCTAAGAGGACAAAGATTAAAGAATCCCCCTTTTGCCTTTCTTTTAAACTCATCTACTCTTATCTACTATCTAATATAATATAAAATTAGCTTATAGCTCTTTCTAGGATAAGTTCTGAAGCATTATTTTGAGATTTGCTGATGTTCAGTTTTAGTTCCTAAAAAGAACTAAAAATTTAATTGTTAGTTAAATGATATAACCAATATGTAAGAAGATTTCTTCTTTTAAACGAGTGATGGGAGAGTGAGGCAATACCTAAGGAAAAATTCATGTATTATATGATAATCCTTAGAAGCTAGGATAGGATAGCTGTACCATTCTATAAACCTCATCAGGGCTAACGATAAAGTTTCTTATGTATTCAGTAACTTCCTTAAAGCTCCTTTTACCTGTTTTTGCTAACCAATCTAGTAATTCCTTTCTCATTTGTATCTGTCTTTTGGCTTCTTGAGGTGGTATAGCATAACGCCTTATTAGGCTTTCTAAAGTGTAACATCTTCCAGAGTATCTATAGGTATCAGTTTTTGGGTCATACCTAAATATTTCATTTGTAAGAATTTCGTTGGTAGTTGGGTCTATTCCTATAATTTCTGTAACCGTTAGGGTTCTTCTAGCTGGTCTTCCTTCTCTTTCTATTCTAGCTTGCACCGTTATTAAGTTTAGATGGGATAGTAAAGTTCTTGGTATATTCATGGGAGGGTTCTCTAACCTATGTATAGCTGATGAAACTGATTCAGCATGCATAGTAGCCATTCCTAAATGGCCAGTAGCCATAGCTTGAAAGAGAGTATAGGCTTCTTCACCTCTAATCTCCCCCACAATTATATAGTCAGGTCTTTGTCTCACAGCTGCCTTTAGAAGATCGAATAGACCAATTTCAGCTGTAGCAGCACCAGCACTTGGTCTTGTTACCGACCTTAACCAATTCTTATGGTATAGCTGAATTTCTGGTGTATCCTCAATGGTAATAATTTTGTAATCAGGCCTGATAAAGGATGATAGAGCGTTAAGCATCGTGGTTTTTCCTGATGCTACCCCGCCACAAACAAATACTCCGTATCTATTTTCTATTATATACCAAAGAAGTGCAGCTATATCGCTTGTTATGGTATTAAAATTGATTAAATCTACTATGGTAATAGGATCAGCTTTAAACTTTCTTATGGTAAAAGTTGAACCATGCTTTGTTACATGAGTTCCTAAAGTTAGCTGAATTCTACTTCCATCAGGTAAGGATGCATCTAGCATGGGCTTAGCCATACTTATCATTCTACCTGATCTATAGGCTAATCTAATGATAAAGGAATCTAACTCTTCATCGGTTTCAAAGATCACATTAGATGGTATAGATTCATAAAGTCTATGCCAAATATAGATAGGTAATCCCTTTCCATTACAACTAATATCTTCAATCATAGGGTCCTTCATCATCACATCTATTTTACCGTATCCTATAAGGTCTCTTATCAAATAGTAATTTATCTTATCTAAATTGGTGTGATTTACCGGTATTTTAAAATGCTTTATTACTTCTAGAATCTTGGCCTTTAGATATTTTATTATCTCCTCTTCAGTACCTAAATCCTGAAGAGTTACATCTAACATTTCAAAAAGATGCTCCCTTATGCTCTTTATGTACTCTTTTTCTTCATCGGTTAAAATTGGTTCTATAACTTCATACCAGTATTGATTGGTTAGAAGATCTAAGCTTATAATTGCATAGGCATAGGGTTTACTTACCTCATACACTTCCCCAATCCTTTTTCTCTTTGTTTCAGCTAACATGCCTTATTTAATCCTCAAAGCTTATATATAACATTTTGCCTCCTTAAGGCTTAGACCCATTCTATTTGACCTTATTATTAAATAGAGAGCAGTTGCAGATAACATAAAGTTGCTGAGCAGTTCTGAATAAGATTTGAGTTAAAGTTATGGGGCTAAGCCTTCAAAATGGTATCTTCTGCTTATCCTTCTAATAAGCTCTATGATAACGATTACACCTAAGAGATTGGCAAGAAAGATTAATAGAAGCGTAAAGGGAGGATCCCAATAAACCTGATGTTTTGAAATTAATGTTCCTATAAGGGCTAAGATTATCACCAAGAAAGCATATTGCTCTATATTTCCTGCTCTAAAGAAATCAGGAATTTTTGGCCCAAACTCTACATTCATAAATTTATTTAATTTAACTAAATAAAGGGAAAAGAGCATAAAGTGAAGAAAAACATAGTAAATCAAATGGCTTTGAAAGAGATTGGGAGCTAAAAAGAAATACCTATCAAAATCGAACTTAAGCCTTAAATAAAGGATTAAGCTGGAACCTATTAAAGCAATTACTTGGGGAGAGAAGAGCCTTTCAACTCTGTAACTTTTAATTAAAATTAAGGCTCCTGAAAATTGTAATAAAGCGGCTAACCATTGCAATAAAACTCCAAAGTTATCTATCACTAAAAAAATTCCACCGAATAAGGGAGAATATTGAAAAGCCAAGATAAAGTTAAAGGATATAATTAGTAGAGTTAGGGATGCTATTTGAAGAACCATCATGGGAAATTTAGTGATCATCTAAGGATTATTCTACATCTTATTTATAAAGATGTGCAAAGAATTAAAATTGGATGGGAATTTTATTCCCTTTAATCATGGCAACCTTTGGAATACTGTTAGATTTAGTAAGTGCCCTAACTGCTCTAAGAGTCTTTCAAATAGCTGAAAGTGGAATTCTAATTAGACCTGAGCTATTGATTCCTACAATATATCTATCTTTAATAGCAATTTATAAGTTGGGAAAGGCTTGGAATACCCCTGATTGGTTAATTAGTGGTTTGATGAGTATAATTATTGTTGCTACTTACTACCCTGGGGTTAGAAACCTTCTCCTAATTATAGGAGTGATACCTTCTCAAGTTAAAGAATTTTATTTCCATGAATTTAACCTATATACAGCGAGTGGATTTAATAAGATGTTTTACCTATTTGTTATGGAGATGCTTATCCTTATCCCAGCTTGGTTAACCTTTACATACTTTCATTATTCGGTTAGAAAAGCTAAGGAACGCCTAGTAGCATTGGAGCTTGAGAAGAAATAATTAAACTATAACGTACTCCTAGCCCATCACGTTAGTTTATGTTTTGTTGTTCTATGTGAAGATATATAGGGAAATTGAGCCCTAATTTAACCTTTACGGTAAACCTTGATTACTAGAGGTAGAACTAAGGATAGATAGCTTAAATGTATTATTATTCTAAGCCATTCTGCTTTAACGGTATAACCAAACATAACAGCCAATATGGAACCTATTACATTTTTATGATGTAGAAGGCTATCCTGTGAAATGGGTAAGCTGAAAGCTGATTTAGCAGCCCATCCTAAATCGATCCCTATCTGCTCAGCATACTCTATAAGCTCATGGGTTCCATATCCAGCCAACCCTCCAGCTAATAGAATGATCAATATGCTTGTAAAGTAAAAGAAGCGTTTAAGATTAAGCCTAATACCTAAAATGAATATTGTATAAGCTACAGCTACAGCTACCAAGGTTCCTGCAAAGGTTCCTATGGATGAGTTAAAGGGGGTTTTGATAAAGAAGGGTGTAAGAAATAGAACCGTTTCAACTCCTTCTCTAAAAACTACAACAAAAGAAAAACCTAATAATCCTAAAATGGTCCCCTTCTTAGCAAGGATTTTCACCTTTTCTTCTATTTCAGCCTTTATTCCCTTACCCTTAAGGGCCATCCAATAAATCATCGAAGATAAAACAAAAACAGCAATCCAGGCTGCTATACCCTCAAACAATACCTGTGTAACCTTTGGTAATACTCCATAACTTATCCAAATGGAAGTTCCTAAAGTTAAACTTACCATTAATGCACTTATAGCTCCATACCAAACGTACTTTAAAAGGAATATATTGCCTGTTCTTTTAAGATAGGCTAAAACTATGGAAACGATTAAAGCAGCCTCAAATCCCTCCCTGAGGCTTATGAGAAATTCTGCAAACATCTTAAATCACTCCTTTATATCTATATAACGATGTTATATAAATTTAACGGTGTTATAATAAAAAATTGATGCTTTGTGGCTTAATTCTTTAAGTTTCTTATGTCTTGCTTTAATCTATGTATTGGTCTGTTGTTGATGAGAGGCTTATTAGGCGTGGTGAGCTTCTTCTTAGCTTGGACTTTCTTGAAGTCTATGA
>JARVJX010000084.1 GCA_029775995.1 Nitrososphaeria archaeon | reverse complement strand
GCTCAACAACCTCACCATCCATAATGGTTAAGGATAAACGTATACTCCCAACCATATATGAAAATCGGAAGAGGAAGTAAATAACTTATCATTCACTAAGGAGACAAGAGCGTACATCTTTATTGCGCTGGAGTGCCTCAGCGAGCATCATCTCAGCTTCTTCTGGTTTATCCCACATCCTTGAAAGGATAGATCTCAACTCATCCTACTTTCTAGCTACTCTACATATCTTCTGAATGACGCACTAGCCATACACCTCACAGAAGGGATTTTGTGGATTATAAAGGCGCCAGAGATCTCCGACCTACCGTAGAACCAGAATAGACTTGCTCTGACTTCTTTGTTCCAATGGAGCAATATTCTTTCCTATGGGACTAATAGGAATAGGCGGGCCCGGCGGGACTTGAACCCACGACCTCTGGCTCCGCAGGCTTACATAGCTTAAAGCTTCAACGCCCTATCCATCCTAGGCCACGGGCCCCACTATAAAAGCTTCAATTACTTTAATCTCTTTCTATTTGTTTATCTATAGTCTCAATGACCTTCTCTCTTCCTATATCAACTATATAGGGTCCTAGCCTTGGTCCTCTATCAGAGTTTAATAAAATTCTATATAAGAGGGTAAAGAAGGAAGGAGGTTCTATCTGATTCTTTTTTGCTATCTCAAAGATGTAATTCTGAATCTTTTGGGCATCACTCTCCCACTTTAACACTTCCCTTAACTCCCAGAGAGCCTTTTTCTCCTTTTCTCCCAAACTAATAATTTTTCTTGTTAAACCTCTCTTAAAATCTTTGGCCCACTCCAAGCAAAGCAAAATTCTTTTGATTAATCCCTCATCAGCTTCCCCCTTTAATATTCTATAGCTCTTTAACCTATTAACTATAAAATCTATAGACCCTTCTTCTGGAGCTACAGAAGCCAAATCCACAAGCATATTATAAGGTACATGAGTTGAAGGTTCCTTAGGGGGCTTTAAATGGTTGATATACTCATAGATTCCTTTAAGCTTAATCTCCTTTGCTGGGTTATCTAACTTTATTCTTCCAAAGTAAATATCCTCCAATCGGTCATATTCATCCATATATCTTGGTATATCTTCTAAACCTATCCTTCTTATACCTATTATTCTCTTATACAATAAGAGCAAGAGAGATTGAGGAGTAGCATATTTAAGCCAGAGTTGAGGGGTTAAAGAGCCTCCAATAGATTTTGATATCTTCTTTCCCTTTTTATCTAAGAACATCTCATACTGAACATGGTAAGGGTGAGGAAAATTTAAGATATTATCGCTTATCCAATCGTTAATCTTAACGGAATCGGCAATATCTTTACCATAGGCTTCAAACCTTATATCTAAAGCTTTCCATCTTGCTGCAAATTCTCCCTTCCAGCTTAGCTTCCCTTCCCCTCTTCTTATATCCATTTCCCCCTCATGATTACAACCCTCAATCCATCTTTTTGAAATCTGGGCTCCTTCACATTTATAAAGAATCTTATACTCATCTTCAATAAATTCTTTAGCATTGGCGAGATATATTCTTCCACAATTTTCACAGATGGGAAAATAGGGTAAAACCTTCAAAAACTTTTCTTGATTCAATCTTTCCTTTATTACTTCTCCTATAATCTTTGAATTTTCTAAAATCTTAACAATCTCTTCAGTTAATAAACCTTTTTTATAAGCATCTTGAGCACTCTGAAACCTATATTGGATACCAGATTTATCTAAAGCTTCTAATAGAAGAGAGCTCATATGCTCTCCATAGCTACTATGGCATTTGTAAGGGTCAGGAATCCTTGATACAGGAAAGGAAATATATTTAACCATATCTTCTGGTAATCCCTTAGGAACCTTTCTCAAACCATCCATATCATCAGAGTAAGCTATGAGCTCTGATTTGTAGCCCATATTCTCTAGAGCTAATTTTATTCCATAGGCTCTAACCGCATCTCCTAAACTTCCTATATGAGGGATTCCAGAAGCTCCTAAGCCGCTTTCAACCCTTATCAAGCTTAAACTTCTCTTAAGCTCCTTTTCCCTACTAATTATCTTACTTGCTAGTTTATCCAACCATGTACCTTTTCCTATAATCTCGCTCATCTCTTCACCTTAAAATTTTCATCTTTTAGATTCTCCACTCTAAACTTGCACCAAATTCCTCTATTAACTTTAACTTTCTTTTCAAATCTTCTCTAATCTCATCTAAGCTCTTAAAATCCCTAACTATTTTACCCTCTACAATAAAATCTTTTAGCAAACTTTTATAGCCTTCAGGCTTCTCCCTCCCATACAGGGTTACCATATCCTTAAGAGCATCCTGCTTCCTAAAAACTTCCTTTTTACCAGCAATATCCCCCCTTTTCGCTATAGGTTTCCACTTTCCTAGCTCAAAAACTTGAACAATCTTTGCGCTAAAGTCTATAACAGGGGCAGAGCTCACAGAGGTTCCAACTCCAAAACCATATACCAAATCTCTTAACTCCTCTATATCTTGCTCATCGATACCTCCTGAGACATATATTTTAACATCTTTAGCTCCCCTTAGAGACAATTCCCACTTAACCTCTTCAACTATTTTGCGTATATTACCTCTTCTTGAGGAGGGAGTATCAATTCTTATACCATTTAATTTCTCTCCAAAGACTTCTAGGGCTTCTAGGGCTTCCTGTTTCTCATCTCCAAAGGTATCAATTAAGGCTATTCTTGGTACGTCATCAGGTAGTGTTTCATCAAAGGCTTTCCAAGCCTCTTTTGTAGAGCCAAAACAAAGCATCATAGCATGGGGCATGGTTCCAACAGGTTTTTTACCCATCAGTTTAGCCCCCAAAACATTCGATACACCATCAAAACCAGCTAAATAGGTTGCCCTTTCAATGCTAGGTGCTATTGCTGGATGGGTCCTTCTTGTACCGAAGCTAAAAAGCATTCTATCCTTTGCAAGCATTCTTAACCTTGCAGCTTTAGTGGCTATACCTGATGTAAAGCAGAGGAAACCTAAAATAGGATTCTCGTAAATAGCTATATCTGGATAATTGGCTTCTATTTGAAGAACAGGCTCATATATAGAAGATTTTTCATCTGCTAAAAATATCTCCCCCTCCTCCATGGCTCTTAAATTTAAGGGTAATCCTTCTAACAATTTAACCACTTCATATACACCGCATAAAACACCCCAGTTGGCATCATAGGGAAACTTTCTAGCATAAACCTCCATAACCACCTTTCTTTCCTTAACTTTTTTCCTAATAACCTCTGAGCTATATACAAAGTAAATATCCGTAGTTTCCCCACTTTTAATTTCCTCCTCTTTTGATACCCAAAGGAGCCTATCTTTTAAATCCATTCAAACCTTCAACGAACCTCAAAGATTTAATCTTTAAGTTCCCAGAAATATCCTGCTCATAAGAAAGAAGATTATATCCCCAAAGAGGATCATAGATAGGTATCCAGCTGAGATAAAGATTAGAAGAGGTATAGCAGGAGTTATCCACTTATCCTTTGCCATTGTATACTCATCGTACCATCCAAAGAGCTTAAATTCAAATCTCCTTTTACCCTCTTCTTCTTTTTCAAGGGGGAACATAAATTTTCTTACCTTTTTACTTCTGAAACCTAGGCAAAGGGCTAAAAATTTTCTTATTTTGCTTTCATCTTCAAAGCCTTCAAAGATTCTTTCTCCTCTCAAGAGCTTTAGGGAATTGTAGATAAGAAAGAAAAAAGGCAGAGACAAGGTAATTATTATTCCATTTGTTAAAGTTATTAAAGATGCAAATCTGTGAAAATAAAAGCTTGGCTCATAGTAAGGCAGTATTACAGATAAAGTTATTAGAGCCTTTGCATCAGCCCCTCCATAAAATCCTAGAAAGTATAATCCATAGGCTATTAAGGCTGTTAGACCTATAGGCCATAAAAGGTGTAAAGACATTGATTCTCCTTGAGAAAAGCCAACTAAATGAAGAAAAATTCCGGCAAGACCAAATATAATCCAAACTTTATCTGGAACTTCCCTTTTCTTCAGATCAAGGTAAGAAATGAAAACTAGCATTATTGAAGAAAGAGCTAACTGATAAGTTAACATATGCGTATAAAAGGTTTAAATTTTGGCTTTAGGTTTTAAAGGTACTTTCCTCTTTTTTCTGAAGACCACTAAAGCACCAAAAGGAACAATAATGGCAAGAAGTATCATAAGTAATAGATCGAAGGAGAAGCCAAACTCAAAGGGTGAAGGAGCAGCAATAGTTTCTTGGGTCTTTTGTCCAAGGGTTATCCCTTCTACCTTAATAGAAGTGTTAGCAGCACTAAAACCTTCCTTACTCGCACTTATTTTAATTTCTGCTAATCCTTCTTTATCTACCCTTAATCTGCTTTCAAAATTTCCATCTTTGTTAGTAGAACCTTCTAAAGGGGAAAGGTTTGGAAAACTAGTCTCTATCTTTACTAAAACTCCTTCTAAAGGAATGCTATCAGTATGGGCCTTTACTGTGATAAGAATTTCCTTTCCAATCACTACAGTGCTAGGTTTGGCTTCTGCATCTATCTTCATTTTCCTTGATTTCACGCTTATGATTTCTTGCAAGCTTGCTTTCTTATAGCCTTCCTTTAGAGCTTCCACTCTTACCAAAGCCTTTCCTAATTTATCGGTCCTAAGTTTTAACTCAGCTTTTCCATCTATACTAGTTAAATTAGAAGCCTTAACGATAGTTGCGTTTATAACTTCCCAATTAAGAGCTACATCACTTAAGGAAGCACCATACTCGTCAAAAGCGTTAAGGGTAACATTAACTTCTTCCCTATAAAGAAATTCCTTCTTTACAAGAGTCATATTTAATTTCATTAGATTCTTAAAGAGATCAAAATCTACGGAGGTTTTAGGAAACTTTGAGGAGAAGGCTATAATTGATCCTTTACCTTCCAAACCACTAAATTCTAAAGTAGCCCTTGCCAGGTTAGAGCCCTTTGTTAACGTTACCTTCTTCTCAACTTTTGCTAGGCTTGAGTTTAATAGAGAGAGATCAATTTCTATATCTTCATTAGCTATAGATGGTATGCCTTCGCTATCCTGAACCTGAATCAACAAATTATTAAAAGAGAATTTTTTTGCAACAAACTTATTTGGATTTAAGTATAGGGAAATTCTTGATGGAGGTATCTCCACTACTATGAAATTCTCTTTAGCCTGTAGGCCATCTACTTTAACTGAAACTTCTACTTTACCAAAATTATCAGAGGTTTTTAAAGTAATTATCTTGTAATAGCTACCCTTAGATATAAGGTTAGAACCTTCACTATCTATAACTCTTGTGTTATTAGAGGAAATATTAAATGATATATCTTTCTCTAACCTTACAGGAAAACCATTGGCATCTAAAAAGCTAAGGTAAAATAGATTGTGTTTAGAGGAATCGGCTAAAAGAATCCTTGGTTTATGTATTTGAATTTTTGATACTTTAAAGCCTACTATGGATAAAGTAAATTGGTCTGGAGTTAAGCCTGAAGCGCTTACAATCAAAGTTGTTTTTCCAGTTGAGTAGGATGGTATAAATTCTACTACACCCAAAATCCCATTTGCTGATATAGTAATTACATCGGAGCTGATCCTTCCTAAAGTTGTGTTCGTTAGAGAAAGAAAGACTTCAGTATTCCTCTTTGTATAAGCTGGTAGACCTTGAGAATCTATTAGTGAAATGATGATTTTTGAAGGTTCATCCGGGTTTGGCATTGAAGGAGAAGGAATAGCCTGAATCTTAAAGCCTACTGGATTAGCTTTAGTAGGTTGAAAGGTTGATATTTCTTCAAAGGCTGGTCTAAGGTCAAAAGCTACAGCAGAAATTATGGCATTACCAGCTGTTTTAGTAACCTTAAAGATACCAAAGGCTTGAGAGCTCCCTGCAGGTATTGTAACCTCTTGTGTGATTATCCCAATAGATGAATTGGATAGGGTTAATCTGACTTTTACATCTTCTGAAGTCCTTGTAGGTAATCCATTAGCATCTAAAAGTTGAACAGCGAACTCTGTCATAGTATTACCATCAGCTGGCAAAGTTTTTGGGAATATATGTAAAGATAGAGCTATAGGTTTTCTTCCAATGGTTGAAATTTCAGCTTTAGCCTCTCCAAATTCTTTGGTCTTTGCAGTTATAATCGCTTTTCCCTGCTTATAATTTGGTTCAGCCTTTAATATTTGATACCAATTTCCTTTACCTATTATTATCTCTCTATCCACTTTAATTACATCTTCGTTAGAGCTTTCAAGGACTACTAAGATATCCCTTTCAGCCTTTGTAGGCTTTCCAAAGTAATCTACCAAATATACCATTACTAAAGCTTCCATATCAGGATCGGCTCTAACTACTGAGGGAAAGACCTCTAGCTCTATTCTATGAGGTATTCCTCTAGGCTTTACAGTAATTATTTCAGTTTCAACAGGTTCAAAATCTTCAGCCTGAGCTATTACCTTAACTTTTCCAGGAATATTTGAAGATTTAAAGTTAACAATTGTAAAATAAGAACCCTTTTTAATTTTAGCCTCTGGCTGAACTTCTCCAAGGATTTCATCACTAACCTTCAAAAATACATCTATATCTTTAGGAGCACCTATGCTCTTTTTTCCTTTAAAGAGCTGAAGGACTATTATTGGATAAAGGTTATTGTCAGCAGGTATAAATTTAGGAGAGGCAGTTATCTCCAATTTTAAGTTAGATGCATAGGCTGGAGATAAGTAGGAAAGTAGGGATAAAAATAAAAGACTCACTAAAAAAATTGATTTTTTCTTCAACTCCATATACTTACGAAAACTTTATCTTAAAGTTAACTCTTTAAGATTCAAGATGGTATGCTCTTGAAGGGAAAAAGGGCTAAAAAACCTAGGGCAACGCTAAATAAATAAGCTAGAGAGATAGATTTAGGGATCCTTTCATCTAAAAAAGTTAACCCTAAAGCAAGGGCTAAGCTTGGTAAAGTATTCAAAAAGTAGAAGAGATACATGATTCTGTTAGCTAAAAGGGCTAAGGGGAAATAGGGTAAATAAGTTACAAAAAACCATAAAAGTAAAAAAAGATGAGAGTCTCTCTTTCCTTTTATAAACTCAAGGAGAGTATAACTTAGGGCAATAGGTGTTAAATATATAATGGAAGGATTCATGGCACCATTAAAATATATTAGGGTTACTTTCCCTAGACTTTTCTCACCTGCAAAAACCTCGCCATCAACCTTTAGATAAGGTATTTCAACCTGATTCAGTATCCATTGCCAAGGATAGCTTTCAATACCTACTGGACTTCCCTGTCTAACCAAAGCCCCAACATAATTATACATGTATTCTACATGCTCTAAAGGATTTTGAAAGTTTGTGAATATGGGGGTTAGAAAGTAGGCTAAGGGAAAATACCCAAGGGCTAATCCTACTAAAAAGAGCCAAAGAGCTTTAAGGCTTTCAAATTCTTTTGAAAATAGATAATTGAAGCCAATATAAATAATTACTACAAAAATTGCAAGAATAGATTGCTCCTTAAATAGAAAGGCTAAAGCTAAGGCAATTCCTGAAGGTATATATTTTCTGGAAAGAAAGAAGTAAAATCCCATTATAATAAAGGATAACATGAATATATCTAGCGTTGCTATTCTGCTGTGAACGAAAAAAAGGTTGTCAAGACCCAAAATTATGGATGAGTAGAGGGCCATCCTAGAACTTTTAAAGAGCCTAAAGGCAAGAAAGTAGAAGAAGATGAGGGCAATAAGGCTAAAGATTACAGAGGGAATCCTCCAGGAAAAGGCATTATCCCCAAAGCTCTTTATGAATAAAGAAATTATAACTTTTCCCAAAAAAGGATGCTCTATATTTGGGTCCTTTCCTAGAGGGGAGTTAGAGTATTGGGATTCTTTTGGTGGTGTAACTCCAGCTATAACTCGAGCAGCATTAACATAGTAAGCCTCATCAAAAATGAGGGAGCCTAGGGGCTTATCTAACCATAATAGTGTGAGAGAGAGCATTAAGATTAAAAAGTAAAAGAAGAACCTATGCTCCTTCAAGTTTTCTTTTTTTAACATTCTTGCTAAACCTTTATTCTTTATATCCTTAAAGTATATAATATTTAATTAATTCGATCCTCCAAACTATGGACTTTCTTAACTACAACAACTCATTCTTTAAGGTATTTAACAATATGCTCGTCTATTTCCCGCGCTAATTTTTGGATTATAAGAATAGAATATATAATAAAGCTTTGTGGCTTAATTATTGTTGTGTGTTTGCTCTTTGTTTTTAGTGTTGGATTGTGTTTATAGGTTTATGATTGTGTTGTATATGAATGCTTTTATTTTTAGCTCTTTGGCTATGTTTGGCAGCTCCTTAGCCAAGCAGTAATCGCCGAAGATACGCTTGAATGTTGAGAACGCTGTT
>JARVJX010000083.1 GCA_029775995.1 Nitrososphaeria archaeon | reverse complement strand
TTTGGGGATAGTATAAGGGAGAGAAAGTGGGGGAATAAGAAAAAGATTGTATCCCTTATGGCTATAGTTTATAACATCCATGTGATTGTAAGGGGTGGAGGGGAAAACCAATTTTTGATATTACTTGTTTCCCTCTCATTTAAATCACTTAAAAATGATGTTTGCAACAGAGCAAATACCTTTAGTAAACCTCTCCTATTTTCATTCACTCCACTTCTGTCATTTTCTAGCTACTAGCTTTCAGGGAATTCCGTGCCTCTCTTAAGTAAGTATCCCTTTTCTATATTTCCAGTAAATCACAAAAGCACTTGCTATAAATACAGATGAATATGTTCCAGTTACAATACCAACAATCATAGCAAAGGCAAAATCATGGATTACCGAACCGCCCAAGAAAAAGAGAGCAAGAAGAACCAAAAACACAGTTATAACTGTAAGAATTGTTCTTGATAGGGTTTGATTTATACTTTCATTAACGATTTGTTTAAATTCCATATTTGTGGATTTCTTTAAATTTTCTCTAATTCTATCAAAAATTATTATTGTGTCGTTTACAGAATATCCAATTATAGTAAGAATTGCAGCAACTATAGTAAGTGTAAACTCCTTATCTGTAATAGAAAGTGCTCCAATTGTTATAAGAACATCGTGAAAAATTGCTATTACAGCACCAAGTGCAAATTCAAATTCAAAACGAATCATCAGATATAACAGTATCCCAACACAACCAAGTAAAACGGATATTATACCCTTTTCTATTAGCTCTCTTCCGACTTTAGGGCCTATGTAATCAATCCTTAAAATATTTACCCTACCCTTTCCAACAGCACTCTCAAAAACTTTTTCTAATTTTCCTTGCAATTCTTGTATTCTTTCAAAAGGCGCTACATCTGGAGAAAACCTAATTAAATACTCATTACTCTGTGCCAGACCAAGCTGTTGTACAGATTCAGCAGAATATCCAGCCGAGCTCAAAATCCTTCTTATATTGTCTGAGTTTATATAATTTGTGAATTTAACGTGAACTTCAGTCCCACCAACAAATTCTACACCCCACCTTGGTCCTTTATGTAAGATAAGAGAAAAAATACCTATAAGAATTAATCCCCAAGAGATAAAAAGAGCTTTCTTCATTTTTCCTACAAAATCAATGTGAGTACCGGGCTTGATTAAATCCAAATTATTAAAACTTCCCTACTCTGTTGCAAAGATATATAAATATCTACCTGAAGGAGGCAAATGTTTCAACTCTCAACAGATTGAAAATCGCTGGCGTAGTAATTCGATTATTCCAGGTAAGATGGAAATTAAAATAATAGCCAAGATAACAAGCTCAAGGTTATCCTTGACAAAAGGAATGTTACCAAAGAAATGGCCTGCAAGGACAAATATAATAACCCATGCAGTACCTCCTGCGATATTATAGAGTGTAAACCGCTTGTAGTTCATGCGTCCTATACCAGCTACGAAGGGTGCGAATGTACGAAGAATCGGGATAAATCGAGCAATAATAATTGTCTTTCCACCATATTTTTCGTAGAACCAGTGTGTGCGCTCCAAGTATTTTTTGTTAAGAAAGAGGGATTTCTCTTTAATAAACACTTTTTGACCCGTAAAGTATCCTATCCAGTAATTTACGTTGTCCCCAGAAATAGCTGCAATACTGAGAAGAATAACTAACAATTTAACGTCCATTAAACCAAGAGCAGAAAATGTACCCACTGCAAAAAGAAGAGAATCTCCAGGAAGAAATGGTGTTACCACAAGTCCGGTTTCGCAAAAGATAATAAGAAAGATAATTGCATATGTCCAAGTGCCATAGTTCGAAATAACAAAATTAAGATATTTGTTGAAATGAAGTAATATGTCTATAATATCTTTTATTAATTCCATATACTCTCATATCCTCTGTTGCAAAGATATGTATAAGTAGCCTCCTTTATGGCTATAGTTTGCTTTGTTGCAAACATCATTTTTCAGGGAGAGAAAAACAAAATGCTGTCACTAAACTTTCTCTTAATCACTGAGTTAATTGTCTCACAAAGCCATCTCTTGCCATAAATCCCCATCCATTTTGAAACCCTATAGACCATATAAGCCAATATCCTATTCCAACTCTTTATACCTCCTCCACGCCTTATGGGGGGAATAACCCTTATTGGAAGTCCAAATCTCATATTCCCACCTCCATCAAATCCCCTGTCCATTACCTCTATTAAAGACCTAATGGGTGAGTTCTTCTCCAGTTTAAAGAGTCCCCAGGAATTCCCACTAGGACCCCTCCCTACTACCTGAGATACTAAAGCCTGTGTCCTTGTATCCAATAGATACCAAACCTTTATCCACCCCTTCCTCTTCTTCCCACTCCTTCCCTAAAATCCTCTTTATCTCTTTACCACTTATCCTACTTAATGCCCTACAAAACGTTGAATAATTTGGAACTCCCCTTAAACCCAATACCCTGCACATATCCCTAGATGATAGTAAAAATTCCTCTAAGTCCCTATAAGACATGTTCCTTATGTATATCTTTAAAAGCACACATGAGATTAGCTGAGGAAGACTATATATGTGCGGACTCTTCTTGTGTGAGTACATTGGAAGTGTTTGTCTTGTAACAAAATATGCCACCTTTAAAAACCTCTTGTATCTACCTTCCTTTTTATTTCATTTTTATTCCGTTTAAGATTACAATTACTACTAAATCTCATTTGCCTCCTTAGGGTATAGTGGATCATATTTAATTTATACCTTAAGGAGGCTAATTATACATATCTTTGCAACAGAGTAATAGAGCAATATTTTTATCTTTTAATCTTGCCCCTTCTATTAAGAAACCAAATTTTAGAAACACTCTCTCCGAGCTTAGGTAAAATAATCGATGCTATAACCGATATGAGTAAAAAGAGTGCTACTATAGCCAAGGAAATAAACGTTGGAATCTTGTATACATCAGATAAAGTCATTTTAATGCCTACAAAAACCAGTATTGCAGAAAGTCCGTAATGCAAATAGTAAAAGCGCTCCATCATCCCGGACAACGCAAAATAGAGAGACCGCAAACCCAATATGGCAAAAACATTCGATGTGTAAACGATGAATGGGTCTGTTGTAATAGCAAGAATAGCTGGTATCGAATCTACTGCGAAAATGAGATCTGTAGTTTCAACAAGTAAAAGCACAGCAAAAAGAGGTGTTGCAAAATAATGTCGCTCTCTCTTCACAAAAAATCTGCCTTCTTCGTATTGATCCGTAAGAGGAACAAATCGACGAAAGAACCTTAGTATAGGATTTCTTTCAGGATGAATTTCCTTATCTTTCTGAAGTGCCATTTTTATACCAGTAAAAACTAAAAAACTCCCAAAGACATATATAAGCCAGTGAAATTTTTGAATTAATATAACACCCGCTGCTATAAAAATTGCTCTCATTATCAACGCACCAATTATTCCCCAAAAAAGCACTTTATGCTGATACTTCTGTGGTACTCTGAAATAGTTGAAAATAAGTAAAAAGACGAATATGTTATCAACGCTTAGAGATTTCTCAATCAAATAGCCATTTAAGAATTGCAAAGCAATTTCAAGCCCTCTCCAAAAATAAATTCCAACATTGAAGATAAATGCCAATCCGATCCAGATTAAACTCCAAATAATAGCTTCCTTAAATCTGACCTCATGAGCCTTACGGTGGAAAATCCCAAGATCTATAGCCAGCATAACAAGTATAAAAATGTTAAATCCAATCCACAAAAATATACTACTTGACATATGGAAACCCTCCAATGAGATATACAAATTTATATCAATTTACTTCTTCTCATTATAACCCTCCAAACGTTTACTTATATCATTGAAGATATCTGAGGCTGGGTTTCTTGGTAATATCAGTTCCTTGAGAGGAGGTAAGGACGTAAATCTGCTTACAATTTCTACGCGTGTGTGATTCTTAAGAGGATCAGATGCAAAAAATACGGCGATTATCCTTCCATTATAAAAAAAATCCTGTCCTTCAGCGACAACTATGTATCCCTCTTCTTTATTTGACTCAACGATTGTAAAACCCTTCTTATTTATCAAATAATAAATAGTAGCTTGAAAAACCTCCTCATAAGGGAAAGCGTAGGTTCGCGCCGTACCTCGACCCTTTAACTTTTTTATCTCGGCGGGATTAGAAAAGCTTAAGAACTGAAAAAGAAGGACAACCAGAAATATTATAGTGACTAAAGCCCAACCAAAGATAAAAGAAATAAATCCACCCTTCTTTTGGAGGAGTCCCTTTTTACATTCTTTAACGTTATACATCTCCATTAAATTGCCTTGCTCCTAATACGTATTTGTCTTTCTCCTCTTGAAAAATTTTTGACCTTCTTGCAGACCATTTTAATAACGGCGGTGTCATTAAAGTAGTGAAAAGAGCTATAAGAACAATGATTGAGTAGGATATCTCATTCAAAATCCCTAGGCTAAGTCCTACCATAGCAACAACGAGTTCCATAGCTCCTCTTGCATTCATGCCAAAACCTACTGAAAGTGCTTCCCAACGTGTAAGACCACCTATTCTTCCCCCAAGAGTACTTCCTAGAATTTTCCCAAAGCAAGCAAGACACAGGAAAATAAGGAGAATAGTAGGATTTACCAACCTTATAAGGTCTACCTTTAACCCAGAATATGCAAAAAATAAGGGTGCAAACACAGCTAAAAGGATACTCTCTATCCTCCCGCGATATTTAGCTCTTGTTTCAGGACACTGAGCTAACATGACACCTGCTACAAAGGCTCCAAAGACCGCATGTATACCGATGGCCTCAGTCAAAGCAGAACATAAAAGTGTAACAACAAATATAATGGTTATCGCCCCTTCTTCAATCCATGCCTTATTATCAAACCATTTAACTAAGCGCTTAACAAGCGGTAACAAAATAAAGTAGCTTCCAAGAATAAAAAGCACCACACTACCAATTGAAAATCCTATGCTAGATAGCTTTAATTCCCCTTTACTCGCCAAACCAGCTATCACAGATAGAATAAACCATCCAGTCGTATCATCCACTATGGCAGCACTTATTATAACTACACCTAGGTTTTGGTTTAGTAATTTAAGGTCCATAAGAATTCGAGCAATAACTGGAACAGCTGATATAGCCATAGCAGTTGCGATAAAAAGAGAAAAAATCATTCTTTCTGCTGAATTTCCAACAAGATAGTCTGGGACTAACCATCCTAGTGAAAAACCCAATGCAAAAGGAATAACCATACCAAAAAGTGATGAGAAGAAGGCCGGTTTTCCTAATCTTTTTATAGTTCTTATATCCATCTCTAATCCAGTAAGAAGCATAAGAAAAATCATTCCAAGCCATGATATGGTCTCAAGGAGAAGAAGCAGTTCCTTATTTTGAGGGAAAATAGCAGAAAAGATTTGAGGGAAAAAGTATCCAAGTATTGAAGGTCCAAGTATGATTCCAGCAAGTAACTCTCCTATTACGGGAGGTTGGTTTAGCTTCCTCGCAATTATTCCCATTGCTCTTGCAACAGTTAGAAGGAGTCCAAGTTGGATAATAAAGAGAAGAAATTGACCCTTTGACATTTATGGGTAAGTTAACTTTGATGAACTGATTAAGTAAGTATATAAGTATACAAAACTAGTATAGTTAAATCCTTCCACAAAAGCAAGGAGAGCAGATTAACTTATCTTAACAACTATTAAATGCAGAACCACCCGATAAATCATCTCAAGTAGCAGATGGTGTTATAGTATGGCGTTGTATTGGGAATGACACAGGATAAGGGTTAACTACCTGATAAGCTGGCTAAGCTTCTAAGATGTTTAAGAGTTTGTTTTTTCTTATTGCTGCTTTTACCATATAATGGGAGACATTATAACCACTCTTTCTGAGTTCTTCTGTAAGTTTATTTAGTGAGATTTGTGTATTTGAAGCCATTATATCAGCAAGTTTGATTTCCCAGGGCAAGGGTGGTTTTGGTTTTAAATCACTTAGAAGTGAGGTAACACCACGCTTATTAAACTCACTTATTGCGTATCTTATCCGCCCTGGATGGATACCAAGGATACCTGCTATCTTCCAGGAAGAAAGTCCATCGCTTGAAAGAAGAATAGCCTTTGCTCTTATATTTCCCTTAAGAACAAGTTCTTTTATCTGCTTCTG
This sequence comes from Nitrososphaeria archaeon, assembly GCA_029775995.1. Taxonomy (GTDB): domain Archaea; phylum Thermoproteota; class Nitrososphaeria; order Nitrososphaerales; family JARVJX01; genus JARVJX01. The sequence continues at coordinate 2,429 of JARVJX010000083.1, read as the reverse complement.
TTCTTCTTCTGTAAGTGGTCTTACTTTTTCTTTGATGCTCTTTTCATAATCAGTAAGGGTAAGACAGTAACCTGTTTTAAATATAGCATCAATTTTTTCTGGATAAACAACTATTGACTTAAATATTTCCCTTATTAAGGCTTTCTTTTCAGAAGGTGTTGCTAAATTTATGATTTTACTGAAGTTGTCTATTGCTTTTGAAAACAACTTACGCTCCTGTTCTATATTTTTCTCTCTATCCTGTCTTAAATACAATTCCTCCTGACGGCTTTTAAGAAGTGCCATTTCGGATTCAAGCTCTTTTATCCTTTCTTTTAAAATAGCTTTATCTATTTCCTCATCTTCATAAAGTTCAAAAATCTTTTTTCTCTTTGCCTCAATACGCTCAAGGGCAGTTGATATGTTCTTAATTTCTTTACTGATTTCCTCACCCCTATTTTCTCCCTTAAAAGAGGAAAGAATAAGTTCTTTTTCCTTTTGAGTAATCTCTATAAGTTTGGAAACAAGGAGTTTTTCTATTTTTGTTCCATTTACTGTTCTATTGTTACATACAACACTTCCCTTGCCTTTTCTTGAAGAACAGAAGTAATTAACAACTCCTCTTTCTTTCCTTCGGTTAACGTTATAGCTCATTCCACAAAGACCACACCTTATGATGCCAGAAAGTGGATACACACTTGATAAACTTCTTCCCCTTTGATTTCTTTCTTTTATTCTTGAGGATGCCAGATCAAATAACTCCTCTGAGATTATAGGGGGAAAGCTACCCTTTAGTTTAATCCATTCGGATTTTGGACGCTTAATTACTTTTCCCCTTAGAGACTTTGTTTTATTCCACACAATCAGTCCTGCATATATTGGGTTATTAAGAATTGAACTTATACTGCCATGGTTCCAGAATCCACCCTGCCTTGTCTTTAACCCAATCTCATTAAGGTGCGAAGCTATTTTTCTATATCCCCAGTGATTATCCACACAGAGTTTAAAAATAAGTCTTACAACCTCTGCTTCAGCCTCATTAATTTTATACTCCCCATCTTCTATCCTGTATCCATAGGGTGGAAGTCCTAAAGCTGGATTTCCCATCTGAACCTTCTTTAGCTTGCCAAGTCTTGTTCTTTCCCCAATAGATTCCCTTTCAAACTGGGCAAAAACAGCAAGCACATTAACAAGGGCACGTCCTGATGGGGTTGAGGTGTCTATGTTTTCTGTAGCAGAATCAAAGATAACACCATGTTTTTCAAAGAACTCAACTATATCCGAAAAATCCCCTACACTTCTTGAGATTCTATCAAGTCTCCATACAAGAACTGCATTTATTTTTCCATCTTCAATATCCTTAAGAAGCCTTTTTAAAGCAGGTCTATTTATATCCTTTGCAGAAAATCCTGCATCCTCATATATACCTGCAATTTCCCATCCTTTTTTAAGTGCATAGTCCCTAAGAGCTTCTTTCTGAGCTTCTATCGAGTAACCTCTTACCGCCTGCTCTTCTGTTGATACTCTTAGATATAAAGCTACTTTCACCCTCGTTGCATTTAAATTTAAAATAGGATAGCATTTACACTAGACTCATTATATCAGAAAGTGTTGATAATGATATCAAATTTATCAAATAATCTTTACAAGGAAACCTGTTTGAACCTGCCTGTTCAAAATAGTATGGGGCTTTCTAAGCTTGAGGAGGAAGCATTCACCAAGTAGGACTTCCTTGTAAAGGAGTTAAATACCCAAAACATAGGTAAATATCTTAGACTCATACCCTCCTTAAAGTTATCTGACCTGTAGTTGGTAGATACTGTCTTAAGTCAGCACTAGATAAAAAGCGGCGCCAGAACAAGTGTAATGGTAGAGAGTAGCTTTATAAGAACGTGTAGCGATGGTCCAGCGGTGTCCTTGAATGGATCACCTACCGTATCTCCTACAACAGCCGCTTTATGGGTTTCAGAACCCTTTCCACCGTACATCCCGGTTTCTATAAACTTTTTGGCATTATCCCATGCCCCACCACCGTTATTCATCATGGTTGCAACAAGGATACCACCTATTGTTCCTACCATAAGAAATGCAGCTACCGTTTCTGCTCCTAGACCAAATTGTTTAAACACTAAACCTACCACAACTGGCATGGCAACAGCAAGGATTCCTGGAGGTACCATTTCCTTTAAGGCCCCCCTTGTAACAATATCTACACACCTTGCATAATCCGGTTTTGCAGTTCCCTGAAGGATACCCGGGTTTTCCCTAAACTGAGCACGAACATCATTTATAACATAATAAGCCGCCCTTGCAACCGCTCTAATTGCAAGAGCACTGAAGAGAAACACAAGCATTGCTCCAAGAAGCCCTCCTACAAATACCTCAACCTTGGCAATATCAACGGAATGGAAAGGGTATCCTACAATGTGGGTTACCTCATCCAGATACGC
>JARVJX010000082.1 GCA_029775995.1 Nitrososphaeria archaeon | reverse complement strand
AGAAGAAGCTCACCACGCCTAATAAGCCTCTCATCAACAACAGACCAATACATAGATTAAAGCAAGACATAAGAAACTTAAAGAATTAAGCCACAAAGCAATATTTTAATAATTTTAGGCTGTAATCTATGATACAAAATGGTCATTATGAACCAGTTTTAACTAGCTAATTGTTCTAAAGTTATAAGAAGGATGTTAGATCGCTTTGAACAGTTTTATCGGGAGGAAATAGACTATTTAATTCGTTTACAATCTCTCTCATTCTTGTTTTTATGTAAGGACTCACATCAAATTGTTCACACAATTTCCTCCCTAAATTCAAATATTTTTCTATAGAGCTACGAGTAACGGAAAGTTGTAAATCACCTCCACAATTCAAACAGGAACCCTTTATAGGAAACCTCCTAAATACGCTACCACAATTTTTACATTTAAAGCTTTGAGATACATAAGCCCTAAGGTTTCCTATTATATCTGGAATAATATGGGTCTCTAAAACAAAGCTGACAACCTCATGAGGATTCACGGCTCTGATTTTAGTAGCTAACTCAATCTGCTTATCTATCTTTTCCTGCATAGTCTTCAATCTTGAGTATATACTTACTGAAACATCTAAACTTAATACATTTGTATCATGAGTAAACTTAAAACCTTCATATTGAGATTCTTTTCTCAATCTTTTCCTTACCGTATCTATTAACTCCTCAACTTTCTGAGGCGGACTTTTTTCCCAACTATGAAGGTAAAGCTCAAGAGGATAATGGTCATCCAAATCAAAATTATGGGCCTGTCTTTGTATCTCATCAGGTAGAACTATAAGCTGAATTGATAGGGGTGCATCCATAAAACCACCTATTTGATCTGGTAAATATTCCTTTGAGAAGTTTAATAGAGTATCTAAAAGGAGCATTATGGAGTCTTCATCCCCATCACAATCTCTTCTCTTAGCTGAATGCCAATAAGGATGAGCTAGGCAAGTTTGTAAATCTGTAAATCCAATTACTCTTCCTATCACTCCAGCTGAAGTATGAGGAGCTAAACCTACTATTAAATGACCTAGAAGGTCCTCTTCCCTTTCCAAACTGTAAAAGGGATCTTTTTTATAAAAGTTTAAGAGAAGTTCATCGATAAACTTTGATACTCTTAAAAGATGTTTAGCACATATATAAGGAATTATAACATCTTGAGGTTTAAGCTCTAAAATTTGCTCATCAGAGACCAATTCTTTCCCATCCATATCTTTGGTGTATCCTAACTCCTTCAACTTTTCTAATGGAATGTTGAAGAACTTTGGTTTGAAGTGTGTTAGCACTAAATTTGTAGCATCAAATCTTATGGTTCCATCCTTATAAACATATAAAGAGTATTTGTTTCTAAGAATCCCCTTCTCTATGGGTTCTGGAAACTTATGAGAACTCGTTAAGGCTTTAACTCCTTTTAAAGGAGGTTCTGGATAATATCTAACCCTTTCTATGGCTCTATTAAGAGATTCCTTTAAAGGATAGATTCTTTCTTTGAAGGCTACTCCTCTAACTTTACAGGATTCACAGTATTCTTCTTTAAGCTCTTTTTTACAAATAGGGCAGATTAATTGAATAGTAACCTTAGAACCACAGTTTCTGCAAAAGAATGATGGAGAATAAGTAGAGCAATTAGGGCAATAAGCATTTACCATTTCTATATTTAGGAGCTTATTATCTGCTGCTTTAATTAAATTCCTTGTTGCCCCTCCTTCATTACCAACAGGAAACAATAAATGTACTGGAGGTTTCATCTTCCTTAAGGAAGCTTTTTCTGGTCTTCCCACCCTTACACCTACAAAGGTCCCGACCTTTGGCATTATTTTAATACCGCATAGTTTAGTTAGAAAATCACAAGCTTCTATAGACTCAGGAATAGATTCGGAGCCAAGATTTAAAGTAAATTTTAACACTTCAGAATCTTCTGAGCTTACGATTATTTTATCATTACCATTTTCTTTCTCTACTCTATGACATATCCCTGCCTTTTCAAGGATATCTTTACATTCCTTCTTTACAATAAGCCCATTTTCTTCCTTTCTTATCCCATTCCTTAACTTTAATATTTCATCAACTTTTAATAAATTCCAGAAGAAAAGATAGCTTGGATGTAGAGGCATATTCAATATTTGGCTGAGCTTTATAGCCTCATTAAAGGTTGGTTTAAGGTTCGATTTTAACTCTATAATTTTTCTTAATCTATCCAAATCTATTTGAGAAACCTTAGCTATTTCCTCTAAATCTACATTCTTAAGTTTTAACTCTAACTTCCACCACTCTTCGGTATAACCAGAAGGCTGTAGAGGAAAATTGTTTTCTAAGAAATCTCCATAGCTAATCAATATATCACCCAAATAGAGAATTTTATCAAGCCTATCTTTAATTTCTTTAGCCTTATCAAGTGTATCAACCTTTATTACAGAACCATCCTTTAATTTTACAATGGGAGGCTCGATGGAATCTACAAAGGCTATGGTAGCAGCTTTGCCTGGTAAATCTAATTTAACTTGAGTTCCACTAACTACAGCATAATCAAGTAGTATAGCTACTACAGGGTGAATCCCTATGGCAGATAGTCCCATATTAAAGCATCTACCGTACCTTAACCTAAAGCCACCCTCTCTTCTAGGAAAGGATAATACTGGTCTACCAGATATTATTTCCTCAAAATGTGAAGTCTTAGTCTCGTCTACCCCTTGTTGTAAACCACCTTTTAAAAGATCAAGCCATTCCCATTCTGGGAGGTTTAACTCTTTAACCAACTTAAGTAACTTTCTTGATCTTCCTATAACACCGTCGTTTACAACCCTTAAAGCTCCTCCTCTTACCCTATCAGTTTCTACTCTCTTTAATCTTCTATGAACAACTATTTCTACAGGATCTGTTTCAACACCTGTTACTTCTATAGGGAGATTGTTTAGAGCAAGTCTTATATCCTCATCGCTAACCTTATACTGAAAATTCCCAACATCTCTTTCATAAATTCTTAATTCCTCTATAAATCTTCCGACCTCTTCTTCAGTAACTTTATATCTGTCTAAACCTAAAGTCCTCCTGATATGATCGGCTATGAGCAAAGTAAAGGCAGCTTCTGTTCCTCCAGCTGACCTAATAGGTCCTGCAAAATAGATAGCTACATAGGGGGTTCCATCATCATTTCTCTTAATTTTAACAGAATATATACCTTGGATAGGTGCTACAGTTACTCCCTCTGTTACTACAGCTAAGCCTATTCTGATCCCTAAATCTAAAGCTTCTTCTATATCAAAAAATCCAAATTTTCCAAGGGCTACTTCTTCAGCTATTCTTAAAGCTACAACCTCAGATTTATACTGAGATGAAAGTTCTCTTAACCTTTCACCTACATTGATCTTTAGCAGCTTTTCCACTCTTTCAGCTAAGTCTAGGGCAGGCTCACATTCAACATCTAAAGAGGGATCAAAACCTAAGTTTTTCGCCTCTTTAGCTACTTGAAAAGCTCTCGTAAAGTTTTTAATTATAGAGTTTACATATTGGAGATAGTTGTTGCTCATCCTTAACTTAGAGGTTAATTTATATAGCTTTACTAATTGTTCATCTTGTGATATCATGTGATTTTACACTCCTAATAACATTCACAATTTCTTCTAAAGGTTTTTCAAAGAATTCATTCTCCAGTAGGTTTCCTACAACTATTATATCTGCCCCTGCAGAAGTAACTTCATAGGCATCCTCCTTTGTTCTTATACCTCCTCCAACTATCAAATTTCCTTTATAAAATTCTCTTACTTTTCTTACCATATCTGATGATACATGTGATGTCACACCTGAACCAGCTTCAAGATATACATATCTCATACCTAAATAATGGGCAGCTAAGGAATACATAGCAGCCAAAGAAGGTTTACTTGGTGGTATTCCTCTAACTTTTCCTATGAAGCCAATGGTACCTCCAGATCCTACCACTAAGTATCCAACAGGTATAGCTTCGAGTTTATATTTCCAAACTAAAAGAGCACCTAAAGCTTGAGCTTCAGCAATATAGTAAGGATTTTCTGAATTTAGTAAAGACATGAAGAATATGGCATCTGCTGAAGGACAGATTCCCGTGACATTGTTAGGAAATAATATCACAGGCAATGTCACAACTTTTTTAATTTCATCCACTACTTCTTTTAAATGGAACTGATCTAAAGCAGTAGAACCACCCACCAAAATACCTGCTACATCACAATTCTCAGCCTTCTTTGCAATCTTTGAAGCTTTTTCTGGTGTGAAGTTTTCAGAGTCTATCAAAGCTAAACATATCTTACCCCATTTTTTTAACTCTCTTTGAAGCCTCCTTTCTATAGGACCCAAATTAAGATATTACCTCTTTTGTAAATTCATCAACAAACCTATTGTAAACATCAATGTATTCAACTTTTCTATTAAAGATATATTCTTTATTCAAATTACAATTTCCACAAACAACTTTCAATTTAAACTCAGTAGCTTTCTTTTCTTTTGGAGAAAGAACTCTTACAGCTTTAACTCCACATTTTGGGCAAAGCATTATTTTTGGTAATGTTTTCTTCACTATTCTAATGACTCTTCTTTTTCTCCTACCCATCTTCTCTTAAGTTTATATTAGCTAAAATATATACTTGACTAAAGAAACCTTAAATATTTGTTATACAATTTTGTATAACAGAATGTTAAATACAGTGATAGAGCAAGATAAGATTTTAAGGGAATTGATGAAGAGATCCAAATTAACTGAAGCCCAGTGGGATACTTTACTTTTATATAATCTAAGAAATTTAAAATTGAAGGACAAATGTAAGTTAAGAGACAATGTGGAAGTTTCAAAGGGTGCTTTTTTGAGAACTTATAAACAGGCTATAGATAATTGTATGAAAGCTGCTTTCACCATGATAACTTTAGAATATTTAGGATTATGTAAAGAGGGTTCTTTAGAGGGTCTATCTAAACTTTCACAAATGCTCTCATCTTCAGATAAGAGATTTTATGATAAGGATAAAGTTTTCTTTATTATAGAAAATCTAGAGAGAATCATAAAAGAAATGTTAATTGTAAAATAAAGTTATAAAGGTGTTTATAATATCTGTGATGGATGGATGTTACAATTATCACAACAGGCATCACAACAGCCTTAGCCCTTTTAATAGTCTTTATGCTTATAAAATTTCGTAATGCGATGAAAGAGGCTAAAGATATGGCCCTTCTAATAAACTCTATAGTTTCAGATATGGGAAATAAGATTGAAAGAGTCAACGAAAATCTGATTAAACATGGGGTTCAACTTGACATTCTTGAATTAAAAGTTTCAAAATTAGAAGGACAGAGATTTGTAACTCAAACATCACAAACATCACAAGTTGAACAAAAGGAAGGAAAGGATAGTATAACTTTACCTTCTAAAATTAAAGAAGTAATAGACCAAACCATAGAACTAAGTTCAACAGAAAAAGAAGTCTTAAAAGTTCTTAGGGAAGGAAGTAAAACTGTAAGAGATTTAAAACAAAAGATAAAACTAAGTAGAGAACACTTAGCGAGGTTACTAAAAAGTTTATATGTGAAAGGATATCTAGAAAGAGATGAAAGTAAAAAACCTTTCATTTATAGACTAACTTCTAAAGGAAAGGAGTTATTTAAAGCTGAGTAGGCTGAATGCGTATTTTTTTATAGATCCAGGTATTTCCTATTCTTCTTCTGCTTAATATTCCTTTATCTACCAGCCTTGCTAAATAAGTTGAAAGGGTGCTAAGCTTTATGGGCTCATTATACCGATCCTCATAAGCCTCTGTAAGCTCTGATGAATCGAAGCTTCCCAAAGAAAATCTCTCCTCTATAAGTCTCCAAACCTTTCCAAAGGAGGTATCCAAAGAAGGCAATTCGAGGATCTCTTTTTCCTCCTTATTAATACTATCAATCAGATCCATTATCTTTAGGACTTTATCCTTTGTTATTTTACCTTCAAAAGTTAGTTTAAACTTTCCACCTTCACTATCCTCAAACTCTAACCTTACCTTCTTCAACTAAAGCAAATTCACAAAATAAGCTTATATCTTATAATTATGTGAAATTGTGAACAAACTGGTTAAAAAGTTCTGACAAAAAGAATTTATCAACTTCACAGCCATTCACTAAATTGTGAAATAGTTTTTCTTTAAAAACCTTATTTAGTGGCTCCAGTGGAAATAAAGGGGTGATTTTTTGCTCTTTTTATTGTTAATAAGTTTCCAATGGTTCCAGTGGAAATAAAGGGGTTATAAAAGGTTTTGATAGATAATGTATTCACTTCTATTCACTAATTAATTCATCGGAGTAAATATTAAAATGTGTATAGTTATTGACCGTTTCGACTTAATGCTAATTCTTATAACTAGGTCTTCTCTTCTTATATCATTAAAGGATTTTTGGGCTAAAAGACAGAGCTTCATATCTCTCTTGGATAGGTAAAGGAAGTTCTTCACCACTATTATGTTCCTTCCTCATTTTGTAGAAGGACATCTCATAATCTTTTACCCTCTTAGGCTTAGCCTAACCCCTCTCTTTCCTTTGAAAGAGTATAATTTCCTTTAGGTGAGATTAAAAAGAATAGTTTAAATTAACTAATTAATCAAAATTTTTTGATAATTATTTATTATAACTCTCCTCCTCAAATGAGGAAGGGAGAGTATAAACTTCTCTTTATTCTAATAAATATTCTAATAAAGAGTCTAAAAAAGAAGATTAAAAAGTTTAACCTATAACTCAAAACAAATTTCCACTGGAAATTAAGCGGTGTCTCCTCTAATTAAGAGTTAGGTGAATTTTAATAAATGAGTGAGAATAGTTTGATCAAAGATATTTTTGATAAGGTCCTAACAAAAAGATCCTTATTTAAAGATAGGAATGTATTGAGATCTGAATACATACCAAAAAATTTACCCTTCAGAGAAGAACAAATTAAAACTATAGCCCAAATACTTAGCCCATTATTAAAAGGTTCTAGATGTTCAAACCTATTGCTTTATGGCAAAACAGGTACTGGAAAGACTGCTGTAACAAAGTATGTTTTAAAAGCATTAGAAGAAACAGCTAATTCACAAAATTTAAATTTAAAGACAGTATATTGCAATACTAGAATAGCTGGTACAGAATATAGAATTCTTTATGAGCTTTCAAATTACTTAGGATTAAAGATCCCTTTTACAGGTTTAGCTTTAAAAGAAGTTTCTGAAAGGATCTTGAACTATATAACCTCTATGAAGTTTGGAGTAATTTTTACCCTTGATGAAATTGATTTTCTTGTAAAGAATTCTGGGGATAACTTACTTTACGAATTCACTAGAGCCAATGAAAGATTAAAGGAAGGTTCTTTAAGCTTAATAGGAATATCTAACGATTTAAAGTTCAAAGAGCTTTTGGATCCTAGGGTTCTTAGTAGTTTAAGCGAAGAAGAAATGGTTTTTCCTCCATATACAGCAGAAGAGCTAAAAATAATACTTTCAGAGAGGGCTAAAATGGCCTTTAATAATGGTTGTATAGATGATGTAACTTTAAACTTATGCGCTGCTTTAGCTGCTTCAGAGCATGGAGATGCTAGAAGAGCTTTAGATCTTCTTAGAGTAGCTGGAGAGATAGCTGAAAGGGAAGGGGCTTTAAAGGTGGAAGAGAAGCATGCTAGGATTGCTATAAGAAAGATAGATGAAGATAGAATGATTGATGCTTTAAATTCCCTTCCTTTACATCAAAAGCTACTACTCTTAGCCTCCTTTGGTTCTCAGGGTCAGAGTCATACAGGGGAAGTTTATTTAAGGTATGTGAAGCTTTGTGAAGCTAATTCTATTGAACCCCTAACTTCAAGGAGAGTAACTACACTACTTAGTGAGTTAGATATGCTTGGATTAGTTTCTGCTACTACCATAAGTAAAGGTAGATACGGTAGAACAAAAAAGATTTCTCCACTAATAAGTTTTGAGGTTGTGAAGAAGGTTTATAGAGAGGATCCTTTCCTAAAACATATTGTTGATTCTTAAGTAGAATCTTTAATTTTAAATATTTAATGGATTACTTTAGTTTCCATCAAATTTCCTTCATCATATGATATTGATAAAGGCCAGTATGGCAAGGATTATCTTGGTTGCTAGGCCACCTCCTAGAAACGGCTTTCACAAATGTGAGCCCAAGCTCTTCGAGCTGGGAGAAGCCTCTATAATCCTCATTATCCTTGATAGGATCCTAACTCTTGATAGTGCTGTCTCTCTTTATCGCTATATAATCTAAGCACTTCAGCTTCATCTTCTCCCTATTAGCCTTCGAGAGATAGCTCCTCCACATTAGGTGATATAACCGACCTTACGAAATAAACCTCTCCTTCATAAGTACCCCCACATCCCATACCTTATAAAACAACAGGGATTGTCAAGATAACGTTCTCATTCTGTATATTCTATTTAACCTTAGGCTTTTTGTTCTATTTCCCTCTCTCCATACTCTATGAGTGGACTGGATTACCTTGTGAGGATGGTTAAGGAGGCTAAGATCTTTAAGAGGAATAAGGTGCCTTTGCAAGATAAGATCCTCTAGCCCTCCTGCATTATTCAGGTTCATATCTAAGGAGTATAGCA
>JARVJX010000081.1:4979-8974 GCA_029775995.1 Nitrososphaeria archaeon | reverse complement strand
AAGCTAAGAAGAAGCTCACCACGCCTAATAAGCCTCTCATCAACAACAGACCAATACATAGATTAAAGCAAGACATAAGAAACTTAAAGAATTAAGCCACAAAGCAGTTCATTGTAACAATATTACCTTATCTATATAAAATCATAAATTAGGAAGCCTTTCCTTCCATCTCTCTATAGCTTGAGGATTAATAGTAGATTCTGGAGGTATACCTTCTTTAGCCTTCAAGCAGCAACTCACTTGAGCCATGGTTAAATCTCTCTCCATCTCTTCACTTAACCCTGATGTATGGGGAGATAATAGGAGCTTATCAGAAATTTCTTCCTTTAAAAGAGGGGAATCAATGGGAGGTTCTTTCTCAAAAACATCTAAAGCTGCTCCAGCTATCCATCCCTCCTTTAAGGCTCTGTATAAGGCTTCTTCATCAATTATAGGCCCTCTAGCTGTATTTATAATAAAGGCACTTTTCTTCATCATTCTAAGCTGCTTTTCTGATATCATGCGTCTAGTTTCTTGTGTTAATACAGCATGAATTGATATAATATCAGATTCTCTTAGCAAAGTGGGTAAATCCACTAATTCTACATCCAATAGAAGGGCCTTTTCCTTTAGAACATAGGGATCGTAGGCTAAGATTTTAACACCAAAGGGCTTCATTAGCCTTGCAACATAAGAGCCTATTCTTCCCAAGCCTATGATCCCTAGGGTTTTTCCTCTAAGGTAAATTCCCTTTAACTTATCGTATTCTTTGAGCCAAAGCCCTTCTTTAACGCTTCTATCGGAAAAGGCTAGGTTCTTGCTTAAAGCCAAAATCCTTGCCACAGCTCCTTCGGCTACTCCTAAGTAATCAGAGGGTACTGGGGTATTTGCCACTAAAATTCCTAACTCAGTAGCGCTTTTAACATCTATATTATCCACCCCAATTCCAGCCTTAACTACTATGCTCAATTTGCTCAAATTTTCCATTATTTTCTTCGTTATTCTTTCCCTTGCTACTAATAATAAAGCGTTTGAATCCCTAGCTAAACTAATAACCTCTTCCTCTGTAAAGGGTTCTGGAAGAGTTTGCTCTCTCCCAATTACTACATCACAATTGTTTTCCTCAAGAAACTTTTTCCCTTCCTTCCAAACATCCTTTAAAGGCTCTAACCATAGAACCTTAAATTTTTTAGCCAAAACAAATTTAACTTTTAGCAGTATTATTTAAGATTTACTAAGAATTCAAATATCTTCTTGAATATTTTATTTTGTAACGGAATTAAAAGCTTCCTTTAAAGCTTCCTTTACAGTAAGCTCTCCTCTTAAAGCTTTATTTAAACTTGGCCATACTGATTCGTAAAATTTAACCCAATCTTTAACTTTAACGGGATAGTAAAACTTCTCTATAGTTTCTCTAAATATTTTTAATCTTTTAATTTCTTTAAGATTCCTTGATTCCTCAGCTTCACTAACTATCCTATTCCAGACCGATCTTCTTACTGGTAAAAATCCTTCAGATTTGTACTCAAAGTATTGGGACTCTTCAGAAGTTAAAAACTTCAGAAGTTTTAAACTTTCTTCCTTATTCTTAGTTCCTTTATATAGGGCAAAGGTATGAGCCCCTCCATATACATACCTTTTACCAATAGGACCTTTAGGATAAAGGGCAAAGTCAAATTTCTCAGCAACCATTGATTTTTTAGGATTATTTAAAGAACCAAAGACTCCTGGCCAATCGAAGACCATGGCTACCCTTCCTTTCCTAAAGTCCCTTGTAACATCTTCATACAAGTAATCGGGCGTATTTGGAGGCGTTACCTTACATTTTCTATAAAGATCAACTAAAAATTGAAGGGCTTGCTCTCCATACTCATCATTAAAGCTTGGATTTCCCTCTTCATCAATTAGAGAGCCTCCACACATGGCAAGTAGTTCCATAAAGGTTCCAACTAAGGGGTGCTTTTTTCCTACGAAAGAGAACCCATATAAATCAGGAGGTCTAGTAAAGTGTATAGCTATATCTTTTAACATTTCCCAATTTTCTGGAGGCTTTAATTCGTATCCAAATTTCTTTTCAAAGGCTTCTTTCTCCTTAGGATCATTAAATAAATCGGTTCTATAGTATAGAATTCTAACATCCACATGCCTAGGAATTTGAAGCAAATTACCATTAAATTTGCAAGCATTTAAAACTCTTTCCATAAAATCTGAAAGTTCCTCTTCAGAGAATTCTTCATTTAAGGTTAAATGATATTTACCATGAGAACCTATAAAGCTTGTATGCCCAGATAAAATATCGTATTCTACTTTCTTCCCTTCAATTATTTCTTTTTCTATTTTTGTGTATATGTCTGGATAAAATAATACATCTACAATTTCCACATCGATACCATATTTGAGCTTGAAATCTTCTATCTTATTGTAAAGGGTATGATAAGCTTTCCCAGCTAATCCACCTGTAAATAAAGCCCTTAATTTGACCATACATATGTTTAATTTTTTAGAAATATATTTATTTTGCTAAACATCCCTCACAAAACTGTTAGGTTCTTAGACTTTTGAGTTTTAAAATCTCTGTTAAGAGCCTATTTAAAAATTCACTTTTTATTATAAATGAGGATTGTATGAGTCATAGCTGGGTAATGCTAAATTGTTTAATCCTATTACAGGACAGGAAGTTGAAACTAAGGCTTTAGTAGATATAGGTGCAACCTTCACTATTATAGCTTGGGAAATTCATGAAAATCAAACTTTAAAATAGCTGGCAAGAAGAAAGTCAAGAATGCTAAAGGGTTTTATTAGACTTGATGAAAGTTTTGTAGTGGTAAAGATAAAGGAGAGAACAGGTGTAAAACCAATTCTAATCTCAAAAGATTTTAATGACATCTTCATTAGGCCTCTATCCTCAGGGGCTTTAGGCTTACTAATTGATCATACTATAGGTGAACTTGAGGAGACAAGAAGATTGCTACTTAATCTATCATAAATTGGGAAGATTAAAGTTGAATCTTTCTTAACGCTCAAGGATTCAAGTAAGCAAGCCTTAGAATAAGACCTTTGCTAAGTTTTACTCGTTTTTTCTTTTATTGGTTCAGCTCTATTCCACTCCTCTAAGAATAAAAATTTTAGTAGGCTTATTATGTTTTTCTCATTTGTCCAAATGCCAAAATCCTGTTTTGTAGTCAAGCTTACTGAATCATCTTGAGCTATGCTAAAAAGTAACTCATCATCAATTATAGTTAACCTACAAGAACTTGGTATAGCTAATCTGCGAACCTCTCCAATCTCGCATAATCTATTAACATATTCCATATTTTCTTCACAGACTTCTCCTAACCATTTTAACTTTACACCTTTCTTTGCTTGTTCTTCTAATATTTCATCAAAACTAATGACTGTTCTAATTAAACCATTTTTTGTAGTTATTGTATAAATTTCTTTCTTAGCTCTTTTACACATATCCTTAACTAATGTGAATACATTTCTTCTTCCTGAGAGAAATTTAACTTTTGGATACGAATATTGATTTTGGTTAGTGGAACTATATGTTGACCAAAACTCAAGAAGAAAAGCTAAGTTTTCCTTTGCTTTGGCTATCCTATCTTCAGCATCGAATAACAACTTATTTAAGGCTTGCCTTATAGGGATAGCTAAAAAACGAATAGGTCTTCCCATTATACACTCAACTATGTTTATATTTTGTAAAGAGTGTAATATTCGGTATACCTGTGTCCTTTCAATTCTTGAGAGAGTAGAAAGTTCTGTAGCCGTTTTAGGACCATATAACCCCAGATATGTAAATATCATAGCTTGCTTCCTTGTTAGCCCATAGGGCAATAAATTATCTACTATTCTTTCAATTATTTGTTGCAATTCAACAAATAAAAACTTATCCGTTTATTTATCTCTTTCTTAAGTATGAGCAAAGAACCTATTAAGTTAGATAGAAGAAAGTTCGTATATGCTGGTTTAGGTGCTGTAGCTATAGCTGCTATAGGTATAGCTGCATACTTTGC
>JARVJX010000081.1:0-4969 GCA_029775995.1 Nitrososphaeria archaeon | reverse complement strand
GAAGCTCACCACGCCTAATAAGCCTCTCATCAACAACAGACCAATACATAGATTAAAGCAAGACATAAGAAACTTAAAGAATTAAGCCACAAAGCAATAGAAAGATTTTTATAGCATTAAATAGATACCTAAGATATGAGCAAAGAACCTATTAAGTTAGATAGAAGAAAGTTCGTATATGCTGGTTTAGGTGCTGTAGCTATAGCTGCTATAGGTATAGCTGCATACTTTGCCACTAGACCTCCTGAAAAAATAGTAGAAACAGTTGTTCAAACACAAGTACAAACACAAGTACAAACGGTAGAGAAGCCTATTGAAAGGGTAGTGACTCAAACCATAGAGAGACCAGTAGAAAAGACTATAGTAACAACAGTAGCTGGTACTCCTACTACTATAGTACAAACAGAGGTTAAGAGGGAAACGGTAGTACAAACACAAACAGTAGAAGTACCAGCCAAAAGAGAGTTTGAAGGTGAAACAATAAGAGTTGCATTTATAGGAGGAGGGGCCTATGAGACAACTTATGAGAGAATACCAATATTTGAAAGGCTAACTGGAGCTAAAGTAGATGTTGCCTTTAAGGTTAGTCATTTTGAGCTTAATAAGAAATACGATCTAATGTTTGCAAGCGGGAAGGTAGAGTTTGATGTTATATCAAATCATACCAGCTTTTATGCAAAATGGGTAGATTTTTTAGAGCCATTAGACTCGTACTTAAAGGATGAGGACAGAAAAGATTTCTTTGAACCTTTGTTAGGTGCTGGAGTTGTAGAAGGTAAGCTTTACATAATACCGAGGGGGCAATCTGATTCAAGGCTAGTATACTATAGAACCGATTTATTTAATGATCCTAAGGAGAAAGAAGCCTTTGAAAAGAAATTTGGATACGAATTAAAGCCTCCAGAAAATTGGGAACAGTGGAGGGATATAGCTATACACTTTACTAGACCTCCTGATTTATATGGATTTGTATTTACTGGTAAAGAGGAAGCACTAACTGGTACCATATATGAAGCCACCCTTTCAGCTGGAGGACAGTTCTTTGATGAAAATTGGGGAGTTCGACTTAACGAAGAACCTGGAGTATTAGCTTTAACTCACTACGCAAACCTATATAATAAGTGGAAGGTAACTCCTGCTGGCGTTCCTACCTACTTATGGGACGAAGTTAATAGCTTATTTAGAAGTGGAGCAATAGCTTTTCTATTTGATTGGCCAGGATGGTATCAATTGGTTAAGCAATCAAAGGTTGGAGACAAGTTTGATATGGCTCTTTATCCTGTAGGCCCAGCGGGTAAGAGAGCAGTTTGGTCAGGGAGTCACGGATTTTGTATGACTAAGGCTGCTAAAAATAAAAAGGCAGCCTGGGCTTTAATAGAATTTTTAACATCTCATGATAACATGTATCATGAATCTTCAACTACAGGTTCTAATCCAACAAGGAAATCTGTATTTAAAAGAATTTTAGGTGATGCTGCTTTATCCCCTGATCCTAGAGACTTAAAGAGACTTAAATTGCTGCTGGAAATAGCTGATAAGTATTATGTCCCAGTACCAAAGACAGGGAAGTGGCTTGAAATATCTGATATATATTGGCCAGAGGCACAAAAGGCTATAGTAGGAGAAAAGAGTCCAAAGGAAGCATTAGATGCCATTGCAGAAAAAGTTAAAAAACTTAAGCTACCTTAAATTAATCGAAAATAATATAAATGAATAAAAGGTTAGATAAGAATATAACACTATTTTTTATTTCCCCAGCTTTTATAATTGTATTTCTTATAGTATTCTTCCCTTTAGCCCTTTCTTTATACTTTAGTTTTACTGATTATGTTCTTTTAGAAAAAGATACAGGGAAACTCATTGGACTTAATAATTACTTTAATTTAATTAATGACCAAATCTTTTATCGGGTTTTATTAAACACTGTGATTATAATGAGCATAGCAATAAACGTCGAATTTTTACTTGGACTAGGGCTTGCAGTTTTAGTTAACAGAAACTTTAAGGGCCAAAAATTGTATAGAACAATAATTCTTACACCAATGATGATTTCTCCAGCAGTAGTTGGATTAAACTTTAAGTTTCTATTTAACGACTTATTTGGGTTATTCAATAATCTATTATTTTTATTTAGGTTAATAGATAAACCTATTGCTTGGTTAATAGATCCTGCATTAGCAATTTTTTCCATAATAATAACTGATATTTGGCAATACACACCCTTTATGATGCTTATCCTTTATGCTGGATTACAAGCTTTACCAAGGGAACCTTATGAAGCAGCCTTAGTTGATGGCGCTTCCTCTTGGCAAATTTTTACTAAAATAACTATCCCTTTGCTAAGACCAGTTATACTTATAGCATTAACAATTAGGTCATTAGATATAGCAAGGTTATTCGATATTATCATGATTATGACTGGTGGAGGACCAGCCCACAGAACTGAGGTTATGGGAACTTATGTTTTTAGACTTGCTATACAAGATAGAATGTTTGGTTATGGGAATGCTATGGCCTATATTAGCATTCTTATAACAATAGCTTTTGTGGCTTACCTATTTAAACAATTAAAGGCTACAAAACTTGAAAGGTAGAATAAATATAGTAGTTCTTGGCATAATCTTAACAATCTTTTTATTATTCTTTACTATTCCCACAATTTGGATAATATTAACCTCTATAAGAGATCCAAATGAGATAAATATTATTCCAATCATCTGGTTCCCTAAAAATGTCACAAATATTAACTATATACATGCTATATTTGGTTATACCGGTGCTGCTGAATCGCGATTTTTATATTATATGTTTAACTCCTTTCTTGCAGCATCTATAAGCACAGCTTTAGCTTTAAGTATAGGAACTATTGCGGGTTATAGTTTTTCTAGGTTTAGATTTAATGCAAAGGATAAGCTTTTCTTTATACTAATATTGGTTAGGGCAATTCCTGGAATATCTTTAAGTTTACCTCTTTTGATTTTTTATAATTATTTAGGATTAAGTGATACCATAGTTGGATTAGCTTTAGTTTATACGGCTTTAAATACCCCCTTTGTAACATGGATGATGAGTGGATTTTTTGATGAGATACCTAAAGAAATAGATGAAGCTTCTTATATTGATGGTTGTAATACAATTAACGCTTTTACAAAAGTAATTTTACCATTAACTTCTCATGGGTTAGTTGCAACTTCTATATTTATATTTTTATTAAGTTGGAACGAGTTTCCAATAGCCTTCGTATTAACCACCACTCTCTCTTCAAGAACCGCTCCTGTAGGAATATTCGAATTTATGTCTCAATTTTACATAGATTGGGGAGGAATGGCTGCTGCATCAACTTTATTAATGTTACCAGCATTTATATTTACTTACTGGGTGCAAAAATATATAATTAGAGGTTTAACTTTTGGGGCTATAAAAGGTTAAATAAATTAATAGTAGATTAAAAATCATGAAAAAACCTTCCTTTGGGGTTGCTATACTTACCTTTGCTGGAGGAAAAGGAGCCCATCATGATTGTCCTCTCTACGAAAAATTAGATTGGAATTTAACTAAAGATTTTGCCTTAGCCTGTGAAGAGTTAGGTTATGATTCTTTATGGGTTTGTGACCATTTAATGATGGGAAAAAACAATGAAATCTTTGAAGGCTGGACTACTTTAACCTCTTTAGCTTGCCTAACAAAAAAGATTAAAGTAGGCTCTTGGGTAATCTGTAACTCTTATAGAAATCCAGCTTTAATGGCTAAGATGGCTTCAACCTTAGATTTTATATCTGAAGGAAGGCTAATCTTTGGCTATGGTGCAGGATGGTATGAGAAGGAATATATGGCCTATGGATACGATTTTCCAAAACCAAAGGAGAGAATTGAGCAGATGAAAGAAGGCTTAAAGGTAATCTTGAGCCTATGGAAAGAAAAAGAAGTCAGTTATAATGGTAAATACTATAAGCTTAAGGGAGCCATCTGTGAGCCTAAACCCTTACAAAAACCAAGACCAAAGATAATGATAGGTGCTTGGAAACCCTTGATGCTTAAGGCTGTTGCTGAGCTTGCTGATATATGGGATATGGGTGGTGATCCATCAGTGGAGGAATATAGAAGAAAAATGAATATCTTACAAGATTGGTGCGAGAAGATAAATAGGGACTTTAATAGCATAGAAAAGTCTTGGGATGGACATGTTCTTATTGGTAGGAATAAAGGAGATTTTGAGGATAAAATTAGCAGAATAAGGAGGGAATGGGGAGAGTATGGTGCCATTGAGGGTTATGCTTATGGAAAGATGCAAAAGATGATAAGTGGAACTCCAGATGAATGTATAGAAAAGATAAATGGACTTTTAGATATTGGTATATCAAGATTTATACTGATCTTCTTAGACTATCCTTCTACTGATGGGATAAAGGTTTTTGCGGAAAGGGTTATGCCAAATTTTGTTTAAAGTTTATTTTAGCTCTCAGTTCTACCAGCTAACTTTAGTTTAAGCTCCTTAACTTCTGCCTCTAAAACAGCAACCCTTTGTAACACACCTAACCTTTTCTCTAAACTCTCAAATCTTGTTGTCATTTCATTTCTTAAAGATATAAACTTCTCATCCATGGCTTTGAACCTATCATCCACATAAATTCTACAATCTTTGATCTCTTCTTTTACAATAGCCCTTATCTCAGGTAAGAGAAACCTTGCAACCCAACCAGGAACTTTCTCAGCAATTTTAGTCATGAATTAGCTCTACTTATTAATAAATTTATGTATCTATATGCTGTGTTGCATGATTTGAGCATGTTATCTAAGAATTTTGTTTCAAGCCTTCTTAAATATATACGTTGAATATGCTCTATGGCTTCTGATGAAAGAGATTGTAGCAAGTACAACGAAGAATTGGTGAGGAGGGGAGAGATCCTTCTTGACTTCTCTATCATGGATGAATGGAATATGGAGCTTAAGAAAGCAAATGATGGTAAGG
>JARVJX010000080.1 GCA_029775995.1 Nitrososphaeria archaeon | reverse complement strand
AAGAAAGTCCAAGCTAAGAAGAAGCTCACCACGCCTAATAAGCCTCTCATCAACAACAGACCAATACATAGATTAAAGCAAGACATAAGAAACTTAAAGAATTAAGCCACAAAGCATCTTTTTCAGTAATTTTTGCGATTCTTGATATTCTTTTATATGTTCAGATATATCTAATACTTAATCATCCATATCTATAGGATAGTTTAATTTTCCATCAAATTTTTTATGGTATAATACCATATATTTTCTATATCTATGCAGAAGCTCAAACAATTTTTGCATAGATATATAGGGAGTATGCTAAACATCTTTAGAAGTTAATAGAATTATAATAGAGTGATGAATAATATCAATCACATAAATAGCCAAATTTAAATAGAGAAACCTTATTTAGAAAATTCTATATGCTTTAAGAGCCTTTTAAATTCCTCTTCACTTATCCATTCAACCTTTAAATATTTCTCTATTTCTTCCTTACTCATACCTAATCTTTTTGCTTCCTTTAAAACTACCTTGTAGGCTTCTATCTCTGTAAGTCTATCCACATAGCTATATTTAGAATCGTAAAGTTCTTTACCTTCTTTAAACTGCTTTACATGTAGCAACTCATGAATTATATCTAAGTAGAGATATCTCAAATCTCCCTTCTTAAGATAATTAAGATTTAAAATTATACTACCATCTTTTTCGCTAACTCTCATATATCCTCTTGAATCCACGAGGAGCACTTTAACTTCTTTAAGAAAAACCTTTAAACCTTCCTTAAATATATCCTTAAGAGCAAAGGAATGCTCTAAACCTTTAAAGAGCTCCGTTAAATTATAAATTCCTTCATTAAGTTCCCTATTAACCTTAAATTTCTTTAAAGGTTCATACATGTTTTTTCCTCCTAAAATAAAGTTCAAAGCTCTTCAAATAAATACACTTTTCTAAATCTACGCTAAGTTCCCCTTTATTTATTTCTCTATCCTTAAATTCTAAATTTAGCCCTCTAACTAATACTATTGGTATGCTTTCATTAGCTTCGCCCATGAGCAGATGAGCTCCTGCACATAAATCATCAGCGGTAGCCTTCTTAGTAACCTTCAAGGGCTTACCAAAGAGATCCAATTTACCTATATAATTCTCTAGAGGCTCAAAGCCTGATACACCTATGGCTATGGCAGTAGTGCCTATTCTAGAGGGCATAAGCCTGCTATCCGATATAACTATTCCTACTCTAACCTTTTTCTTCTCTTCTATTTCTCTTCTTATCAAAGAAGCTTTTCTAAAGGGGTCTCTAGGATGGGTTATGGCATAACCATCAAAGATGTTGGATAAATCTATCCCAGCATTAGGGGATAATACTCCATCCTTTAAGGTTAATACAAAATTTGGAATGTATCCTATGATCTCTTCAGCTTCATTAAGAATCAGTTGAGCTAAAGAGGGAGAAATATTAGCTTCCTTAGCTAACTCTAAAGCCTTTTTATCTGGCTTTATACTCTTTAGCTCATAATAGGAAGCTTCACTCATAGCTACAAACTTACTTGATATAACTATTACATCCCCATCCTTAATTTCTTCTCCATTAACCTCTATGGCCTTAATTATCTCATCAGTAATAGAAAAAGGTTTATCCTTTTTCTCAACCTTAATAGGTATGAAGCATACTTTTTGCAACTTAATCTTTTTGAAGAGCTTCAGATTTTAAATTTTACTATCTTCAGATTTTTGTTTTTAAAGCTCAAGCTTTGCAAAATATTCGTCAAGCCTATACATCATAACATTTTTAGATTTTTCTAGATATATTTGGAAAAAGAAATAGTTTATCTTATTAACATAGGATTTGGGTACAGAAGTTCTTATTTTAAAGCTCATAAACATAAAGTAGAGGGATGTGAGCTAACGGTATGTTTGAAACATGATTGGTAAGATTATCTCATAGAGGTAATAGAATTAAAAGATAAGTAGAAAGACTTAAACGCTTACTTCTATTAGTAGTAAATTTAAATGAAATTTTAAATGAAATCAAGTTTGAATTTAAAATTTAATTATTTTCAAATGTGACCAAACAATATAGCTATTTTTATTTGTTTTCAAGTCTATTAGGGGGATAGAAGAGAGAGAAGAGGACGTCATTCTAATAAAAAGATGGAAAAGTTATAAAAAATGAAACTTTTGGATTATAAAAGATTCTTTTATATACCAGTTTCTCTCCTAATAGAAACTTTTAAAAATAACTAAGCCTATTTTTAGTGAAGCTATGCCAAAAGGTTACTTTTTGCGAATCCTTCCAGGCAAATACGAGGAGAGCCTCTTCTCAAAGCGCTGTTATTTTACAGGCAGGGCAAGACACTGGGAATTAGAATCGCTAGTTTTCTTTGCTAGAAAGGATGAAGGGAGAGACTCTATTTTTGGTCTTGGTATTCTCAGAGATATCAAAAACATAAAAGAGCTATCTGAAGAGGAGAAGATTAACTGTGAGCGTGAAGGTTGGCGTTGGAAGCTGATCTTTGGGGATCCTCTACTCCGATGTCCTTTTCCTATCCTCTGAAACCTCTTCTCGACAAAGACTATAGAGCAGGAAGGTTGCTAAGTAGTGTTGAGGTAAACTAGGAGAAAGCTTCAAAGATACTTTTTCAAGTTGCCCTTAAGATGGCTAGAAATGATGAGAACTTTAGATGCCCAACTCATGCCTGGAGTTATGAAGGAGTTTATAAAGGTGGTGAAGTTATTAGC
Organism: Nitrososphaeria archaeon; assembly: GCA_029775995.1. Lineage (GTDB taxonomy): Archaea > Thermoproteota > Nitrososphaeria > Nitrososphaerales > JARVJX01 > JARVJX01. The sequence goes on along the minus strand of JARVJX010000080.1, from coordinate 6,254 downwards.
ATAAAACGTTGCCTTCATTGCGAGAAAACTTAGCGTGAGTAGTTTCATATTAACAGCAAATTAAAAACCTCCCAATACTCACTTAGAATAGTCTTAAAACTCAGATTTCTATCTCAAAGAGCCCTTAAATAATCTGCATTTTAGCATGCTTTACTCTCATTAACATTAGAGAAAGTGGAAGGATTTATTTTAATTGTAGTTTGGTTTTTAGCCTATATAGCTCCTACTGTTCTTATCAAAATTCTTTACAACTTCAAAATCTTTATTTAAGCTCATAGGCAAATTAAGAATCTCAGGGTAAAGTAAGGATAGAGGGTCTTTAGCGATTCTTGTGGCAAAATGCTCCTTACCCAATTGCTCCATACATATCTTATATACCAAATCCCTAACGAGCTTCTCATCAGCGAAACCTAGGCTGTGAAGATACTCATGCATTAATATGGTAAATATAAAAGAATTTACTTCTCCCTTACTTTTTGCTTTTAATTTAACCAAATTTAAAAGGCTTCTATTTAAAACTATCATATTCCCTCCCATTATATGATAAGCACCAACGAAATTTGGTAAATCGGCTAAAACTAAGGTTAATCCAGCTCTATGCTTTCTTATACCATTTTCCACAGCCCTCTTTACCAATTCAAATATATCATCAAAGCTATCACTATTTTCTAACCTTCCCAATAAACTCAACCTTTTAAAACCTCCTCTATAGCTTTAGCATAGTAATTCTTAGATGCTGCTCCTACTATTCTCTTGGCTTCTTTACTACCTTTATAGATTATGAGGGTAGGTATTCCATAGATTCCAAGCTTAGAGGTTATGCTAGGATTCTCATCCACATTGATCTTAACAAACTTAACCTTACCATCGTACTCTGAAGCTAACTCCTCAACACTCTTAGCTATCATCAAGCAAGGACCGCACCATTCAGCCCAAAAGTCCACAAAGACTGGGATGTTTGAGCCTAATACTTCCTTCTCAAATTCCTTCTCATTTATATGAATAACCTTGCCCATTCTCCAACCCTCATCCTACTAATGGTATTTTAAAGTTTTCCTTAATAGTTTAATTATCGTTAGTGAAGAAAGAACCCTATATTTTAAAATTTAACTCATAGTTAAATTAAAAAGTTATATGTGTATTTCTTTTTAAAATATAGGTATGCAGTGGAGCATCTTCCAAATCGAGGCGGCAAGTATCGTTGGGATAGTATTTCTTATTATAATACTGGTAGTTATATTAGCATCAGCCATAAAGATAATTAGAGAATATGAAAGAGCAGTAGTTTTTAGATTAGGAAGATTATTGGGAGCTAAGGGTCCAGGTGTAATACTCATAATTCCCATCATAGATAGAACACGAATAGTAGATCTTAGAGTAATAACCTTAGATATTCCTAAGCAGAGGGTAATAACAAAAGATAATGTTACAGCCGATGTGGATGCAGTATTATACTTTAGAGTGAGAGACCCTCTTAACGCTATAGTAAAGGTTCAAGATTATGTAGTTGCATCAAGCATGATAGCTCAAACTACACTGAGAGATGTTTTGGGTCAGGTGGAGTTTGATGACCTCCTTACAAAGAGGGATGAGTTAAATAAGAGAATACAGGGAATAATCGATGAAGTTACAGACCCTTGGGGAATAAAGGTAACAGCTGTAGCTATTAGGGATATAACTATTCCAGAGAGCATGCAAAGAGCCATAGCTAAGCAAGCTGAAGCTGAAAGGGAGAGGAGAGGAAGAATAATTATGGCTGATGGTGAATTGCAGGCAGCTAAAAAGATGCAGGAAGCTGCAGAGTATTATGTTAAAAATCCTTCAGCCTTAAGGTTAAGAGAACTGCAAACTTGGGCTGAAATTGCTAGAGAGAAGAATCTGATAGTTGTTACGGAAGGTTCAACGCAAAGTTTAGGCTCTATGCTAGGTTTGATGAAGAGTTTAAGGGAAAAAGAAAAGGTTGAGCCTTAAAATTGTAGCAATAATACTGATAAGCTTAGGATTATTATCCATTAGCAATTCTAATGCTCAGGATGATAAGGTTTTGTGGGTTGAGCTTAACGGTTTCATCTCACCTGCATCGGCAGAGAGAATAGCCTTAGCTATAGAGTATGCTGTAAGAGAAGATTATAAAGCTATACTCTTAACCCTTGATACCTTTGGGGGCTCAGCTGATTCTATGTTTAAAATAATAGATTCTATTAACTTCTCTCCTATACCTGTTATAGGATACGTTTACCCTCCTACCAAACAGGCTTTATCTGCAGGAACTTTGATTCTCATAGCCACTGATTATGCAGCAATGGCTAACTATACTACCATAGGCTCCTCACAACCTGTAGTAGGATTAACCCCTGTAAATGATTCAAAGATTATCAATGCTTTGGTGGAGAAGGTTAGAACATTAGCCCAATTACATCGTAGAAATGAGACTCAAATTATAAGATTTATAACTCAAAATGATAACTTAACTCCAGAAAAAGCTTTAAAGTTTAAAGTTATTGAAGCCATAGCCTCTAACCCAGGAGAGCTTTTAGAGAAGGTCCATGGGAAAAAAGTTTATAGATTGGAGGGAGAAAAAATTTTAAACACTAAGGGAAAATTGGTAAAATATGAACCAAGCCTTAGAGTATCTATCCTTGATGTTTTATCAGACCCTTTAATATCAAGTTTGCTGATAGCTTTAGGCTTCTTGACTTTAATTTTGGGCTTAGCCTCTCCAGGCTTTGGTGTTGAAATTGCTGGGATAGTGGCTATACTTTTAGGCTTAGTGGGCCAAGGCTTTAACATAAACTATGCAGCTATCATTCTTATGGCTTTAGGTAGTGGTTTAATTGCCTATGAGATTTACACTCCAGGCTTTGGTATATTGGGTTTTAGTGGTATAGTGAGCCTAGGCTTAGGTATATCCTTTATGGTTACTCAACCCTTCTCTCCCTTGCTTATATCTCAAGAGTATGTGATTAATTTTCTTAGAACAATTTTTGCTTCCCTATCCCTTTTAGGTGGTTTCTTTGCCTTTATGATATATAAGATAGCAAAGGTTAGAAGAATAAAGAGCCCTTTACAAAGCTATCCAAAGGGAGTGGGTAAAGCCCTTGATGATTTAGATAAGGATAAGGAAGGATTCATAATTATAGAGGGAGAATACTGGAAGGCTATAAGTGAGAAGCCTATTAAAGCAGGAAGCAAAGTGGTGGTGTTGGAGAAGAGAGGAACCATTCTCTTAGTTAAAGAAGCCGAAGAATATAAGAGTTAAAAAGAAGCTTAGCTGAGTTTACTTTAGCTTAAGATTTACCGCTTCTGGATTCATAGATCTCAATCCCTTCACCTTTATAGTTAGAGGTTCATCAAAAGCTTTTAACAGTAAAGATAAAGCATCCTACATTGGGAGCTTAAGAATTAAATAGTATCCAGATAAGCATGATCATCTACCTCTACTTCTCATAGCCTAATAATATAATGAGTGTAAAGGAGAATACACCATTTGTACCAACATTGTATGAACATATTAAAACTGTTGGTGACAAGATACCTATAATGCAAGGTAGAGGAGAATGGTGGTTTGCTATAACAGCCTTTTTAGGTGTAAGAGGATAAATTTCGGGATATGCAAACTTTATGCCAAAGGTTTCTTTTGAATTACTTAAGGCAGGATTAAACAAAGACTTTCAAAAGGTGAAGGAAATAATGGTGAAAAACTCGATCCATACGAAGAATTTGTTGCAAAAATGTACAAAAAGTATGGACCATCTACAACAATACTACCATATCCTTACGTGAGTTCCTATATGATATATGCTGTAATGAAGGCTACGATGGACATACTTGGATTAAAAGGGGGCATATGAGGTTGCCCTTACTCGACTTAAAGGAAGAAGATAAGGAGGAATTAGAAAAATTAGTATTTGAAACAATAGAGGTTAAAATAAGGTAAATGAGTTTTCTTACATTCCCTTTTTGATCCAGTGTTAACTTTCCTAATGCCTTACCCTTTCTTGTGTCATGAGAGGCTTTTACCATGAGCGGATTAAGACTAAACATTTAGCTGATGATTGCGGAAGAGTTTTGCTACTGTTAAGTCTCTGTCCCACCAACTTGCATCTTAGATACTTCATCAGTTTATTCCCTTTAGGCTTCTCTTCAATCTTGCCTCCAAATAATACCTTTATTGAGATGGGAAAATAATTAGTAGGTATCTAAGATTAACGAGTAAAGTTTTAAAATTTGAAACTGAGTCTCCACCCCTTTATCATGATAAAGAGCCCTGTCAATTTAGAACCCATAAACGTTAACTTGGTCTTTTTCTACCTTCCTCTATTTTAATAAATTACTTATTTCACGCTCTAGGCTCCTTTTACCTTTTTTAAGATCCTCCACCTCTAAAGATAGCATTTCCATTTTATAGGTTAGCTCGCTAAGCTCTAATTTCTCCTCCAATACTTTTACCTTTTCTCTCAAAAGTTTAACTTCTTCATTTAATTCATCCCATCTTTCTTTTCTAATGACTATTAGTTTAGTTTTACCAAGATTTTGAAGGCTCTTCCTACCACATCTATTACACTCTAATAAAGCCACTCTAAACTCTACTAAAGTGCCCCTTTTATCTTCCTGCTCTACTATATCCCATACCTTTGATGGAGAAGAAATCGATGACTTACAATTTTCGCAAAAAAACAAGGGGAATTTTCACTTATTAATGTATTCCTTGAGGCGATGATGAAGAAGGAATCTGCTCTACAGGCCCAGAAGCTGTCACAGAACTCTCATACTTAGAAATTTCGCCCTTTATAGTTTGCATTTCAACCTTTAAGGCTTCAACATCCTTCTGCAATTCCTCTGCTTTCCTCTCCAACTTTAGGGTCTCTAACTTTTCTTTTAATTCAGCTAAATCTTTAAGTAAAGTTTGCTTCTCCTCTTCTAAGGCTTTTATTCTTTGTTCCAATTCAGCCTTCCTACTAACCTGAACCACTTCCATACTTATCACTTATAGAATGAAAACCTTCAATTTTTTAACATGAATCAAAAAGATTTGATTATTAACTTAATTCTTTTTATTAGTGTGTTGCATGCTTTGAGCATATAATCAAAGAATTTTGTTTTAAGTCTTCCTATAGCTCTTTTTTAAGCTTATTCTTTGGCTACCAATGGAAGGGTTTGGAGCGAATATAACGATGCTTTAGTTAGAAGGGAATATATTCTTCTCGACTTCTCTTTTATGAATGAGTGGTATAAAGAGCTTGATAAAGCTAAGGATGGTTGGAGAACCATCATTATCCTAATCCTTTATGATTATAGGCTTCATTAGGCTTCTATTTCATTTTCCATATAGACTGAAGGATTCATAGGAGCTTTATCTAAGTATGTTAATGGATTAAAGACACAAGACCACTCTACCATGAATAGAAGGATCAATAGGCTTAACATAAGCCTTGATGATACTCTAATCAATTCGAATGATCCTATAAGCATAGCTGTATATGCTAAGGGTATAAAGGGGCATAAATCTGGTGAAGGGATAAGGAGAGTAGGAAGGTTAGGAAGGGCTATCTAAAGATACCCTTTGCCCTTAACGTTAATACAAAGCAGATAGTTAGCATGGATCTATCTTCTGAGAAGGTTATGAATGAAGGTAAGATGCTTAAGAGGCCTTTGAATAGGAAGAATTTTAGGGTGAATAGAGTTCTTGCTGATGGAGGTTACGATTCAAGATATAACTTTAACTACTATTAAGAACGGAATAAAAACCATCCTAAGAGTAAGGAAGAACTCTATTTCAAAGATTAATGGATGCTATGCTAGAAATTTAGCGGTAATGGAGCAAAAGAGGTTAAAGCCTAAAGCCTGAGCAATGTAGATAGATTTGGCTATAGATGGAGGGTAGAATCTGCATTCTCATGTATAAAGCGCATCTTTGGAGAGCATATTAAAGCAAGAAAGTTTTTTAACATGTAAAGAAATGCTATGAAAGCATACTTATACAACCTATTCATAGCATCCATCTAAAAACTTGAAGCAATTAGCTAGGAGAATAGCATACCTAAGAATCGTGCAACACAGCAAGTTTTATCTTTTTAGCCGTATAATCTTATCCTTAAAAAATACAAACCAGAATTTAAATTTTAAAATATAATTTGGTTTTTTGCACGAATCTGTGCTCGTTGCATCTTGGACTGGGATGACCTCACCATCTTTTTGTCTATACCATGGCTATGAACAGATTGTACATGTATGCCTTCATGGCCATCTCCTTG
>JARVJX010000007.1 GCA_029775995.1 Nitrososphaeria archaeon | reverse complement strand
CTCTCATCAACAACAGACCAATACATAGATTAAAGCAAGACATAAGAAACTTAAAGAATTAAGCCACAAAGCAAAAAATTTAAAAAAAAGGGTGCCGGCACCGTTGCTTCGCGAGGGCTCTCGCACCTCACTAACACAACGGCGGTGACGGATTTGACTTCTGGGTTCGGAATGAGACCAGGTCGAACACCGTCCCTATGGCCGGCTAATTTGGTATAGGAAAAGGGATAAATTAACTTTACCCCTTTTATATATCATGGTCATGGTTAAATTTTGTGTAGAGTCCTTTGGTAATAAGGTAGAGGAAGTAGCTAAATTCTGTAAGCTCTGTGAAGATTTAGGTTATGATGCCTTTTACTATGGTGATGGTCCTTGGAATTACCTCTTAGATTGCTTCTCTACTTTATCCTATCTAAGCTCTTTAACATCAAGGATAAGGTTAGGACCAGCTTTAAGCAATCTATTCAAAGGCTATAGAGAGCCCATAGCTTTGGCTAAAGCTTCATCAACCTTAGATAACCTTAGTAAGGGAAGGTTTGATTTAAGGGTAGGTTGTGGAGCCAATTATCCTAAGATTAAGGAATGGTGGTTAGCCTATGGATATGATTACCCAAATAGTAGAGAGAGGGTTGAGATGCTTGAAGAAGGTCTTAAAATTATAAAGAATCTATTTCTTAAAGATAGGTTTAGCTTTAAAGGAAAATATTTCTCTGTTCTTAATGCAAATTTAGGGCCAAAGTGTTATCAAAGGCATATACCTATAATAGTAGCCTGTATGGGAAAGAAAATGCTAAAAATAGCTTCAAAATATGCTGATATGGCAGAGATTTCTTTTTTAAGGGTTCATGAAATTCGTAAAAAAATAGAGCTTTTGAATAGTAGGCTACCTATTAGTCTTGAAATCGATGTATTCATACACAGAGATAGAGAGGAAGCTTTAAAAGAGGCTAAGGATTATTTCTTGAGAAATTATTTACCTCAAGATTACTTTGATAGAAACTTAGTAGGAAATCCTGAGGATTGCTTAACCAAGCTTTTAAGATATATGGATGCGGGGATTAGTCAGTTTACTTTGGTCTTTAATCAAAGGAATCTAGATGAAGCTGTAAAGCTCTTCTCAGAAAAGGTTGTAAGTGTAGTTAAGAAATGAAAGGTAGATGATGTAAGATAAAAAGGTATGGCTCAAATATCTTTGACAAAAGGGTAAATCTTATATTGACATGATTGAAAAGATAGGACGTTACAATTAAATATTGCTCAAGTTTTATTGGGTATGTGCAAAACCTAGGGGCAACAAAGAGGATAAAGGCCATTTACTCTGTTATAGCCAATTTAAACCGATTAGAAATTTTGAAGATTTTGAATTCTCACAGTCCTTTAACTTACTCTGAGCTCAAGAGTTTATCAGGCTTTAAATCAAAAAAAGAGAGTGGAAAATTTGCCTACCATTTAAGAAAGTTAGTTAGGCAGAATTTAGTAAGTTTAGATAGAGCCCAAAGGAAATACATCATTTCAAACTTAGGGAGATCCATTCTTAACTTAAATAGGCAGATAGAAGAGCAGACTCTCTTCGAGAGTGGTAAGCTTTATGTGAGAACATCAAGGCATAGAATAGAGCCCTTTAACCCTGATAAAATTTTACAGTCTTTGGTTAAGGAGGCTGATATGCCTTTAGAGCTTGCCCAAAGAATAACCAATGAGATTGAAAGTAGATTGCCTAAAATTCAAACTCATTACCTTACAGCTCCTTTAATTAGAGAAATAGTAAATGCTCTTTTAATAGAGCAAGGTCTTGAAGTTTATAGGCAAAGGCTAACCCGTTTAGGCAAACCTGTATATGATGTTTCAGAACTGATAAGTTCTACAGGCTCAGGTAAATGGGCTATGGATGAGCTAAAGGATGTTATGGCTGGTTCCATATTAGCTGAGTATTTGCTTTTAATTCAACTTACAAAAGATATAGCCGATCTTCACTTTTCTGGAGATATACACTTATCTAAAATTAATAGTTGGAGTTTTTTGCCTGATACAGCCTTTGTAAATCTGAATTACATTTTTGAAAATGGCTTTAGTTTAGATTCTAAGATTCCCTCTCTCCCTAGGATTGATGGAAAAATAAAAGACTTTAAAGAACTTATAAAGGTTTTATGCCATTTAACCTCTCTACTTTCGAGAGAGATAAATTCTGAAGTTTGCTTCACGAACCTAGATTCCTTTTTACAAAAAAATAATATAAATGTGAGTGAAGGAGATTTTTGCCTTCTCTTTGAATTACTATCATCAACCCTTCCTCAAAGTTCTGACTCCTTAATAGTATCTTTTTTCTTAAGGGAGGAAAATTTAAAGTTATTAAAAGAATATGAGAAGTATAACAGTAAAACTCCTAATCCTAAGGTAGTTTTAATTCTACCCTTTAATCTCCTTAAAAAAAATCCCTACGAGTTTAATGAAGCCTTGGCTCATGGAATTCCTTTAGCCTTAGCCAATGAAGAGATTAGATCCTATCGTGGTATTAAGCACAATTCACTAAGTAATGGGGTGAAATTATTTATTCATTCCTTGTCTATAAATCTTCCAAGAATTGGCTATGCAGCTGGAAAGGATGAGATATACTTTAGAGCTAAGTTCTACATAACTTTACAAAACTCTGTAAGTGCATTAAAGAGTAAAAAGAAGCTTATTACAGAAAACTTAAATAGAAACCTTCTCCCTTTCTTATCTCTAAATTATAGAGAAGATTCAATATCTTCCATAGTTAACCTAATTGGGCTAGAAGAAGCTGGATTAGCAGTTCTTGGTAACGATGCTAGTGTAAGAGATTTTAGAGAATTTTCTAAGAGGTTTGTAGAAGGGGTCAATAAATTGGCTAACGATTTAAGTTTAAAGGTTAATGAAAAAATAAATATAGGATTTATGGAAGATGAGGCATCCACTCGTTTCTTTAATATAGATCAAGAGAAATACGGAAAACATCTAGACCTAAATAAAAAGAGCTACTGTGAAGGTATAAGTTTACAAGGAGATTTGATAGATTCAGATGCTTTAGATTGGGCAGAATGGATGCTAAAGAATGTTAGTGGGGGATGCTATTTAGCCCTTAAACTGAAGAAAGACGAGAGGGGTAAAATTGTTAACTTTATTACATCAGAGATTAATAAGCTTATATTTGCAAGGTTTCAAAGGGAGATAAATTTATGTCAAGTTTGTGGTTTTAAGACTTTACAGAGTTTTGAAAAATGTAGCGTTTGTGGTTTTAAACTTCAACCAGTAATTATATCCTGAGAGTATGTTGAGTTTTAATCCTACTCAATAAAACTCATGTTAGGTTCTATTTCCTTTTTTAAAATCTAATTATCTCATTGTTTTTTTTAAAAATTAGAGGAAGGCCTGTAGGAGAAATTGGTTAAATTTATAAGACGCGATACAATATAACAAATTTAGTGCATAGTAAAGGGTAGTGAAAAAATTATGAGTCTAGTTTTTAAAAAGGAATTAGAGTTACCTAAGGAAACTTTAGATTTCTTTAAAGGTGATGAGCTTAGGGCAAGGGTATTTTATGAAAAGTATGCTTTAAGGGATGAAAGAGGTAATATAGTTGAAAGCTTACCTCCACAAATGTGGAGGAGAGTTGCAAGGGAAATAGCTTCCGTTGAAATTAATGATGAGAAGAGAAGAGAATGGGAGGAGAAATTTTATTGGCTTTTAGAGGATTTTCGATTCATACCAGGAGGTAGAATACTATTTGGTGCTGGTCAAAAGAGAAGGGCAACTTTATTAAATTGTTACTTTATCCCTATTAAAGAAGATAGTATAGAGGGAATCTTTGATTGGTGTAAAGAGGCTGCGAGAACCTATTCCTTTGGTGGAGGGGTTGGGGTGGATATAAGTATCCTTCGCTATAAAGGAGCACCAGTAAACAATGCTGCCATTTATTCTACAGGCTCTGTATCCTTTATGGAGCTTATGAGTATAACTACCGGAACTATCGGTCAAGCAGGAAGAAGAGGAGCCTTGCTCATAACCCTAAGGGTTGACCATCCAGACATATTTGATTTCATAGATATTAAAAGGGATTTAACTAAAGTGAATTACGCAAACATTAGCGTCTTAGTTACCGATGAATTTATGAAGGCCGTTGAAGAAGATAAGGATTTTGAGCTTAAATTTCATAGTGATAAAGCAAGTTTTAGCAAGAAAGTTAAAGCTAGAGAGATTTGGGAGAAATTAGTAAGGGCTTCTTGGGAGAGTGCAGAACCAGGGGTTCTCTTCTGGGATACGGTAAAAAGAGAGAGCCCAAGCGAGTATAATGGTATGGAGGTTAAAGGATTTAATCCTTGTTCTGAGCAGGCATTAGAAGATTATGGTTCCTGCTGCTTAGGAAGCGTTAATTTGTCTTCCTTCGTTCTTAATCCCTTTACCAATAAAGCAAGAATCGATTGGGAAAATTTGGAAAAGGCTGTAAGATATGGTGTAAGATTTTTGGATAACGTATTAGATTATAACGCTAGTAGGCATCCTTTAAGGGCTCAGAGAGATGCAAGTTTATATTCAAGGAGAATAGGTTTAGGCTTCACAGGCTTAGCTGATATGCTAATAAAGTTAAATATGAAATATGATGAAGATGAAACCATAGAATTTGTAGGGAGTCTATTTGAAAAGATAAAGAATATATCCTATGATGAGAGCTGTAACCTTGCAGAAGAAAAGGGAAATTTTCCAGGCTTTGATTTAAATAAGCATTTAGAGAGGGATTTTGTTAAAAGGTTAGAACCTAAAATTGTTGAAAGGATTAAGGAGAAAGGATTAAGAAATGTTTGTATTTTAACCATACCTCCTGTTGGTTCAGGCTCCATATTGGCTGGTACATCAAGCGGAATAGAGCCCCTTTACGCAATAAGCTATGTAAGAAGATCAAAATCTTTGACTGAGCAAGAGTTCAAAGTTTATCACCCCTTGGTAAAGGAATACATGGGTCTTTTTAAAGTGCAGGATGAGAAGGATTTACCCCCTACCTTTATACCAGCTTATAAGATAAAGCCTGAGCAAAGGGTTAAGATGCAGGCTATGATACAGAGGCATATAGATTCAAGCATATCAAGTACGGTAAACTTACCTCAAGATATTAAAGTAGAGGAAGTGGAAAAGATTTTCTTCTTGGCTTGGAAGTTAGGCTGTAAAGGGATAACTGTTTACAGAGAGGGCTCTAGAGAAGGAATACTTGTAAAAGAAAAGGAAGCTAAGAAGGAAATTGTGAAAAAATGGGAGAGACCAAGAATTTTAATTGGAGAAACCATAAAGTTTCGTTTACCTCAAGGGGGCTTATATGTAACGGTAAATAGAGATGAAGAGGGAATAAAGGAGGTTTTTGTAACCTTAGGTAAATCTGGAGCTGATGATAAAGCAAATTCAGAAGCCATTGGGAGGCTCATAAGCTTATTCTTACAGAAAGGAGGGGATATTAAAGATGTTATAAAGAGCTTAAAGGGTATTCAGGGAGAAAGCTCTAGTTGGGATCATGGTCTTCCCATATATTCTGTACCTGATGCTGTGGCTAAAGCCCTAGAAATGTTTTCAGGAATACAAGTTGAAATCAGAACTAAATTATCAAAGTGCCCTCAATGTGGGCAAGCTACTTTGAGTTTTGAAGAAGGTTGCTATAAGTGCTTACACTGTGGATACACCAAATGCTTTTAGCGTTAATAGAAAGTTAAAATGCCTCTTCTATTAGCTAAACCTCTCTAGCTATCTAAGTATTCTAAGGTACCCCCTTGGATGCATTAAAACTACAATTCCTTAAAGAAATACATAAGTCTTATTGCTCTATGATAAAAATAGTTTTTCCCTTATCCTTGTTCTCAAAAATTAAGATTTTACACATCTCTTCCCAGGAATAGTTAATAAAAGGGTTTAACTTGTTTTATTAAACAGGCGCAAATAGTAAGAAATTTACATAGTCCTGACCTAAAAATAAAGAATTATAAAGCTTAGGGGGCTATCCTAAGCTCCCCATTTATGATTTCTTCTGTGACTTTAGTAACCCCACCAAAGGGTCTTTCCCAAGACAGTTCAAAATACCTTAGAGTCGAAGTTGAACTTCACTATGAACTTGCCCCACACAGGATCTGTTCCTTCCAAGCTACACTCCCATCAGTTTCCACAGTTCAAGTTACCTACCCACTTAAGACCATAAATGGACCCCTTAGTAATCTCACAGTAGAAGTTACCTTTGATATGCCCCCTTACCGATGGTAGCCAGTAAAATCCTACGATTTCTCATCAAATTCACCCATTAATTGGGTGGGCTAAAATTTTAAAAATCTTTACTTTAACCTTTAAAACTTAGATTGAACAACTCAAGCTATTGGTTATCATCTAATGGAAGTCATATCAAGATTATTTACTTACTTTTTAACCCTCTTCCTTTACGATATCCAAGTTCGTGCAAATAGTCTCGCTTTGAATAAAAGGGAAGAATCCTTATGCCTCCATTTACATATCCCCCCTCTATGAATCTAATAATTCATTAGGAAGTCCTATGAGTTATTATCCTCTACTGATAATCTATTCCAACTTCCTCTTCAAAGGTATCTAAGGTCCGACTATCTTCTTAGGCTATATAATGTAGGGCTATTTGCACAAAACTTAGGCATAATCGTTTAACCTATGGCAAAAGTAATTAATAGAGGCATAGGAGAAGGATTCATACTGCCCATAAAGTAAAAATGTCCAGGAGGTAAAGAGAGCAAGAACTTTGGATCTATATTATAAGGAGAGAGCCAATTTGATGCTTCATTCATATCCAAGGGATGAATCTTCCCAATGAGTTGAGTATTAAGATTCCTTCTCACAGCTGCATTTATACCAATTTCTCCAGCTATTCCTTGAGATAGCAAGCATATACATAATTTGTGGCTTCTACCTAAAGCGCACATATCTATGATTATATCTGTTGTTTCCTTCTCAATTCCTATAGGATTGAATCCACAGTATTGAGGACCTTCGTCTATGACCAAAGCTAGATTTGGGTCTTCATCGTTATACATCATATCCATTAAGTACTTACCAAGGGCCAAAAAGCAAAGTAGCTTAATATGCTTACTTGCCTTCTTCATGTTAATAACCACTATTCCCTTTTCTCTAACCTCTTCAAGAACGTTTTCAGGAGTTTTTATACCTAAGATGAAGGATAACTCTCTACTCTGAATTTTCTTAAAGGCCAATTCAACCCTATTTATAGCCTCTTCACTTCTTCTATCCTTTAAAAGCTTTATTTCTTCTATAATCCCTTCCTTTAAACTATCTTTGAGGTCTTTCTCACCTAGACCTCTCCATTCTTCTTTCTCAAGGTAAGCTTCTAAAGCTTGCCTAGGGAGATTTGTATCTGTAGAGTATCCAAAGTTTCCAAAGAGTCTAATTAGGTAGTCTTTAACACTCTCAGTATCAAGGGCTATATCAGCTATACTAATCACGTCCTTAAAGTAAGGAGCATAATCTCTACCCTTCCAATCTAAGATCAATACACCATATCCAGCCTTTTTTAGTAAGGGTATTATCTCGTATCTTGCAAGGTAAGACTTTCCTCCTCCAGTAGTGGCAAAGACTCCTATATGATAGGGAATAAAATCAATATTTACAGGAACTTTCCAATTGGGTCTTCCTTCATAGTAACCCAAAGTGAAGCCTTTATTTTTTGATAAATAAACCATAGGATCATCTTTTTCACTAAAGAGCCTAACAGGAGAGCCTGGTGATAGAATCTTCTTATTCTGAACTAAACCTTCTTCTGTAATCTCTCCAATAACCAATAGCCTAAAATCATAGCTTTCTTTAGCTTTACTTGGATTTCCTCCTATTCTTGCATAACTTAAAGCTGGATGATAACCTCCAGTCTTAAGATTTTCATTTAAACCTCTTCCTCCCCTTAAAACGGCTAAAACTTTACCTCCAATAAGATTTTCAACTACAACTAAATCTTCGGTTTTGATATTTAATTCTTCTTTATAGTTTAGTATAACTCTAGCTTCCGTTTCACTAGACTCGCTGGCAATTACTCCTATTACCCTTTGCCTCTCGAAGCTCATCCTTTAAGAAGCTCCGCTAAAAGATTATTTCTTGTAGCTATTAAAATCTGTGTATTGTTTGATAGATCTTTTAATACTTTTGCTAATCCTCTTATACCCTCATCATCTAAACCTTCTTCAGGCTCATCCAATAGTAAGATGGAAGGACTTTCAATCTGATTTATGGAAAATAGAAGGGCAAAACTTAAAGCTACCGTTTCTCCAGTGCTCATTTGATCAGCTCTTATCCAGCTTTCATTAACTTTAGCCTTAAGGGTTAAAACTTCCCTTCCCTTATAATTTATGAGATCAAAGTCTGCATCCTTAAATTTTTCATAGGTATAGATCTTTCTAAAGGCTCTCCTGAAGGAATCTCTTAACTTTAAGAGCTCTTCTTCTCTGATTTCCCTTAGAGCCTCTTCTAAAGCTTTTTTTATCCTAACTATTTTATCTCTTAAAGCTTCTAATTCCTCTAACTTTTTATCTAAATTATAGGTTTTGTAAACAGAAAATTTTTCCTTTAAAGAAGTATAATCCCTTATCTGCTCCTCCAAAGTCCTTTTTTTGAATTTAAGCTCCTCATTTTCCTTTTTTAATCTATCAAATCTATCCATTACTTGCTTCGCTCTATTAATATCCTCTTCATTTATAACATCAAAACTCCTGCTAGATATCTCAGCTTCCAAGCTTAAAATTTGAGAATAAAGCCATTTTGCTCTCTCTTTATCCTTTCTAGCCTGCTCCACTTCTTTTCTTTTTATAGATAAAGCTTCCTCTAAATCTCTAGACTTTAAGATCAGTTCCTTATATTCGTTATAATACTGTTTAAACTCACTAACCTTTTCCTTTGATAAGGGAGAATAGCATAAAGGGCAGTTGGTAATTTTATCTATAGATTCGAGATCAAAAATTTGAAAGGAACCTTCTAGATAGGTTTTTCTTCTCTGCATAGCCTTATACCTAGATTCTAATTCGTTAAGCTCTTCTTCTAAGTTTTCTGAATACTTAGGAATAGAATCCAGCTGTCCTTTATAACTTTTTATTAATTCCCTTTTGCTCTCTATCTCTCCTTTAATTTTTATACTTTCAGAAGCCCTTTTAATTACTTCCTCTGCCCAAGCTTTTGAATTCAACTCACTACTTAGAGCTGAATTTATTTCATCTAACCTTGAGTTTATGTTCTTTATTTCTTCCTCTAATTTTTTAGTCTTCTCCTCATACTCAAGGGCTCTAAGCATATCCTCCTTATGCTTCTTAAATTCCTCTAACTTTTTATCTATGGGAGCTGTAGTTATTTCTTGTAAGGCTAAGTTATAATCGGATAAACCTAATAGAGCATCCAGTTTTAGCATCTTTTCCTTTGGAGCCCCAAAGAATATTTCGGATATTTTCCTACCTTCTATATAGATATTCTCATCTATAGCAAGGGTAAGGGGCTCTCCTAAAAATTTTAAAGAGGATGAATAACCTCTCCTCTTACTTCTTTCAACTTTATGATATTTCCCATCCTTTTCTATACCTACTCTAACCACCATTCTATCAGAGTTAAGATTTATCATATCATCCAAGGTTAACCCAGCAAGAGTAGAGCCCGTTAATGCGAAGAGAATTGCTAAGAGCCTTGATGTTTTTCCACTACCCATAGGACCATGAAATACATGTAAGGGATTGAGCTTTATCTCTTCCTGCTCTATTCCTCTAAAGTTAAAGATTTCTAAATCTACTAATCTAATCCTTAACCACCTCCTTTACTTTATCTTCTAAAAAGCTTCTAATTTTACTAGTTGGTAAGCTAAGAATTTGAAGGGCAAAATCATAATCCTCCTGAGTAAGCTTTTCCTTAAGCTTATCACTAAGGGAACTCAACCCTATCCTTATATAAAGAAAAGGATATAAAACCTTTCAAAGCTAACTTTTAAAGTTTCAATATAAGAGCTTTAATGTTGTTTATGGCTTAGAACTAACTTCTAATGCTTTTAATAAAAGTTCTTACCAAGCTTTCACTAACCTTTAACTTATCCAAAACTCCTCTCCTAACCCCAAATACATCAGGCTCTAAATCCTTCACCATTTTTAAGTGCTCGAATTTTAAGCCTCCTGCCATACCAAAAATTAAAGAATTATTTCTACAGAAATCTCTGATCCTAATCAGCTCTTCTTTTTTCAGATAATCGAATAGGCATCTTTCACCCTTAAGCTTAAGGTCTAAAAGAAACCCATCAAAGTAGTCTTTAGCTATCTCTAAAAGCTTCCAGTAGGATAAGCCCCTAAACTCTTTATAATCGGCAAAACTGACCATAACTAACTTAGCCTCTTTATTCATTTCAAGGGTCTTTGATAGACTTTTAGCCAAACTCTTTGCTTGCTCAAGGTTTAATTTATAGAAACCAGCTTTAACATAATCTACCTTTAATTTTAAAGCTGCATAGCAGGCTAAAGAAGCCATTCCAGGTAAGAAATTTAAATCTCCTATAGTTGCACTGATCTCTACCTTTCCCTTAAGAGAACTAACTATCTCATCTATTATCCAAGGATAGTTTGCACCTACAGAGCCTTCCTTAGGATTTTTAATATCTATTATATCTGCTCCTCCTCTATAGGCTCTAAGGGCTTCAACCTTATCGGTAACACTAACAAGAAACTTCAAACTAATTTAATAATATCATTATCCTAACTTTAAACTTTTATAGAAGGTAAAGGGAAGTTTTGTATAGGGGACGTAGTCTAGTAAGGCAGGGCGTCAGCCCTTTGGGTGCCGCTAGGGGCTCCAGAAGTTTTGGGTCAGCTGATTAAAGATGATGTGAAATTGGAGCTGCGGTGACCCGAAAATCGTGGGTTCAAATCCCACCGTCCCCACTACTCCAGATTTAACTTTTGCTCAACTCTATTTTCTACTCTCTATAATTCCTATTTTTATTATCTAAACCTACTTCTGAAATAGGTTTTTCATTAACTCTTGCTCTATTATTTCGTACATTCTTATTCCCTTAGTAATCACATCAATTATACGTAGCCAATCTATATCCAATCCAAAACCTTCTTTAAACCAAGCTTTATTCACTAATTTAAAGTAATTATAATAAAATGGCCTTCTTCTTATTTATCCATCTCTTAAAACCCATATTTTACCAATTCTTTTATACTTCTCACCTACAAATTTTCTCATAGGTTCTAAGAATTTTTTTAGGTCATAAAGAGGTTTACCATAGGTTAAAGCATCTAAGATAAGCCCCCACCCACCCTTTAAACCCTCTAAAAGTTCCTCCTCTGTAACCCATATATCCTCTATAGCCATAGGGCGCTTTTTTAGCTTAAGAGCTTTGAGTCTTCTCTCTACTAAATCCTTTGGTAGATCCTTACTTATTACTAATAGATCTATATCACTTTCAGAGTAAGGTTTAACTTTACCTTTTGGAAGAGAGACGTAAAGTATTATGGCAGTTACCTTTTCATTACCTAATAGGACTTCTAGGTATTCCCTCAGATCCTCTAAGTACCTTTTATCTTTTATTAAAGAATTTATCAGTTTAATTCACCAATTAATTTTTTAGCCAATCTCAGAACTTCTCTAGCATTCTCTAAGAGAAGTCCAGCCTTTTCTTCATCATAGATCTCTGATGGTTTTATGATTCTGCTCAAAGTTTCCCATCCGTAGCGAGGTATTACACCCTGATCTTCTAGAACAAGAGAAAGAGAAATTATTCTATCTAGCTCACCCATGGTTTCCTCCTTCAAGTTTATCAAGCCCCACTTATTAAGCCCTTTAAAACTAGGCTTGGTCTATGAGTTTTACCTGGTTCAAAGCCTAATGCTATAATGATCCCCTTTAAAGCCTTCTGAGCACAGAGTTCTGCATGGAAGACAGAACTGGCATACCTTCTTTCTCTATAATCAGCCTCAGAATCTTCCAAATCTTCTTCAGCCATAGATATCCAGTCTAAGGATTTTTTGCTAATTGGCATGTTATCAACTTCTTATCATTAAACTTTTATAAGAGGTTTATCTTTTTATTATAATATCTTCAAGCTCTTCTATGTTTCTATATTCTTTACCTTTTTATTATACTTTCCATACCTATAGATAGGATGATATCCAAAGTAGAGCCTAAAGTAGCTTTATTCTGGGAGTTCTTAGATGATGGAAGATTAAAGTGTTTAGCTTGTGAGAGAATTTGTAAAATAAGGTTAGGTAGTATAGGTATCTGTGGAAACTATGCTAACATGGATAGTAAACTTATCAACTTAGGTTATGGTTTGCTCAGTGCTATAGAGAGTAGACCAATTGAGATAAAGCCCTTCTTTCATTACTGGCCAGGTTCCACATCCTTAACCTTCTCCAACTATGGTTGCAATTTTTACTGTCCTTGGTGCCAGAATCACCACATAAGCTTTAGGAGACCCACCAGCGAAGACATATATTTCCCACCCGAAAGACTCATCAAATTAGCTATCACCAACGGTGATGAGGGTATCTGTGCAAGCTTCACAGAGCCTTCTACTCAAGTTGATTATCTGATAGATGTGTTCAGTTTAGCTTCTAAGCAAGGCCTTTACTCTACTATTGTAACGAATTGCTACTTTACTGAGAGAGCTTTATCGGCCTTAATGGAAGCAGGTGCCAATGGATTCTCTGTGGATATAAAAGGTTGTCCAAAAGCTCATAAAAGTATCCTTAAGGGTGTGAACCCTGTGGTTCCTCTTAGGAACGCAAAGATAATACTGAATAATGGAGGTCATGTAGAGACTGTTTTTCTAATGGTTCCAGGCTTTAACGACTCAGCTGAGTGTATTGAGTGGATCATAAAGGAACATTTAGATGTTTTAGGTGAAGATATTCCTCTGCATATAAATAGGTACCATCCAGCCCATAGGTATATAAAGCCCCCAACTAGCTTGAGTAAGCTACTAGAGGCTAAGAAGAAGGCTGAGGAAATGGGTGTTAAATTCGTCTACATTGGTAATACAGGTATATGGGAGTTCGAATCAACGAAGTGCCCTAAATGTAGTAAGATGCTCATAGTTAGGCAAAATGCAAGGGTCAGCTACTATGGTCTTAGCGATAATAAGTGTCCTAGGTGTGATGAAAAGATACCCATTAGAGGAAAGTATATAAATAAATTTGCAGGTTGGGAGAGATTTCTCTGAAGACCTTTTTAACATAAAATAAAAAATAAGAAAGGAGAATTTACTCCTCTATTTCTAATTCTTGTATGAATTTACCATGCCAACTGTGATACCATACCTGCCCTGTATATCCATTTACACTCAGCATTCCATAGGTTTCACCACTCACTTTGAAGTCTAGAGTATAGTAGCCATAGAATTGTATAGGTTCTTCCACCTCTACATTGCTAAAGTATTGTTGAAGATAGGTTAAGGCTAATTTCTTAGCTTGCTCTGAATCTATATTCATAGTTGTAGTAATTGTATAACCCATCATGTTATGCATCCCATATTTTATATTCCACATCATATTTGGTCCTGGCTCTGGCATGATGAATCCTGTGTAGGGATGAACTAAAAGCTCAAAGGCACCTATCCCGGTATCCTTCTCAACTACTATAGCATAGAAGTTATTCTGAAACTCCATTATCTCATGTAAAGCAAAGTTACCCTCTAAGCTATTCAAATAGCTTTCAAGCTTTTCCTTAACCTTATCTATGGATAAACGCTCCGCTGAAATAGTAGGTTGATACCATACAGTACCAGGGCAAGCACCCATATAGTTAGGACCCATACCTCTTATAGGACCTCTGTTCCAGTTATAGCCCATCATATTATTACCCATCATTCCCATACCGAACCAATTGTCAGGACTTAAAGATGGATTATTCTTTGCTTGCTGTGTTATTGGGTTACCTACCCAATTTCCCATCATAGGGACATTATTCCAAGCATTCATCATAGGAGCACCGTTCCACCATCCTCTACTCATCATACTATTATTGTTCCATGCAAAGGCAAACCCTAAGGATACTATTATTATAACAGCTATAACCACTAACGATGCTACCAATATAGACTTAGTTGTATTTGTCATTTCATCATCCCAGCTTTTTTAAGAATAGACCCAATTTAAAGGTTTGCTGAAACAAATTTGAAACAAAATATAAATATTAAGTGAAACGTTTACACTAAAACCTTTAATCAGGAGAAGGCTTAAACCATTCAGCTAACTTTATCTCCCTCGTATTACCCTTTGATTGGGCTGTTACAATACCTCTATCAGCTAAACGCTTTATTATCCTATGGGTCTTTAATCTGCTCAACTCAGCTTCTTTCGCAATATACTTTTGAAGGTAAACCCCATTATGGGCAAGTAAAAGCTCAACCACCTTTCTCTCCTCTTTGGTTAGGATATTAAGAACCACCCCATAGGTTTTTTCAGATTTAAGGGGCTCTGAATGAGAAGGTATTTCAGGAAGGATCATGAAATAGACCAATCCAAATATACCAATTATGAGAAGGGCTAAAAAGCCTAAGGATAATTCTAGCATTAAAGGATTTAGAGCTATGGTTTCATAGGAGGAGCCCATCATCCTTTCCATCACCCCCCTCATTGAAGGATTAATAAGGTGAAAAGGTGCTAAAAAGAATGGAAAGAGAAGGATACCTATAATTCCTGCTATTAATAAAAAAAGAAAAGGATAGCTTTTATTCAACTCCCTAAAAGATATATTAGAACTTTGTAATAAGTTTTAAGCTAACTTGTTTTTACTTTGAGTATCACTTTTAGTAAAGAGCCATACCCCCCTGTTCACCCTTTTCTCCTTCTCACTTTTGAAGAATAAAGGATACTTTACTTTAACTTCATTATAGGGTTTTAAGCCCAAACTTTTAGCATAATCCTCTAAAGGAAAGGATATCAATTCCCCTCCTTTTAGCAATAGGTAAGGTTGAACTAAAGCTAACTTTGCTTTATCCTTCATAATTTTAACAAATTCCTTTAAAGCATCTTGGTAAATTCTTTCAGCCCTCTTTAAAAGATTTAAGGCTTTATCCTTACTCAAAGGCTTCTTTAAAGTGGGCAATAGTATAGGCTCTGTAGCAATACCATCCACTTCTAATTTTAAGAAATGACTTAATTTTCTTGAGTCATCTCTTAAAATTCTAAATCTTGAGCTTAGCTTATACCTTGATTTTAACCAGCTCAAATTCTCTTTAGCTTTTTTAACATAGAACTCATTTATATCAACACCAATAACATCAGAGCCTAAAAGCATAGCCTCTTGTAATATAGTCCCAGTACCACAAAAAGGGTCCAATATTACTTTACCTTTATTAGCACCAGCTAAATTTGAAAGGGTCCTTGCTAACTTAGGAGGTATGCTTATTTTACTTTCTCTATAGGGTCTTTTAAAGTCCCTTTCATAATAACCTTTATTATCTATAAGGGCTAAAGTCCTTCCTAAATAATATTTATTATCAGCTAATAAGCCTACAATTTCAAAACCCCTTTCAATTACCTTTTTTCTTTCAAGCTCTGAAGAAAAGACCTCACTAGGCTCCTCTCTGTAAACTTTAAGTATCTTTTGCTTCCTTATTCCCTCTTCTTTAAATTTTTCTAGAAAATACGCTTCTAACATAGGCTTTAATTCTTCAGCTTCATAGAGGCTTATAGCCCAGTAAACTTTATCCTCAAGATGATCGTAAAAGGATATTCCTTTAACTTTATTATAGAACTCATTTAACTGATTCTTAGGTAAGGAAAGCTTAACGCTTCCAATTTTAATCAAGCTTCCTAAATCTTTAGCTAAGATCTTTGGATCTAAATTAGTCTCAAAGATTAATCCCCAATCCGAAGAAGCCTCCAACCTATAGGCTATTCTTCTATCAGATAGATAGCTCACAAGCTCTAAAAGATTTAATTGACCTTGATTAGATACGATGAAGAGTTTCATCCACCTAAAGAAATTTTAAAGCAAGAGCGAAAAAACTTAGTCAAAGCTTTACTTATCTTTCGTATCTCTTCTATTTAGGTTGCTAAATTTTAAGGCTCTTTCAAATTCTTTCCTTATTATATAACCTGAAAAGTGAAGTATGGGTTCCTTTAATTCTGGGTCTGTCTTCATGGTAGCTGTACAGGGATAGCTATGATGGGCTTTTGCTATCTCACCATATAAAGTTTCCCTCTTCAGTTCTATTCCTCTTAGCTTTCTTGCTATATACCATGTGGAACCACAGGGAGCACTCCTCCTAACTGTTATAGAGTCTATAACTTCATTATTCCCACTCTTTTTTATTGAAATTTCTAATAAAGGCCTTCCTATCTTTAGCTCATTTACAAATCTTGATACGGTTGGTTTATTTGGAGATGGTTCCAAAGAGCAAAAAGGTTTTGGAAAAGCATACTCTAACCCTAATTCTTCACACCTCTCCTCTACCTGTTTCCTTAGACCAGAGGGAACCTCGTTGAAATCCTCTATGGGTACAATTAAGGCCTTTATTCTAAACTCTTTTAATTGGTAGGGAAGTTCTAATAGTAAATCTTTATGTAATCCAGAAGCTATACATAAATCAGCCTCTGGCATCTTCTTGGGCATATATTCCCTTGGGTTTTCTATAAAGGGTGGTAATTCTGCTAGGCTTGGTAACTTTATTACAGCTCTAACATTACGGACATAGCTATAAACACCATATTTACAAAAATCACAGTAGAGACCACAGGAATCGCAGAAGCTTGGGTCGTTTATTAAATTTCTTATTACCCTCTCTCCAAAATTATCACTATAAAGACATACTAAAGTTAAAATTTCATCTCTTTTAGATAAATCTGACATTTATTCATCCTTTTATGATAGAAGGTCTTTTATAGTTAGTATTAAAACCTTTGATGCGTTAACCAATTGCTTAACCTCAACGTATTCATCTATTGAGTGAGCTTCCCTTAAATTTCCAGGTCCAAAGGTTACAGCTGGTATTTTAGCATCGTTAACAAAATTTCTCATATCAGTAGCTGCTGGAAGTCCAAAGGGTAATTGTCTTTCCTTAGTTACTAGCTCTACATTTTTCCTCATAACACTTGCAATTTCAGCATCTTCAGGAATTTCTGCAGGTTCGTAATTTCCCTTTATCCAACATTCGTAAACTAAATCTTTATCTTCCCTCTTCATACCTTCAAGAATTTCTTCTATCTCTCTTTTTACAGATTCTAAACTTTCATTAGGTATTATTCTTCTATCTAAAGAAACTAAACAGCTTTCGGGTATCATGTTCTCCTTTACCCCTCCTCTAATCATGGTTACAGATACCTTAGGGTTATTCAATAATTTATGCTTCCTCTCCTTAAGCTTTAAAGAATAACTTTCAATTTTATTACAGAAACTTAAGGCTTTAAATATGGCATTTATTCCATATTCTGGGCAACTGGCATGGCAGGGCTTACCTATAAATTTAATATGAAACCAAGCTAAACCTTTTATTGCATTAGCTACCTTTAAGCTTGTAGGCTCTAACACTATACCATAGTCTCCCACTAACTTTTTATTCAGCAATAGATCCTTAGTCCCAGGCTCCCCTGTTTCCTCTCCTATAACAAACTGAAGAATTAAATCTCCTTTTAATTTTATATCTTTCTCTAAAAGGTAATCTAAGGCTATTAGAGTGGATGCAATACCCCCTTTTATATCACTTGCCCCCCTACCATAAACTTTATCATCTTTTATAACACCTTCAAAGGGTTTAAAGCTCCACCTATTTACATCTCCTTCAGGAACTGTATCCATATGCCCATTTATGATGAGCTTTGGCTTTCCTAAGCTTCCCTTTAACCTTGCAACTACCTGAGGTCTATTCTCATAAGGTTCAGCTATTAATTCTTTATCCAAACCAAGATCTTTGAGCCTCTTTTCAAGATAAAGGGCAAGATTTTTCTCCTCTCCAGGAGGGTTTCTAGAGGGTATCCTAATCAAATTCTGAAGTTCTTCAACTAAACTCTTAGAATTTATTTCTATCATGTCCTAACATTTACATAGCTATAAGCCTCTCTTACATTTTCAAAGGCATAGTGAACCCTTTGGTAATCTTTTCTAAATTTAGAAACTTCCTTTGCTATGATTTCTGGGTTCCTTTTATCTATTATAACCTTCTTAAAGAATTCAGCAATCTCTTTCATTTCACTCTCTTTCATACCTAACCTTGTAACCTCCGAGGTTCCTAACCTTAAGCCCCCTGGGTTAGTATAATGCCTACCAGCCTGAATATCCCCAGGTATAAGCTGTCTGTTTACTATTATGTTGGCTTTTTCCAAGAGCTTTTCTAGGGTTCCTCCATCTCCAAACTTAGTTACATCTAAAACAACTTGGTGAGATTCTGTAAAGCCTTTATTTTCCATTAAAACCTTTAAACCCTTTTCATGTAAAGCTTGGGCTAAAGCCTTTGCATTTCTTATAACTTGCTCTGCATATTCCTCTCCAAACTTCAGAAACTCAGCAAAGGCTACAGCCTTAGCAGCAACAGAATGAAGATGATGATTGCTAGTGTTTCCTGGAAATACTGCTTTCTTTATCTGCTCAGCGTACCTTTCATAGCTAACTATGGCTCCCCCTTGAGGTCCAAACAAAGTTTTGTGAGTGCTCATGGTCATAGCCTCTGCTCCTTCTCTTAAGGGGTCTTGAAACCTTTTACCAGCAATCAAACCAGCTATATGGGCAGCATCGTAGGCAACAAAACAATTATGGCTCTTAAAGAAATCACTTAGCTCTTTAACAGGGTGAGGAAATAGTATAACACTACCTCCAAAGATAGCTAATTTTGGTATCTCCTTATCTTCTTTAACCATCTTCTCAAATTTCTCCTTAGTCTTATCTACATCAATATTCATCTCTTCTTTATTAAAGGCAAAGTATTCAACCCTTAAACCGTGAACTAAACCAGCTGTACCAAAGAAATCTTTTTTTCCCATAGATATATGCCCTCCATTAGGTATGGCTAAAGCCATCATTCTATCGTTAGGCTGCGTAAAGGCTGAATACAAAGACAGATTGGCACAGACTCCTGATATAGGTCTAACATCTACAAATTCAGCATTGAATAAAATCTTTGCCAAATCTATACAAATTAGCTCTACCTGATCTATGTACAAACACCCAGCATAAACCCTTTCTCCAGGCCATCCTTCAGCATATCTATTTCCAAAATCGCTAATTAAAGCCTCCCTAACGGCAGGGCTAGGCAAATTTTCAGAGGCTATCAAGGGTATAGAATTCCTAAACCATTCATGATGGTTCTTTAAAAGTTCAAAGATTTTGTTATAGTACTTAAAAGCTACCTCGTTTTTCTTCTCTTCTATCATTATCTTAAATAAATAATAGGCATATTATAAACTTTTATCATATTGTTTGTCTTCTTATTTGAAGGATTTCAAGATTCTTAGAGCTTTTCTTTTTAGTTTGTTTTTGGTCAAGCATATATAAAGATAAGGAGATATATTACAGCCTAGGATAGATTAAGTTAAGCCTTTCCTAAGAAGTCAGTCTATCGTTCTTCTGGTTCCTTAATGGTATTATCAAGTTTGATTATCAAATCTGGTAAACTCAGAAAGAGTAAAATACTTAGTGTTCTATTATTGATTGTTGCAGAAAAAAGAAGAGAAAGAGGATTGGAAAAAGATCGTTAGTCAAAATTTAGAATATTATCTTGATACAGAAAAGGGTAGAAAAGAATTATTTGATATGGCTAGGGCTCAATCAGACTCTCTAATAGAAGAACTTAAGAAGAGAAAGAGAGAAAAGAGTATAATTTGGCTATCTAAACATTGTTTTAATTGTATGCATTTTTCTTCAAGAAATGGTATAAAATGTAGAAGATGGGACTGTAGATTGGTGAAACCTTTTTATGGTAGGGCTAAATGGAAGCAAATTTATGAGAGAGGAGAGAAAGAGTTTGTAATTTCTGACTTTGATTGGAATCACAAATCTTTTAACATTTCAGATTTTCTAATCGAAATAGCCATAGAGAAAATTAATAATGGCTTACCTTATTTTTGCTTTGAACCTTCATAAATTAAAAGTTTAGAAGTATCTATTCCTTTATACCTTCTAATATAGACAAGACTTGCCATAAAGTTACCCTTATAAAGTTGGGCATATTTTGATCTTGTAAGATTTCATCTAATAAACTTATAGCGTTAGCTGCTCTAACTGCAGGACTTAAACTACTATCTTGAAGAACTGAGATAGAATTTTTAACAAATTTTCTAACATTCTTTGGAGCAAGGACATTATCAGCTACATGTTTTAAACTATTTATAGCCTTATCTATCTTAGCTAAATTTTCTTGTTGCTTTTTGGATACCATTTTTATCCCCTTAGTAAAATTCTTTACTGATATTTATATGAATTTTGTTAACAGTGGCTCTGACTTTATGAATTTCTGAGGGGTGCAGTCTTTGAAGATATTGATATTATGACTAAAATTTCTTTTCTAAGGCTAAGCATACTACTCAGAAAGTTCTAAAGATTCCACTTCCTCAGCAATGCCCTTCCTTATTAAGGTTATAGCATTGTCATAAGGTAAATTTGAAACGTCCTCCTTTTTAAAGGGGCCATAGCTCTTCAAATCTGAACCCACTATGGTTGGAATATCCTGAAGAAATCTAACCAGTAAAGTTCTAGAGCTTACTATTCTTGAAGCCTTCTCTAATTGCTTTACCCTTCCCATCTTTAAGGCCTCAAGGACTAGATTTTTCCTTTTCACCTCTCTTTTAAAAGGGTGTAGAATATACTTTTCCTCATCGGTTAGCTTTAACAATTGCTCATCAGTTTCCTCAAGCTTCTTTGCCTTCTCTAATCTAAGATTGATAAGCCTTTCAGCCAACTCAATGAGCAAATTCCTCTCCTTTATTAGTAAAAGGTAGCCTATTTCTTTACTCTCCTCCAAATTTTCAAAGCGACTTAGATACTGGGCAATTCTTTTATACAAATCCTTAGGTACATCCTGAATCATTGGATTTTCTTTTTCAGCTTTAAAGTAATTGTAAAGCTCTTCAACCTTCAACCTCGGCAACACCCCTTGCAACTAAGAATAGACAGGCATATTTAGGCAAAGTTAAAGTTTCGTTTTTATAGGGCCCAAATTCTTTTCCTTTTAATCTAAATTTAGGGGAGAAACTAATCCTTATCTTAACGGGTTCATCATTAAAAGGGCAGGTATCATCGTAGGGGTCAAAATAATCTAAATCATTAACCTTTTTCTTAATTAGACCAGATCTTTGATGTAAACTTCCAGGTAATCTAAAGATTCTGTGCAAATCTATGGTTACTTCTCTATCTATTTTTACGGATAACTGATCAAATAAATCTTTAAGAGCTTTTGAGAATTTTTTATAACCCTCTTTACTTAACATTTCAGCCAATTTAATTGTAGGATTACCATTGTAATTATTTTCAAAGAATTTTAGTAACCTTCTACCCCATCCATAATAATCCAAATTTGAAAGCCTTTGAAGAATTTCATCATATCTTAGCCCCCTTACAAAACCTAGCTTTTCTATATTAAGTCCTTTACAGCTTAAATAATCCACAATCTCATTTCTACCATCTTGGTTTAGTTCCTCTATCAAGGGACTCTGAACCTGAATATGATAGCCCATGTTGCCCGAAAAATATATTTGAATTTCCTTCCTGCTTAAACCAAAATCTTCCTCCAAAATCTCTAGAAGCTTAAGAACCTCCTCTTTAGCTTTATTCATGCAAAGGTCACAAGACCAGCTAATCTCTTCAATCTTTAAGCTATTACAATTTGGGCAGAGCTCAGGCCTTTTACCAAAGGCATTAAAACCACAATTTTTACATATCCATCTATCGTGCTCTGTTTTACAAGGAGAATTTAGCCCATCAGCATCTATATCAAAGATGAGGTCTGA
Organism: Nitrososphaeria archaeon; assembly: GCA_029775995.1. Lineage (GTDB taxonomy): Archaea > Thermoproteota > Nitrososphaeria > Nitrososphaerales > JARVJX01 > JARVJX01. The sequence continues at coordinate 11,920 of JARVJX010000007.1, read as the reverse complement.
GCCTTTCCATCCCTTTTCTCCCATGGGAAGATGAGGGGAAAGGTAGTAAGAGCAGGAGCAGTAAACCCCAGCTGGAACCTCCCTTAATAAAAGGGCTATGAGCTCTCCTCTACTCTTTAAGCTTAGATGCCTTATCATACCCTTACTAAAGGGCATGTAACCAAATTCTCTTTCTTCTATCCTTTTTGGCTCTTCTATTTCATCATCTTTGTAGTAATAATACCACTTGAACTCCTTTTTTAAAAATTCTAAGCTTCTTTCATTCATTTTTCCTACCGAATTGAAAAGGATTTCTGATATTATTACATTCTTCAGTTTTAAAGCAGAAGTTATGCTCAGCTAAAGTTTTACAGCTTGGAACCCTATACTTTGTACCTCCTCCCTTTAATCCTGCTATATGCTCTATCTGATACCTTGTTATCTTCTCCTTAAAATCGGGAGCCTTTGAAAAAAGTCCAACTATTTCATCGACTCCTTTTCCTATAGCTAACATATAGCTGGCTAAAAGAAATCTTCCATAATGAGGTAAATTTCTACCCTCTTCTAACTCCTTTAAAGCATGTTTTACACAGGGAGGATAATCTTTAACTTCCCCCCTTCCTATCCATAGCGTAGGATGAGGAGCCTTCTGCTTTAAATCGTTTACAATTTCCTTAAGTTTTTCAGGGAATTTAGCCAGCTTCAAGAGCTTTATCCTCTCTTCAATCATAAGGGCTATTTCTTCTCTAATGAGCCTAATTAGATCCTTAGCTTTAAGCCTAACATAGCCATGATATAAAGGCCTATTGATCAGTTTCCAGCTTTCATCATGAAATTTTGTAGCCCTTATAAGGTAATCTTTGAAGGGTATTTCAAAGAAAAATTCTTCATCTTTATGAAACTCCCTTATCTCAATCTTGAAGAGCCTCTTAAAAAGATATATTATTATGCTTATATTGTTATTGGAGAATTCTTCGTTAAGAAAAGCCTCAACTCTGAGGGCTTCAGCTAAGGAATACCTCTTGATGGCAAACTCATTATTAATGGCTTTAACTAAGAAGAGAGCCAAGGAAAAACTTAAAAGTTCATCTTCACTATCTTCAAGCTCTTGCTCTATTTTTCCCCTTTTAAAAGCTTGTAAAATCCTTTCCTTTGCTCTATCTAAAATTTTAAGAAACTTCGTAACATCGTAAAGGGAGAGGTCTAGCAATCTTACTAGTTCTCCAGCTTCCTTTAAAAAGGGATATCTTGCATAATCCCTTTTACCTAAACTTAATTCCAATCAATATATATTCTATAACCAAATTAAAAAGGATAACTCCCCCTTGGCATTTTTTGCTTTCTATACAGGGGGAAGAATTATTAGATAGGTTAGTAATGTAGCTACACTTATTATTATAACCGTTAGTATCAGGGATTTAGCTACAAGACCAATGGTAGGTAAGCCATCTCTAAGTAATCCCCCAATAAAGAATAAGAAACCCATAACTACAGTAAAAGCAGCTGGTCCCTGTAAACCCTCTTGAAAGGTTTCAGCAACACCAGAGAATACAGCATAAATACCTCCTAATCCAATAAGTATCATGGTAACCCCTACCCATATTAAATCTTTATCCATACCCCTTAGCTTTGATTTTTAGCTTTAAATATTTTTTATCTTTTATTGCTATCCTCCATTAATTGGAGAGATTCAGAATTTAAAAAAATTAATATGATTCTTTTATGGGCCCTTCTAATTCTCTCCGATAGTGCCCTTGGGGAGATGTTAAAAACCTTAGCCAAATCTCTAAGTCTGATCCTTCTAGGAACATCATAAAAACCAAGCTCTAGGGCAGCTCTTATTAGCTGCTCCTGTTTAGCTGTAAGGATATATTCTTTATACTTAACCTCTCTAATTTCTTCTATTTTGTAATCTATGCTTTTATCCTCTAAGGATTTGGTCAGCTTTTTTAGGGCTTTGCTCCCGTTAATTAGCAAGGTCCATCTTAATCTATTTCTATCTTCAGAGGTAATTTTCAAATGGTTATAGTAGGGAAGCAAAGTAGATGAGCAAGGGCAAAATTTTGTAGTTACCATTCCTAAAAATATGGAGGGATTTAAAGTCATGAATTTAGCTCTTTTTACTGAGGGATGTTTAGTTACTATTTGAGTGATTCTTTCTGGAGCCCAATCTGGTCCATTTACCTTAGCTAAGGCTGATACTCCCTCTTCTTCAGCTCTAGGGATACATTGGAGTATAATGAAATTTCCATCAGGGTTCCTTTGAAGGTAATCTAACCAAGGGCAATCCATCTTAACCGATAAAGTAACCTGTAGCATAAGTATCAATTTAAAAAACTACCTTAAAAACCTTCATAAGTGAAGGTGAGAATTTATTTTAAATTTAAAGGAAGGATTATTGTGCTTTCCCCCATTACCGCTCAATGGGATTGGCTCTTTATCCTATATGCTACTATAGGCTCTATTGTAGGAGCCATCGTTATAGGCTTTTTGATCTATAGCTCTATAAAATATAAAGCTAAAGGTGAAAGGGAGCCGAAAGATGCTCCAAGTTTAGGAAAGATTCCAGCTGAGAGGGGAACCATGAAGGTTGCTTTTGTATTAACTTTAATTGTAGCAGGAATACTATTTACCATTACCTTAGGAACCATGCAAACAGTAGATTTAATAGAGAAACCTCCAAAGGGTTCCCTAACCATTGAAGTTCATGCCTATCAATGGGGATGGAAATTCATATATCCTAATGGGAAGCAAGTGGTTGGAGAGTTAAGGGTTCCAAAAAATGAAGTAATAACCTTTAAAGTTACCAGCGATGATGTATTTCACAATTTTGGATTAATTGAATTCAAGGTTAAAGGCGATGCTATAAAAGGTAAGATTAATACAATATGGATTAAGCCTTCTCAAGCTGGAGTTTACACCATACAATGCTTTGAATTATGTGGTATTGGCCATTCTTGGATGAAGGGTAAGATGATAGTCATGGAGCCTGAAGATTTTGATAGATGGTATGCTGAGTGAGATGGTAAATTGGATAGCTCTTTAACCCGTTGGCTTTTCACAACGAATCATAAAGATATTGGAATTCTTTATTTAGTAACATCCCTTTACTTTTTAATTTTAGGAGGTGCTTTAGCCATATTAATGAGAATTCAGCTCATGCTCCCTAATAACCAATTTCTTTCAGCAGGCCCCTTTAATCAGGCTGTAACGGTTCATGGCCTTATAATGGTTTTATGGTTTCTATCTCCTTTAGCCTTTGCCTTTGCAAACTATATTGTTCCCTTACAGATAGGAGCAAGAGATTTAGCCTTCCCAAGGTTAAATGCCATGAGCTACTGGTTTTACCTTTTTGGAGGCTTGTTAGCAGCCGTAGGATTCTTTACACCAGGAGGAGCCATTGATACTGGATGGACGGTTTATGCTCCCCTCAATACCCTAAACTATAGCAGACAATTAGGGGTAACTTTAGGAGGGGCTGGATTACTAATGTTGATTGCTTCAGTTACCATGGGTACTGTAAACTTTTTGGTAACCATATTTAGATTAAGAGCTAAAGGTATGAGCCTCTTTAAAATGCCCATGTATAGTTGGGGAATTTTGTTAACGGTTTTCATGATGCTATTGGCCTTCCCATCCATTTTAGCTGGGGTTATAATGTTAGTGGCTGATAGGTTATTAGGTACTCTCTACTTTTTATCTAATGAAGGAGGGGCAATTCTCTGGGACCATCTTTTTTGGTTCTTTGGCCATCCTGAAGTTTACATCCTTTTAATGCCAGGTTTAATGGCTATAGCTGAGATATTCCCTGTGTTTGCTAGGAGACCCCTTTACGGAAAGAGAATACTAATTTTTGCAGCTATAATTGGTTCTGCAATGAGCTTCATAGTTTGGGCCCACCATATGTTTGTAACAGGGATAGATCCAGGCTTTAGAAAGTTCATGACCATAACTACAGAAGCCATCTCTATACCCTTTGGAATCATCACCCTATGCCTCATACTAACCCTATTTAGAGCCTCCATAAGATTTAAGACTCCCATGCTCTTTGCTTTAGGTTCCCTTGCCTTGTTTATAGTTGGAGGTATAACGGGTGTATTTAACTCATCGGTAGCCTTAGATTACAACTTAAGAGGGACCTATTGGATAGTTGCACACTTCCACTACACTTTAGTGGGAGGGGCTACAGGAGGTTTAATTGCTGCTCTTTACTATTGGTGGCCTAAAATGACTGGTCGTATGTATAGTGAGAGATTAGGGAAGCTTCATTTTACCATTTACATGATAGGCTTTAACCTACTTTACTTTCCCATGCATCTTTTGGTAGATATGCCTAGGCGTGTTGCTGTATATTCTGAGGAGGGAAGCCTTTGGTTAAACAATTACCTATCTACCATAGGCTCTTTTATCTTTGCAATATCATGGATAATATTCTTTCTAATTTTATTGAAGAGCCTGAGAAATGGTAAAAGGGCTGAAAGTAATCCTTGGGGCTCTTGGAGCCTTGAGTGGATGGTTCCATCTCCTCCACCCTATCATAACTTTGATGTTAATCCAGAGGTTGAATCGGATGGAACTATAAAGGTAATAAATGCTAATGGTGGTTCTGTAGAATCTGAAACTCATAATGTTCATTTAAGTAAAGGTCCCCTGATGGTAGCCCTTGGAACCTTTTTAGCTTTATTAGGGGTTAGTTTATCGATCTTTATTCTTCTAATTGGGAGTATAATTTTTGCTATAGCCTTATTTGGTTGGGCTAAAGAGAATATATTAGGTAGGTTTGTAATAAGGGAGCCTGAAGTGGGGGAAAGATGGCCCTTTTCAAGTATTTGTAATATGAAGTTAGGGGTTTGGTTCTTCCTATTTGGAGAAGTTGTATTCTTTAGCTCAATTTTAGGAGGCTATCTATTTATAAGAGCTAACAGTACAAGCTGGCCTATATTGGGAGAAGTCTTTGATCTTAAACTTGCCTCAATTAATACCTTTTTACTTATTACAAGTAGCCTTACAGCTATGATGGCTTTAAATTTCATAAGAAAAGGAGAACAAAGGGGTTTAAAGCTAGGCCTCCTCCTTACCTTTGCTTTAGGTTTATTGTTCTTAATAAATAAGGGTATTGAGTGGGAAGAGTTATTTAAGCATGGGTTTACCCCTTCAAGCAGCTTACCTGCAACCATATTTTACACTACTACAGGAATACATGGAGCTCATGTGTTAGCTGGATTAATTGTGTTATTATACCTTTTAGTAAGGGCTTACAAAGGAGGATTTAGTAGAGAAAACTATGATTCTGTAGAATACTTTGATATGTATTGGAACTTTGTGGATGTTGTATGGCTCTTTATATTTCCCTTATTGTACCTCATATAGGGTGATGGCATGAGAACCCTAGGTTATTTTGCTGTTTGGATAGCTTTAATCTTGGCTACCCTTTTACAGTTAGTGATTTTTGGAGGGGTAAAAGCTTCAAATCTTAGAGTAATAAGTATAATGGTCCTAGCCTGGCTTCAAGCTTCTTTAGTAGTTTTCTTTTACCAAAATGTCCTTAAAGAGCCAAAGGGTGTTTCTATGCTTTATTTAGCGAGCTTTCTTACAGGAAGTGGATTGATAATAGGTATGATTCTAAGTATAACTCATGCCATGGAGTGAGTAAGATGAAGAGCTTAAAGCTTGCTTACATTGCTGCCCTTGTCATTGGAATAGTAATATTACTTGCTATTATAGTTGTCTTAGTGGCTCCACTTTCCCCTTTACAACAAGCTCAACCAAGAGCTCCAACAGTAGAGATAACTTTAATTGGAGGAGAATTTGATGACAAATACGGATTTGCCTTTGAAGGGCAAGCTTTATCATCGCCTGGACCAACCCTTAAAGTAAAGGTTGGTGAAACAGTAAAAATAAACTTCATCAACAAAGGTCAAATACCTCACACCTTTGCTATTGTTCAAGAGTTAAAGTTTGATGCAACTCCTTTATTTGGAGCTTCTATAGGTTCACCATCAAAACCCATCTTCCCTGATGTTGAAAGTAGTATAATATTTACTGCAAATAGAGCTGGTTCTTTCAGTTATATATGTACTGTTCCAGGTCATTTAGAGAGAGGGATGTTAGGCAAAATTATAATCGAAGAATAAAAGATTATAATATACTCTATTAAAACACAAACTTAGATATAAACAGGAGGGAGACTATATAAAAAGGTTAAGTAATTTGTTAATGGAAAAGGGAAGACCTTCTTACTCTTATTTCTCGTAAAACTCTTATCTTTCTTTTTTTTAGTTAAAGGGGTTATGGTTAAAAAGGCTCTTTTATTGATTAAGGATAAGCATGAAGGGGCTTTAAAGGCCTCTCTTAAGATAAAGGATATCCTAAAAGCCTTTAGGGTAAATTATTCAGAAGAATTTTTATCAGATAAAGATTTGGATTTGAAGTTTGAGGATGTTGATTTGCTCATAAGTGTAGGTGGAGATGGAACCATCATAAGGTGCAGTAGAATAGTTAAAGCTAATATTCCTATTCTTGGGATAAATGCTGGTGGGAGGGGAATTTTAGCTGAAGTTAAGCCTCAAGAATTTCAAGAGGCTTTAGAAAAAATTTTGAAGGGAAACTTTATAATTGAACAGAGGATGAGAATTAAAGTTGAATTTAAAGGTAAAAGTTACCCTCCTGTTATGAACGAGGTATTACTCATTAGGGCTGAACCTTTGCATACTCCAACCTTTAAGCTCATCTTCTCAAAAGAGGATGAGTTAAGTGAAAAGATGGATGGTCTATTAGTAAGCACACCTACAGGAACCACAGGCCACTCTTATTCTTTAGGGGGACCCATAACTTATGAAAATTTAGAGCTCTTTATAGTTACTCCTATTGCTCCCTTAAATCGATTACCTTCTCTTATTTTACCTCCTAACCCTTTAAGCCTAGTAGCAAATCAAGAGTGTCTTTTGGTCTTAGATGGGCAGTTTTATGAGAAAGTAGATTCTGGTGAAATGGTTCAAGTTAAGAAACATGAAGAGCCTGTTAGATTCGTTCGTTTACACAAAAGGAGCTTAAGACAACTTCACAATTTAGGCTTTTAAAGGCTAAAAATTTTCCGTTTGATAAAGAATGTGTTTAAAGAGTTAGAGGAGCTAAATGAAAGGATCATTAGCTGCAAAAAATGTCCAAGATTAGCCTCTTACATAAAAGAGTTAGCTAAGAATAAACCTAAGCGTTATAAAAATTGGAATTATTGGGCTAAGCCTATACCTGGTTTTGGGGATATTAACGCAAAATTGCTTATAATAGGTTTAGCCCCCGCTGCCCATGGAGGGAATAGAACAGGAAGGATGTTTACTGGAGATGGATCAGGAGAATGGTTGGTTAAAGCCTTGTATGAGCTTGGTTTTGCCAATCAACCTGTAAGTATTAGTAGGGATGATGGCTTGCTTTTAAAGGATGTTTATATAACTGCAAGCTTAAGATGCGCTCCACCAAAGAATAAACCCAATAGAGATGAATTGAAAAATTGTAGGATGTATCTGAGAGAAGAGCTTAGCCTACTAAAAAATGTAAAAGTGGTTATAACTTTGGGAAGAATTGCCTTTGAAAACTTTCTAAGCATAATGAGAGGGAAAGGGTACAAAATAAAGTTAGAATTTAAGCATGGAGAAAATTATAGAATTGGGAATTATATTTTAATTGCTTCTTATCATCCAAGTAGGCAAAATACTCAAACAGGGAAGTTGAAGTGGGAGGAGTGGTTAAAAGTTTTTAAGATGGCCAAAGAGAATTTTTTATTATAAATCTCTATACAGAATTCTTTTATAGTTAAAGAAAAAAAGTGGTGTTTTAAAGCAATTAAAAGATCTCTTATTAAGGATAGTTCAGCAATTTCTAAAGATAGATTTTATAGATGAACTCATCTCTAAACTCCATATCTTAAGTGTATTATTATACATGCTATTGTTATGAGTGCTTTGTATATTATTGCTATCCTCTCATATCTTATTATTATTCTTCTGAAGCTTTTAAGCCATCCATAGAATCTCTCAACAGCTGACCTCATCTTCTTATAGATCTCGATATGGTATGGTTTAGGCTTCCTACCCTTCCTAGAATTTATATATTTGCCTTGCTATTCGTGGATGATAGCTTACCTCTTATGGGTTCAGTATCGCATACTGAGTAAGCGTATAACTCTCTTGGAGGCTCCTCCAAGCCCTTCAATAAATCATCTATCCTTCTTGAGTCATGCTCATTTCCAGGACCTAAAGATATACTTAGAGGAATGAATGCTCATCTACACAGAGGTTGTCAACTTAAGAGGGGTGACGTCCACCCCATCCTGTAGGGCTTGACTCTACTGGAGGTGATCTGGGCGCTATCCCCTTCGATGAATCTTTTTCAAGATAAAAGAGTCTTTTGGCTTAGGCGTAAGCCCGCTAGGCTGAAGTCCTTATCCATACCCTAGACCATGCTGGTCTAAGCTTCAGGAAGGCTAGGGCTTTGCTTCGCAGCCTAGCCTAAAGTAAGCCAAGAGGCCATCAGGCCTTGGTACTTGAAGCTTAAGCCCTTTATGCCAAGCTTGGGGAGGAGGGTGAGATAGGTTGTAGCCATGGATTAGACGAAGGTGAAGGTAGGAGATCTCAGTTCTATCTACTCTGAAGGGATGTAGCCTCTAAGGAGGTCTTAGCTATCTACTATCCCATGCCAGGTCTAACCTTAAGGCAAGCCTCTTCCTGAGAAGGGTAGTATAGATGTTTGAATAAGCCCCTCATCCTCTTCGACCGAGGACCATGGTATCCTTATGCCCTAGAAGCCCAAGGCTTTATATAGGAAGGAGACCTTCGGTAAGCGTAAGGCCCTAGAGCAGTGGTTCAGCATCCTTAAGCATAGGACGAAGAGGTTCTACAACAACTATCCCTACAGAAGAAGCCTAAAGAGCGCTGAGAAATGGATGGAGATGGAAGCCTACCATCTATACAACCTGCTCACGCTAAGTTGACAACCTCCTTATATCTAAACTAAAAATTCTAGTAGTTTTTGTAGTCATAGTCCTTTCTTATTTCACTATAAAATTATTTCACTCTCGCACCAATATGTGTAGGTTTAGCTCCTTTAACTCCTCTTTTTACACACGAACATGCCAGTACAATCCTATTGCACAAATATAAGAGAAAAATATAAAAATTAGGAAAAATAGACCATCATATGATATTGAGGTGATAGATGAATGGCAGTAATACCCGCTACAACGGCTTCAGGTCAACCGGTTCTCCTTTTAAAGGAAGCAGCAACGGAAACTAAGGGTAGAGCAGCCCAGAAAAATAACATAATGGCTGCAAAGGTCATAGCTGAGCTTGTAAAAAGCTCCCTAGGACCCAAGGGAATGGATAAAATGATAGTAGATAGTATAGGAGATGTTACCATAACCAACGATGGAGCTACCATGCTGAAGCAGATAGATGTGCAACATCCAGCAGCTAAAATGATGGTAGAGCTTGCAAAGGCTACCGATAATGAAGTTGGAGATGGTACAACAAGTGTAGTAGTTTTAGCTGGAGCTCTATTAGAAAGGGCTGAAGAATTGATAGATAAAGATATTCATCCTATCATAATTGTAGATGGATATAGAAATGCTTCTGAAAAAGCTTTAGAGATTTTAAAAGATATAGCTATAAGGATTGACCCTGATGATAAAGGATGGCTCAAAAAAGTTGCAACAACACCTATGGCCTCTAAATTAGTAGCTGAAGAAAGTGACTACCTAGCTGAGCTTGTGGTAGATGCTTTACTTCAAGTTAGGGAGAAAGTTGGTGAACAATATAAAGTTGAAATAGATTATGTTAAGGTTGAGAAGAAGCCTGGAGGCTCTTTAAGGGATACCATGCTAATTAAAGGTGTAGCTTTAGATAAAGAAGTAGTTCATTCAGGAATGCCAAAGAGAATTGAGAAGGCCAAAATAGCTTTACTTAACACTCCCTTAGAAATTGAAAAAACAGAATTTAGCGCTGAGATTAGAATAAACGATCCTTTACAGATAAAGCGCTTTATGGATGAAGAAACAAAGATACTAAAGGAAATGGTGGATAAAATTGTAAATACTGGGGCAAATGTAGTTATATGCCAAAAGGGTATAGATGATATAGCTCAACACTTCTTAGCTAAAAAAGGAATATTAGCTGTTAGGAGAGTTAAAGAAAGCGATATGAAGAACTTGGCTAGGGCTACTGGAGGAAGAATAGTTAATAACATAGATGATTTAACACCAAACGATTTAGGTGAGGCTGAATTGGTAGAAGAGAGAAAAGTTGAAACTGATAAGTGGGTATTCATAGAAGGCTGTAAGAATCCTAAATCTGTTACCCTATTTATTAGGGGAGGATCACAAAGAGTTGTAGATGAAGCTGAGAGAAGCGTACACGATGCCTTAATGGTAGTTAAGGATGTTATTGAAAAGCCTTATATAGTTGCAGGAGGAGGAGCACCAGAAGCTGAATTAGCCTATAAGCTAAGAGAATGGTCAAATACTTTATCAGGTAGAGAGCAGTTAGCAGCTCAAAGATTCGCTGATGCCATTGAAAGTATAGCTTTAACCTTAGCTACAAATGCTGGTTTAGATCCTATAGATATTGGTGTAGAGTTAAGAAGTATGCATAGTAAGGGAAATAGATGGTATGGTGTAAACCTATTTAAAGGTAAAGTGGATGATATGGAAGCTTTGGGAATTTATGAGCCTTTAGTAGTTAAAGAGCAGATCATAAAGGGAGCTACTGAAGCAGCTAGTATGATATTAAGGATAGATGATGTAGTAGCTGCAGGTAAGACTAAAGAGACGCCAAAGCCACCAACGCCACCTGGTGGAGAGGAAGGCGGAGAAAAAGGTGGAGAAACACCAAGCGACTAAACTCCTATCTTAAGGGCTCTAGTAAGGTATGCTAACTTAATTTTCCCATTCTTTTTTATTTGAAACCCTTAAAATTTATGTTTTATAAATTACTGCTTTAAGGCTCAATTACTCATGTGACAACTTAAGACTACCTTCTTAGGTTGTTGTGATAAAATATGAATGTTTGATAACCTCTTATCTTGTTTAGTGTAATTGTAGGTTTGTAAAAATAAACAAACAAATAATTAAAGCCTTTTTAAATAAAAAATGATTTCTCCTTTTCTCCCCAGGGTATCAAGTTATTAAAATCCTATATGTAAATTTCAGCTTTATATTATCCTGTTCCTTATTAATGGTTTTCCAGAAATAATATGTGCTCAGAGCCCTTAAGATGCTCTGGCTTTATCTCAGCACCCAACGAAACTACAAGATAATCATAGCTTATCCCATTGGCCTTCATCTTCACCATCCTATTTGCAGCATCTATCTCAAGGACCTCATCATTAACTACCTTAACACACTTGTTGCTGAGTAGGGATAACGGTCTCCTAATATCATCAGGTTCTCTAACTCCCATAGCTACTCTTAGGTAGGAGGGTCTAAACTCGTGATACTGACTCTTATCAACTAAAAGTAACTCAACTTCTCCTCTTAGCCTCTTTGATAATCTATGGGCTGTAACAGCCCCACCAGCTCCACCACCCAATATTATAATCCTTTTCATAGAATTAAATACTGTAACTTGAATATAAATTTTTGTAAGATAGTGGCTGTGGCAGAAAAGCTACTTTATCGTCTCTTTTATGAAAGAGTAGACTGTTAAGTTATCATAAAATTTAAACTAAAATGAATTTTTCTGCCAAAGCCTAAGATAGTAAAAACCTTTTGTAGACTCCAGAAAGGCTTAATAGCTACTTAGAAGCCTGAATTTACTAGACTCTTTTAACAGATTTCATAAATTTTTCAAGCTTTTCTTGCTTTGTGGCTTAATTCTTTAAGTTTCTTATGTCTTGCTTTAATCTATGTATTGGTCTGTTGTTGATGAGAGGCTTATTAGGCGTGGTGAGCTTC
>JARVJX010000079.1 GCA_029775995.1 Nitrososphaeria archaeon | reverse complement strand
TATGGGGGTTAAGCTTACCCAAGGTGGTGCATCAGCCATCCAGGTTATTCTCCCTCCAAAGGCAGTGGCTACTGTACCAGTTTCAAAGCCTCCTTCAGGATTTACAGAAGGGGATGACCAGCAAGGAACATTTTCAGGAAACCTTCGAATAAAGGCTACTTTAGCCTCTATCTGTAGCTTGAAGTTCTGATAGAAATCGAATTCCTTAACCCCTAGAAAGTCTTTTAGAACAAGAGAGTAAGGTAAAAGCACCAAAGGAACTTTATCAGGTTCTTCATGTCTAGAAGCTATTAATGCCCTTTCTTTAGGATTCATAATTTAGACCCATTAAGTTTTAAAATAAATTTTTCGGTTATGAATTAGAATTGGAAGAGGAGCTCTTAGAAAGGCTTAGGCTCAAAGGTATTGAAGATCTTTCAATTTTAGCTTTATCTTCTATAGAAAAGCTCAATAATTACGGAATTTCTTATGAAGAATTTAAAGAAAAAATTAAGAAAAGATTCCCTTTTTTTTACTCTCAAGAAAGAAAGCCCTTTAACTTGGATTTTGGTTCTAAAGCCTTAAATGAAATTTTTAAAGGGTTAACCTTTGGAAATGTTATAGATATATTTGGAGCCAGTAGAACAGGTAAGAGCCAAATCTGCTTTCAAATAAGCCTAATGGCCAGCTTAAAGGACTATAAAGTTTACTATTTGGACTGTGATGGAACCTTCAGACCAGAAAGAATTAAGGAAATGGCTTTAAAGAGAGACCTAAATTCTCATCTCTCTTTAAGCAGAATAAAGGTTTATAGGGTTTTAAATTACTTAGAGCAGTTGTATATAGTGTCTAGGCTTAACGAAATAATAGAAGATTCTTCCCTATTAATTTTAGATGGGTTGACCCATAACTTTTTAGTCTTTGGAAAAAATCTTATGGTTAGACAATCTCTTTTGGTAAAGAATTTGCAGGAGCTCTGTAACTTGGCCTTGAGGAAGGAGGTTTTAGTTTTACTAACCAACCAGGTAAGAGGTAAAGGAGTAGAAGTGGCTGAGGCTCTTTTAAAAAAGTTCGTGCATAGAAGAATAGAATTGAAAAGGATAGATAAATTTATAATGGCTAAAGTGGATGAGCTTCCCTTTTTAGAAGTAAAATTCAGAATTGGTGAAGAGGGTATATTAGACTGCTTAGAATAGATTTATCCAAGTATTGTATAGTATCCATGTAAAAAGGAAGAGCATTATAAAGCTTCCCAACCCATTAGTATAAATTTTTCTTTTTACCTTTTTATCCAAACTTTTACCATAGAAAAGCCTACTGATAAAGTAAGATATTAAGTAAAAGAATATAGCTATCACTATACCTAAGTAGGTGTAGGGGGAAGGGGTTACGAGTCCTAAAATTCCTGAAACCAATCCAGCTATTATGCCCATAACTGTCCTTAAAAAGAAAATTTTATCTAAAGGACTCAACAATTTCTTTCCCTCCTTATTAAGGATATGGAATTATCTAGCTTAGAAGTTAAGTTTTTGGTTTCCATCCTAAACAAAGAACTAAAGGAGTATTATATAAATAACGTTTACTCTCTTAAAGAAGGTATCTTTCTAATAAAGTTTCTTCACCCTTATAAGGATGAAAAGAGACTCTTGATAACCCCTTCTTCCCTATGGCTAACCAAATACGATTTTGAGAAAGAAGAGCCCGATAGCTTTGTTTCTTCTTTAAGAGAACATCTTAATAGATGTAAATTTGAAGAGGCTATGCAGCCTAACTTTGAGAGGATAATATACATAAAATTTTCCTCTAGGGATCAGCTCTATTACTTAATAGTAGAACTCTTTAGCAAAGGGAATTTGATACTAACCAAGGAGGATGGTGAAATTCTTACTCTCTTACATAAGATAAAGGTAAGGCATAGAGAGTTATCTATAAAGAAAAAATATATCTTGCCCCCTCAAAAGGGAATAAACCCTCTAACCTTGGATAGAGAGCAGTTTTATGGACTTTTAGCTAAGGAAGAGAAAGAAGTATTAGATGTATTGGTTAAAGATTTATCTCTTTCAAAGAAATTCTTAAAGGAAATCTTGGTTAGAGCTGAGGTTGAGCCTTCTAAGCTTACAAAGGATTTAAAAGAGGAGGAAAAGTTTAGGATCTTTGAGAAGCTAAGGGAAATTTTAAGTTTTGATTTTGGTAAGGCCTATATGATTTTAAAAGATGGTGAAGCCTTTGATGTTTTGCCCTTTGAGTTTAAGAGCTATCAAAGTTTTGAAAAGGTAGAAAGAGAGAATTTTAACGATGCTTTAGATGAGTTCATGAAAAATCAACTAGAAAAACTCTTTAGGGAAAAAGGGAAAGAAGAGTATAAGAGTAAGATTTCAGAGTTAGAAGTTTCCATTGAGAGGAATTTTAAGTTAGCTCAAACTTTAAGGGTAAAATCTGAAAACCTAAGAAAATTTGCTGAAAACCTATATCTAAATCCATCAAAAAAGGTAGAGGAAGCCCTAGAAGAGCTGAATAAAATGGTAAATGTAAAGCTTGAGGAAAATAAAATTCTTTTAGGCTTAGAGAGAGAAGAGGTGGAGCTTAGCAGAAGCTCTTCTATTTTAGCTCTTGCATCCTCTCTCTTTGAATTAGCTAAAGTTCTTGAAAGGAGAGCCCTAAGAATAGATGAAGTTATAGAAGAGTTAAATGAAAAAAAGAAAAAAATTATAAAAGAAATGGAAAAAATTCAGATTAAAAAAGAGATAAAGAGGCTTAGAGAAAGGTTTTGGTTTGAAAGGTTTAGATGGTTTTATACCTCTGATGGATTATTAGCCATTGGAGGTAGAGACCCTCACTCTAATTCAAGCCTTATAAGAAAATATCTTGAGCCTCAAGATATAGTCTTTCATGCTGAATTACATGGTTCTCCCTTCTTTATACTGAAGGGGGGAGGAAAAGATCTCTATGAGAGATCTCTTTATGAGGTTGCTCAGGCTACGGTGAGCTTCAGCAGAGCTTGGAAGAATGGATTTTCCGTAGGTGATGCCTATTGGGTAAGACCTGAGCAAGTTAAAAAAGCTGCTCCTTCTGGCCTTTACCTTCCTAAAGGCTCCTTTTTGATAGAGGGAAAGAAGAATTACATAAGGGGTATAAAGCTTCAAATAGCTCTAGGTTTGATACCCTTTAAAGAAGAGCTTTTAGTAAGTGCTGGAACCCTTGAAGCCATTAAAAAAAGAGCCTTAGCCTATGTAGTAATTTTACCTACAGGAGAAGAACTATCAAGAACGGCTAAAAAAATAATAAAAGAATTTGAGAATTTAGTGGGGAAAGATTCTATGAAGAAGGTTAGTCTAGATGATATAATCAGAGCTTTGCCTCCTTCAGGTGGTAAGATAATAGCAAAAGGCTTGGGTGAGAAAAATAATTAAAATAGTTTCTATAAGGTATTGATGAGAGCTCTTGGTAAACCCTAAGGAGCCGGAGATTAGAACGAGAATACTGGTAAGGGAAGTTATGAGCAGTCCTGTTATTACTGCAGGACCTAATGAGAATATAGCAAATATAGCCTCTAAAATGGTAGAATCTAATGTAGGAAGTGTCATAATACTATCTAATAGTGATGATGAGCCTTTAGGTATAATCACTGAAGGAGATCTAGTTAAAAAGGTTGTTTCAAAGAACTTGTTACCTGAAAAGGTTAGGGCAAAGGATATAGTTACAAAACCTCTTCAGATGGTAGATGCGGAAAAGGACTTAGTTGAAGCTGCAAAGATGATGAGGAAACATAGGATAAAGAGGTTAGGAGTCTCCTATAAAGGAAAGTTAGTGGGAATAGTTTCCATGTCGGATCTTATTGGTGTTACCCCAGAGCTTATGGAGATACTATCAGAGAAAGCTAAAATAGTCCTGGGGGAAGTTAGAAAGCAAAGAGGTTATGTAGCTGGCTACTGTGATTTATGTAATCAGTGGTCAGACTTTTTGCTTGAGATGGATGGAAAGTTTTTATGTGAAGAGTGTAGAGCTGAAACATAAGAGATAAGTAGTTGGAATATAAGATAGTTAATGCAAGGCTCCTTTACAAAGAATCTTTTTTAGAAGGGGAAATATTAATTAAGGATGGAAAAACTCATAGAGTATCTAAAAATATACAGGAGAATTTACCTAAGATAGATGCTGAGGGAAAGCTTTTACTACCAGGCTTAATAGACCCTCATGCCCATTTAAGGGATTCCCTCCTTAGCTATAAGGAAGATTTTGATACAGGAACCAGCGCAGCTTTAGCTGGAGGCTACACCCTATTGTTAGATATGCCTAACACTAAACCCCAAATAGATAGCCCTGAAAGAATTAAGAAGAGAATAGAAGAAGCGAAAGGGAAGATAAATTGTGATGTAGGTTTTTACTCTTTAGCCTTTCCTAACTCTGATTTTAGCTCTCTTTTTAAAGCTGGAGCTATAGCTATAAAAATTTATCTACATAAAAGGTTTAGAGATGAAGAATGGAGTTATGAAAATTTAAGGAAGGTTATGAAGGAACTATCAAAATTTAAGAGAGTTTTAGCCTTTCATGCTGAAGAATTGGATCCTCCCTTTGAGTTAGATAAATATGATGTATTCCTTCACTCAAGCTTTCACGATGAGAGGGCAGAGATTAGAGCTGTTAAGAAGATAATAGATTTAGCTAAGGATTATGATTTGCCTATACACTTTTGCCATATATCTACTCCTCAAGCCCTCGAAGAGATTTACTATACAAAGCTTAAGGGTTTAAATCTAACTCTAGAGCTAACACCTCATCATTTACTCTTAGACGATTCTTACTTTAAGCTAGGGAATATAGCTTTAGTTGAACCTCCTTTAAGAGCCCTAGAGGATGTTATGGAGCTTAGGAAAGCCCTTTATGAAGGTAAAGTGGATATGATAGGAAGTGACCATGCCCCTCACACTATAGATGAAAAGTTAGAAGAGAAGCCCTTACCAGGCTTTCCCAATTTAGAAATTTCTTTTTCTCTTTTGAATACTTTAACTGATAAATTTGATGTAATCAATCTGATTAAACTTATGAGTATTAACGTAGCAAGGAGGTTTGGGTTGAAGAAAGTAGGAGCCATTGAGGAAGGCTATAAAGCAAATTTGTTCCTCTTCGATCCTAAAGAGGAATGGAGGATTGATCCTTTAAGGTTTCTATCTAAAGCAAAGTATTCTCCCTTTCAGGGCTTTTTAGTTAGAGGAAAGGTTAAGAAAACCCTATTGAGAGGAAATATAGTATATGAGGATGGAGTTATATTAAAGAGGGGTTTGGGGGAGGTAATCATTTGAATAGGTTTTTGGTAGATAGCATGCTAGGTAGTTTGGCAAGAAAACTTAGAATGTGTGGTTTTGACGTTATTTATGAAAGCAACCTAGAGGATTCCTCTATTATAAAAAAGGCTCAAGATGAGAAAAGGATCGTTTTAACCTCAGATGAAGAGCTATTTTTAAGGGCCCATAAGAATAAAGTAGGGGTAATTCTTATAAAGGGTAAGAATGATGAGGAGCGTTTATTGGAGCTCTTTAAAAACCTTGGTATAAAAGAATTTGAGTTAGAGATCATTAGATGCCCCATTTGTAATGGGGAGTTAACTGAAGTTAGCAGAGAAGAGGTTAAGGATAAGGTCTTTTTCTCAGTTTATAATTTACATAAAAGGTTTTATCTTTGTAAAAGCTGTGGAAAAATTTATTGGGAAGGCTCTCATTGGGAAAAGATTACTAAATTTTTTGATAGAATATCCCATAGGTTAAGGAGGGAGAAATTTGGAGGTAAGTGATGAAGAAGGAAAACTTATGGTTAAGGAAGCAAGGAATATAATTGAATCGGTTATAAAGGGTTTAAAGCCAAAGATGAGCTACATATCAAATTTAAAGATAGCCAATGAGAAAATTGGAGTTTTTGTTACCCTTGATAAAATCTTTGAGGGTAAAAAGGAGCTGAGAGGATGCATAGGCTTTCCCTTACCTCAAAAGCCTCTGAGAGAAAGCTTGATGGAAGCAGCTATAGCTTCAGCTATGGAAGATCCTAGGTTTTACCCTGTTACTAAAGATGAGTTAGATAAAATTTTGGTTAAAGTTAGCTTACTAACAGAACCAAAATTATTAAAGGTTAACTCACCCTTAGATTATCCTAAAAGAATTGTGATTGGAAGGGATGGACTTATGGTTAAATGGACCTTTGGAAGTGGTTTACTGCTTCCTGAAGTTCCTATAGAATTCAATTGGAATGCTGAAGAATTTTTAACTCATGCTTGTATAAAGGCTGGGGCTTCACCAGACCAATGGTTGCTTAAGGATACAGAGATTTACACTTTCCAAACTATAATATTTGAAGAGCTAGAGCCCAGAGGAGAAGTAATCAGAAGGAAATATGTATAAATATGTTAAAGAAGGTTTATATTACGGTCTTTGGATCGGGCTTAGGTCATGCTAGCAGGATGGTTAGAGTTGCTAATAGGCTTAAAGCTGAAGGGGTTGAAGTTAAATTTTCTTCATCATCAGAGGGTTCCATTTATATAAGAAAGAAAGGATATACATGCTATAATATACCCCTAATTGATATAAGCTGGAAAGATGGAGAAATTTATGTAAGGGGGAGCTTAATTAGAGCTCCAAGGCTTATCTTTACTTTTCTCTCACAAATAGGTAAAGAAATTAAAATCATGAAGGCTTTTAAGCCTGATTTAGTCTTATCAGACTCTAGACTTTCCTCCATTATAGCTTCTAAACTTCTTTCAATACCCTGCATTTTAATAACAAATCAGATAAAAGTAATATTACCATCAAAGAGATTTATAGTTAAATTTCTTGAGAGAATTGAAGAAAAAATCCTTGGTTTTCTCTGGTCTTTAAGTGATAGGATATTTATTCCCGATTTACCTCCTCCTTACACTATAGCTGAAGAGAACGTAAAGGGATTAAGGGCTTCAAAGGTAAAGTATCTAGGCTTTTTCCCACCCTTAAAGGAGGATAACATAGAAAAATTAGATTTGTTAAGATTAAAGGAGAAGGGTAAATCCCTGATTTTTGCTCAAATTAGTGGCCCTCCTTTGACTAGACCAAAAATAGTTAAGTCTTTGATAGATTTAGCGTTAAAGCTCTCAAAATTCAATTTTGTAATATCTTTAGGGAGTCCAAGGGCTTCCACCAAAATCAAGAAAATTAAGAATTCTTTAATCTTTGGTTGGTGCCCCTATGTTGAAGAGCTTTTTGAGATTTCTGATCTGATCCTTATTAGAGGAGGGCATAGTAGTATAGGCCATGCCTTATGGTCTGGTAAGCCTATGATATGTATACCCATTAGAAGGCATAGTGAACAGATAAGTAATGCAAAGAAAGTTGAAAAGCTAGGTGCAGGAATTTACCTTGATCCTGATAATTTGAATGAAGAGTTTTTACTTAATTCCATTGAAAGGCTTTTTAAGGGTTCCTATTATAAAAGGTGTAGAGAAATCATGAACCTTTGTAGAAAGATGGATGGTCTAGAAGCCCTCTTAGAAGAAATCTATAAAATTAAAAGTTAGCTTTTTAACTTTAAATTTATGGATTAAGTTGGTAGTGAAAATGAGAGAAAGAACCCATACAGTTCATCAAGCTCTAAAGGCTAAAGAAGGGGAAGAGGTTTCTCTATTAGGTTGGGTGGCTCATAAAGCTACTCTAGGAGCAGTTACCTTCATAAGGCTTAGAGATGGTCTAGGCTATATACAGCTTGCCATCAAGAAAGGTATATGTAAAGAGGATAGCTTAAAGGTTTTAAAAGATGTATCCCTTGAATCTTCCATATGGGTTAAAGGTAAAGTTAGAGAGGATAAAAGGGCTCCAGAAGGAAAAGAATTATTAGTTTTAGAAGGAGAGGTAATAGCAAAGGCAGATAAATGGCCCATAACAAAGGATGCTATAAAATCTGTATCCTTCCTTTACGATAATAGGCATCTATCCATAAGAGGGAAAAAGGCTACTTCTGTTATGAGAATAAGAAATGAGCTCATCAAAGCAATCATGAACTTCTTTTATGAGAGAGATTTTATTCTTATCAATACCCCAACCCTAGTCCAAAGTGCTGTAGAAGGAGGGGCTACTTTATTTGAATTGGATTACTTCGGTAAAAAAGCCTACTTGAGCCAAAGTGCTCAACTATATGAAGAGGCTGCCATTTGCTCCTTTGGTAAGGTCTTTGTATTACAACCAGCTTTCAGAGCAGAGAAATCAAAGACTTCAAAGCATCTAACGGAATTTTGGATGCTAGAAGCTGAGCAAGCCTTTACTGATTATTTAGATAATATGAAAATTCAGGAAGAATTAATTTACCAAATAACTAAGCAAGTGGAGGAAAAGTGTAAAAAGGAGTTAGAGATTTTAAATAGAAACTTTAAAGCTCCAGAGCCTCCTTATTACAGAATTACCTATGATGAAGCTAGAGATTTAGCCCTTAAAAGAGAAATAAATTTTGAATGGGGAGAAGATATACCTACAGAAGCTGAAAGGATCATATCTCTTACTTTTGATAAGCCTATATTTATAACTCACTTTCCCTTAAGTGCTAGAAGCTTTTACCATTTAACCGATGAGCAGGATAAAATAACTTACTCTTCCGATTTGTATGCTCCTGAAGGCTATGGAGAGATAGCAACAGGAGGGCAGAGAATTCATGATTATAATAAGCTCTTAGAGAGGATAGAAAAATACAATCTTCCTTTGGAGTCCTTTAAATGGTATTTGGATTTAAGAAGGTATGGAATGCCTCCTCACTCAGGCTTTGGATTAGGAATAGAGAGAACCTTAAGATGGATTTGTGCTTTAAAGCATATAAGAGCTGCAAGTTTGTTCCCAAGAACCATGCAAAGGTTAAACCCCTAAAATAAATTTTATGCTTTGTGGCTTAATTCTTTAAGTTTCTTATGTCTTGCTTTAATCTATGTATTGGTCTGTTGTTGATGAGAGGCTTATTAGGCGTGGTGAGCTTCTTCTTAGCTTGGACTTTCTTGAAGTCTATGA
>JARVJX010000078.1 GCA_029775995.1 Nitrososphaeria archaeon | reverse complement strand
GAGGAGGCTTAAAGCCCTTTATAATAGCTTCCCCTTTAGAGCATCCATATCATCGATGACTAAATTCTTAAGTGTGTTCATAGGGCTCTATAATCTAGAGATTAGTTGGGCTTATCTTGACAATCCCTTAAGCTCACATAGAAAAGGTTTAATTCTATAAATTTTATTTATGGATGGTAAAGATTTTGAAAAGTGGGATGAGCGAATTAGCTTTAGAGAGCTCTTTAGTTAAAGTTAAGGCTAAGGTTAAAAAGGAATTTAAAATTGATTTACCTTCCTTAGATTTTAAAGAAGTTAAAGAAAATGAAGTTATAGAAGTTCCACTCTGGGCTGCCCAAATCTTGGCTGAAAAAAGCTTCATAGAAGATGAGAAAGAAGATTTTTTCCTTGAAATACAGAAGGCTTTAATTACAGAAAGACTTCAACCAAGAACACAGTTAGCTGAACTTAGAAAGGACTTCTTTGTAAAAGCTAGGATTTTTATCGAAGCTCTAAAAAGGTATAACAAATACATGGAGGCTGAAAGGTCATTATCAAGCCTCTTTGACCTCTTTTCCTTAAGGCTCAGTAAATTGCTTCAATTGGCTTCCTCTTTAGCTTTACCTTCCAATATAGACGAAAGATTGACAAAGGAAGAAAAGGAATTTATGCTTAAGGTTAGAAGTGTGATTGAGGATTGGAGAAAAGAAATTTTGGAGGTTAAGGTATGAGTGAAGCTACCATATCTAAGTACGAGGAGGAACTGGAGAACTTTCTAAAGGTCTTTAGCCTTAAGGGAAGCTTGAAGTATAGGGAAAGACTATCTCTTGCTGCTGCTGAAAATAAAAAATCCTTGGTTGTTGATTTTGATGATCTTTTAAGTTTTAATATTGATTTAGCTAATAGGCTGATAAAAGAGCCTGATTCTATCTTACCAGCCTTTGATATGGCAAGCTATCAAGCCTTAAGGTACACTAATCCAGATTATGCTGAGCAATTTAAAAGGGATGGATTTAAAGTTAGGATAAGAAACTTACCAGAGAAATTATCGGTGAGACAAGTAGGGTCTAAAGACATAGATAAATTGGTTAGTGTATCAGGGATGGTAGTTAGAACTTCAGAACTTAAGCCTCTGATGGTTAGAGCCGCCTTTAGGTGCTTAGGGTATAATCATTTATCTTATGTGAAACAAACAGGAACCCTTTTAAAGAAGCCCACGTTGTGCCCTGAATGTAATGATAAGAGGTTAGAATTGGATGTTAAGAGCTCTGAATTTATAGATTATCAAATTTTAAGAATTCAAGAATTGCCAGAAGAATTACCTCCTGGTCAATTACCTCAGTCCTTTGATGTAGGAATCTCTGGTGACGTTGTAGGATTAGCAAAACCAGGGGATAGGGTAATTGTTAACGGTATAGTTAGGACTGACCCAGAATTTGCATTCAAAACTTCTAGCTCAAGGCTATTTAGGTTAAGAATAGAAGGAAATTATATAGAGATCCTAGGAAAGGAGTTGGAGCTCTTTGAGCTTACCAAAGAGGATGAAGAAGAGATAAAAAAATTAGCCCTTAATCCAAATATATATGAAAGGTTAATACAATCCATTGCCCCTTCCATACATGGATATGAAACCCAGAAGGAAGCTATTTTGCTACAGCTGGTAGGATCTCCCCAGCTTACCCTTCCTGATGGGGTAACTCTTAGAGGTGATATAAATATTTTATTAGTGGGAGACCCTGGCACAGCAAAGTCAGAGCTTCTAAAATATGTAGTTAGAGTAGCCCCTAGAGGGCTCTACACTTCTGGTAAAGGCTCTACAGCAGCAGGTTTAACAGCTGCAGTAATTAGAGAGAAGAGCGGAGTTATGATGCTGGAAGCTGGAGCTGTAGTTTTGGCTGATCAGGGAATAGCATGCATTGATGAATTTGATAAGATGAGACCTGAAGATAGAAGTGCCTTACATGAAGCTATGGAGCAGCAAACTGTAAGTGTTGCAAAGGGAGGAATAGTTACAACCTTAAACTCAAGGACTTCCATATTAGCTGCTGCGAATCCTGTATTTGGGAAATATGAACCTAGAAAAAACATTACCGATAACATAAATATTCCTATTCCTTTACTCACTAGATTTGATCTTATCTTTATTTTAAGAGACATACCTGACAGGCCAAGAGATGAAAAATTAGCGCGCTTTTTATTGGAGCAGCATAGAAAGGGCACTTATCCCATTGAACCTTTAATAAGCTTTGATATGCTAAGAAAATACATAGCTTACGCTAAAAGAATCAATCCTTCATTAACCAAAGAGGCTGAAGATAAGCTTTTAGAGTATTATTTACAGTTAAGGGGCTCTATGAGCGATGATATGATAAGTGTAACACCTAGACAATTGGAATCTTTAATAAGATTGGCAAAAGCTAGAGCAAGGTTATTCTTAAGAGATAAGGTTACTGAGGAGGATGCTTTAAGAAGCATTAGCTTGATGAGGAAAATGCTTGAAACTGTGGGGATAGATGTTAAAACGGGAAAAGTGGATATGGGTGTTTTACATGGAAAGCCTTTAAGTGAGCGCTCTCAATTAATGATAGCTGTAGAGGTTTTTAAGAATCTAGAAGGTCCTCAAAAGAATCCTGTAGAAGATAAAGTCTTTATCCAAGCTTTAGTAGATACAAAAAGGTTTACGGAAGAAGAGGCTAAGAGAATGCTTAGGAATTTAATCATTAGTGGGCAAATTTATGAATCAAAGCCAGGATACTATAATAAGCTATAATTGGAAATAAAGGAATTAAACTTACCTGAAGAATTTAAGAATTTGTTAATTGAGAGGGGCTATAGTAAGCTTTATCCTCCTCAAGAAAGGGCAATAAAAAAAGGTCTATTGAATAATGAGAGCCTTTTAGTAGCTACCCCCACAGCAAGTGGGAAAACTTTGATAGCCATGATGGCCATTGCAAAAAAAGTTATCGAAGAAAACTCAAAGGCTTGCTATCTAACTCCTTTAAGGGCTTTAGCCTATGAGAAGTATGAGGACTTTAAGGATTTTGAGAATTTTAAAAAGGCTGATGGAGATAATATTAGGGTAGCTTTATCTACTGGAGACTATGATTTTCCTGATGAAAGCTTAGGTAAAGCTGATATAATCATATTAACCAATGAAAGGTTTGATTCCTTATTGAGGCATGGAGTTTCCTGGTTAGATCGAGTTTCTTTATTTGTAGCAGATGAAGTTCATTTGATAAATGATGAGGGAAGAGGTCCAACTTTAGAAATGGTTTTAACCAGGATAGTTTCTATGCCAAATAAGCCTCAACTAATAGGTTTGAGTGCAACTATCACTAACCATGAAGAGATAGCAGAATGGCTTAATCTAAAGCCCATAAGCATGGATTGGAGACCCGTTCCTTTAATTGAGGGCATTTACTCTTATAATGAAATATTCTTTAAAGATGGTTCAAGAAGAAAGCTAGAATACTATGGTAAAGGAGCGATAGTAGACCTTTCTATGGACTGCCTAAAGAGAAATCAGCAAGTTTTAATTTTTGCTGAAACTAGAAAAAGGGCTGTAAGTTTATCAGATAAGCTCTCCTATTACACTCAATCTTTTTTAAAGGGAGAAGAAGAAAATAAGGCTAAAAGGTTAGCTGAAGAAATTTTAAGCTATGGAGAGGAGAGTGAACTATCAAAAAAGCTATCTGAGCATATATTAAAGGGATCAAGCTTTCATCATGCTGGATTAATATCTCAGCACAGGAGAATTGTTGAGAGGGGTTTTAAAGATGGCGTAATTAAAGTCATATGTTCTACACCAACTTTAGCTGCTGGAGTAAATTTACCTGCAACTAGAGTGATTATATCCAGCTTATTAAGATACGATCCAGAGTATGGGGAAAGGTCCAAAATAAGTGTTATGGAGTATAAGCAGATGTGTGGTAGAGCTGGAAGACCTCAATTTGACGAATATGGTGAAGCCATAATACTTGCCCCAAATTATGATGATGTTAGAGAGCTTTACCAAAAATACCTTTTAGGGATACCTGAACCCATAGAATCTAGACTCTCTCAAGATTCTTCTTTTAGGGCCCATTTGCTATCTACAATAGTGGGATTACCAGCTATAAGCCTTAAGGAATTGCAGGAATTTTTTGGTAAGAGCCTATTAGCTAAGCAATTTGGTTCAATAAACTCTAAACTTAACAGAGCATTAAATTATCTTATAGAGAATGAAATGATAGAAAAAAGAAATTTAAGGTTTTTAGCTACCGATTTTGGTAAAAGGGTTTCTTTGCTTTACATAGACCCTGAAACAGGAATTATGCTGAAAAGAGGCTTAACTATTGCCAAAAAAGAAGGAAAGCATACAGCTGGGATCTTACAACTCATCTCATCTACTCCAGACTTTAATCCCAAGTTTAATTTAAGGAATAAGGATTTTGATTTGGTTATAGAATTTATTCATGAGCACAGGGATGAGTTTCTTTTACCCTTACCTCCCTTAGATCCCTACGATCCCTTCTTTAATGATTTGAGGAATGTTATGATACTATATACTTGGATAGAAGAAGGGAAGGAGCAAAAAATTTTAGAGAGCTTTGGTATTGAGCCAGGGGATTTATACAGAATGATAGAAAGTGCTGAATGGTTATTATATTCTTGCTATGAAATTTCAAAGTTAATAAATAGAATAGATCTACTGGATGAGATTTACAAATTAAGACTTAGGGTTAAAGAGGGTGTAAAAGAAGAATTGTTAAGCTTAGCCTCCCTAAAGGGTATAGGGAGAATTAGAGCTAGAATCCTTTATAATGCTGGATACACAAGCTTAGAAAAATTGGCTAAAGCTTCAGAGAAAGAGCTATCTAATCTCCCTAAGATAGGGAGTGCTTTAGCTAAGAAGATAATAGAGCAACTTTAGCCATGTTTATAAATGGATTAATCTGCTTTTACAATGTTGAAAACCTAAGTAAAAAGATAAAATTAGCCACAGAATCCTTAAAGCATAGAGCAAAAAGGGGTTTTATTTGTTGTAAGGACTTCCAATTTGAACCTCTCTCAAGTTTTAATTTTGATACCAATCAGGCTTTAATCCTAAGCCTATGGGAAGATTTTAGTAAAGATGAATTAGCCTCTTATATAGGAAGAGATTTTTGCAAATTAAATTTAAAAGCTCTAATAGATGACTCTTTAAGTAGCTCAAATTTAGAAGAATTTTCCCTTAAGCTAAAGGGTGTAAGAGCCCACTATTCCTTTGCCTATGCTGATGATAGAGGTTTAATCTTTGGAAGAGATAACTTAGGAGTTAAGCCCCTTTACTTTTCAAAAAGAGGTAAAGAAATTACAATTGCAACAGAAAGGAAGGTTTTAGAATCTCTAGGCTATAATGAAATAAATCATGTAAAACCTAATACTCTCTACCTTACTAATAACGGTTCATCATTTCTCTTAAGAGAAATAGAAACCTTTGAAGAAAATAAATTTAAGGGAAATTTTGAGGAGGCTAAAGAAGAATTAAAGAAAAATTTGAACTCTTGTGTAAAAAATTTCTCCTATGAAAATTTGACCTTAGGTTTTTCAGGAGGAATAGACAGCTTACTCTTGGCAAAGATATTTTCAGAGCATCAAAGTTTAACTTTATCTTCTCTCTGCTTTAAAGGTAGTGAAGAAGAATCTTGGATAGATAGAGCCTCTGAAAAACTAAACTTAGAGATTAAAAAATACTACTTAAATGAGGACCTTGTGAAAGAGAACTTACCTCTTGTAAAAGGTTTGGTTGAGAAATCTAAGCCCATGGACCTTGCTATAGGTTTAGGCTTTTACCTTCTCTCAAAGTTTTCCTCAAGGGAAGGTTTGGATAAAATTGTCTTAGGTCAGTTAGCTGATGAGATGTTCGGAGGCTATAGGAGGTACTTGGTTAGCTATCTTAAGGGTTTCGATGTTAAAACATCCATGCTCAAAGATGTATTGGATTCTCATGAAACTACCTTTTCTAGAGAGGATAAAGCCTGCTCGCCTTTTTCCTTAGTGGTTTTTCCCTATGCAAATTTTGATATTTTTAAATTTGCCTTCTCATTACCCTTAGAATTTAAATTTGATAAAGAAAAGAAGGTAAGAAAACTTTTGCTTAGGGAATTGGCTAAGGAGATTGGGATAGAGAGCTCCCTAGTAGAGCGGGAAAAGAAAGCCTTTCAATATAGCACAAAGTTGGAGAATATGGTTAAAAGATTCTTAGCTAATATAGCCTAAATCCTCTTTAGTTCCCTTTTGTTGAGCTTCGCTCCTTCTCTGTAATTCTTGCAAACCCTTTATCACAGCTGTAGTTTCCTTTGCCCTCTTTTCAAGGTTTGAGAGATCAACATTTAGCTTAAGCATCTTTGTTAAAATTTGTAGAACTGAATAGGAAGACTTAGGGTCTAATATGTATCCAGAAGTTTCGCCCAAAAGGCATATTCCCCTCATATCCTTCAACTTAGCAAAACCTACCAACAACCCATTCATCCCTGTTATAGTACCTTCATTCATGAGGATCACATCATACTTCTCTAATTCTCTAAGAGCCATCTGATCCGTAGCAGTTCCATAAACTCTAGGCTTATCAACAAAGCGACCTATGATGAAGGCTGCCAAAGTGAATAAAGTCTTCACACCTATCTTCTTCCCAATTTCTGTAACCTTATCGGATAGCTCATATTCAGCCTCAGGAGTAATAGGTTGAGCATCTCCAGTATAAAGAATTAAATCATTTTCTCCATCTTTGTTTTCCCAATAATACATGCTACTCTTAAGGATATCCACTGAGCCATCTGATAGAATGTTCACTTGAGGGGGAAAGGAAAAGGATACCAAGTGGGCAAATAATTCGGCTTTAAGCTCCTGTATTAAGTAATCTAGGCTAAGCTTAGCTACATGCCCACTTCCAGGTAGCCCACATATCATTACAGGGTTCTTTAAAACAGGGACCTTTAGAATTTTAGTTATTACACTCATTTATTATCCAAAAACCCTTTGTATCGGTAATATATATCCTATTATATTGTGCTTTTTCATAATATAAACTCTTTAACTCCAGACTATGAGGGAGAGATAGCCTCTACCTTTTTTGTCTACTGAGGAGGTACTGTCAAGTTAAGGCCATGTCTCCTACCTTTATCTATGAGCTTGTATGGGAGTAGACCTGACAAGTCTGCTCAATTTATTTAATGGTAGAAATATCTTTCCTAGGCTTAGCTTAGGTTCCCTGCTTGGGTCAAGGCTCTAGCTTTGAGGCTTTATTTTGATGAGTTAAGTCTTAGAGGGTCTCATAGATACTTTCAGATTAGGCTTTCAAGTTAGCTATGAGCCTTTTAGGATATGGTTTCCTAGGGTTAGGGTTATATTTTCCTGTGTTATATCATCATTATTTCGAGGCCTAGGAGAGGCTTCATAGCATTAGATGAGACCATGATAAGTATATTGGTTAGGAGAGCCCATGTAGGGGCAAGGGAGGTAGGAAAGGAGGCAATAGCCCAACTAGGGGTCTAGGAGAATTATGAGGTTCATGAGGCTAAAGGATGCAATAAAAACCAACAATATATAATGATAGAGCTGGATGGTATGAAGGTAGGTAGTGTGTAGCAATAGCTTCAAGATTCTGCCCTCTTAGATATTCTCTTTCTAACTCTATGGAACTCTTTAAGGGTTATTTCTATGGAAGGAGTTTCCTTTAATACTTCTTCTAGGCAGGGACAGGTTCTACTACAAGTCCACCTCCTTCAATTTTGTAAATGACCTTTTTATGAGGTTTAAGGCCTAGTTTCTCTCTAATTTCTTTAGGTGGGAACAGTTCACCTTTCTAACATACTCGACTTTTTATCATTTATCGGATTTACTAGATAAATTTAATTCTTCGATTTAATAAGGTTTGCTATATTTACAGGGATGGTGCCAAGATAGGCCATTACCCCTTATAGTTGTATAGTATAGGCTAAGGGAGAGGCTGCTATAATTAGCGAAGAAGAGAGAATAACAACCTGACTTGAGAAACCTCTTATCTGGGCACTATCTCTACAGGGTTTTTATAAAATACCTAGAATGTTCACTAAGATAAGAAGCTTTACTCTTATAAATTTTCAGAGTAAGTATGGATGGTAAAAGTAACTTATGGCGTAGCCAAGGTAAAGCTAAGATATATTAGGGATACTTTGAAGGTATTTGACTTAAGTTTATTCCACCAAATCCATCAGTACCATATATGAATATAAGAGCATTAAGGTTCAGATCAGAGGGATATATATCCTTATTTACCCCTACAAAATCATAGGTTGGAGCCATAAGGTCTAAAGGTTCTTTACCATCATCGTTAGAGTGGCCTAATCCTAATCCATGTCCTATCTCATGTCTAGCTATGGTTCTAAAATCTTCCCTACCAAGAGGTAATCCGAGGGCGTTGTAAGCTGCTAGAACTATCTTTACCTCTTTTATCTTTCCATTTGAGGAAGAAATTGTTGCACTACCTAAAATGGTCCCCGTGTTCTTTCTAACCTCCACATATATATCTGCAGGTCTTTTCTTGCTTTCAGGTTTATTAAGAAAATTAAAGTTAAAAGCATTAGGATTAGTTGCCTTAGTTTTTAGAGCATTTGACCAATCATTAAAGGCTGATTTTACTTCACCTTCATAGGACGAATCAATACCTTTCTGAAGCTGTATGTATACTGTTATATTATCATGATCCCAAGCAGAGCCTAAAAGGGATATTTCAGTTGCAAGAGAATAGGCTAAAGGGGATGCTAAGACTGTAAAGGTAAGAAAAGCTATAGTTAATAGGGCAGATGCTCTCAAAAGATTATTTTTTATCATCTTGTAGATTAATGATAAATGTCTATTTAAGCTTTTGCTGTAAATTGGGTTGGTGCATAACTGGATAGTTACCATGCTTCCCTAATTGGCATTCTTCTGATGGGCCCTTTGTATGTAAGACCTTCAGCCTAACTTCTTGGATCATGTTACGAAGCTTCTTAGCTTACGTATTCTCCTAATCTACCCTTTATGAGAAGGCTGATTAAGCTATCCACCTGTATACATAGCTATGCCT
>JARVJX010000077.1 GCA_029775995.1 Nitrososphaeria archaeon | reverse complement strand
AGGAGGAATAGCATAGATTGGTTTCTCAAAGGTGAAGAGAAGAGGAGGCTTAAAGCCCTTTATAATAGCTTCCCCTTTAGAGCATCCATATCATCGATGACTAAATTCTTAAGTGTGTTCATAGGGCTCTATAATCTAGAGATTAGTTGGGCTTATCTTGACAATCCCAGAACCTATTAAAGAAAGATTAATATAAATGGCAAGCTACCCATCTTCCAAATTTGACCTCTCTAAGGCTAGGCTCCTCTATTTCACACTTACCCTTAATAAAGTAGGGGCATCTAGGATGAAATCTACAGCCAGAGGGAGGATTAAGTAGGCTGGGAGGCTCCCCACCCACAGTTTCCTTTTCCTTATATCTATTGGATGGGTCAGGATCAGGTATGGCATTTATTAGAGCCTGTGTATAAGGATGAAGGGGTTCCCTTATTACTTCCCTTGAAAGACCTATTTCCACTATCTTACCAGCATACATGATAGCTATACGATCAGAGAAATATTTGGCTGTAGCTAAATCGTGAGTTATATACATAAAAGATATATTATATTTTGTTTGTAGCTCTTTAAGTAAGGTTAGTATCTCAACTCTAACCGATGCATCTAGCATAGATACGGGTTCATCAGCCACTATAAAGTCTGGCCTCATTATTAAGGCTCTAGCTATTGCCACTCTTTGCCTCTGGCCTCCACTTATCATGTGAGGATACTTTCTTGCAAAATCTTCTGGAGGTTCTAATTTAACATTGCTTAAAGCTTCTAAAACTGCCTTTTCCCTCTCCTTCTCATTTCCTATCTTATTTACCAATAGAGGTTCTTCCACTATAGAATAAATTCTTTGCATAGGATCTATACTGGAATAGGGATCTTGAAAGACCATCCCCGTTCTTTTTCTTAGCCATTTTAATTCCTTTTCAGGTAGCTTTGTAATATCTGTTTTATCAAAAAAGATGGTCCCATAAGTAGGTTCTATAAGCCTTAAAAGGGTTCTACCTAACGTGGTCTTTCCTGAACCACTTTCTCCAACTATCGCTATGGTTTCTCCTCTCCCTATATCTAAGTTCACCCCATCTACTGCTTTCACATAACCCAATCTTTTGAAAAGACCTTTCCTAACTTCAAAGTAAGTTTTTAAATTTTTAGCTGATATTAGAAATTCCTTGATCAAAGGATCTCTCCCTAAGCATATAACCAACATTTTACTTTATGGCCTTTAACCCTCTCAAATAACAGAGGCTCCTCTATTTCACACTTACCCTTAATAAAGTAGGGGCATCTAGGATGAAATCTACAGCCAGAGGGAGGATTAAGTAGGCTGGGAGGTGCACCAGGTATAAATTCTAATTTTTTTTCCTTTCTTATCGAGGCAACACTGGCTAAGAGCTTTTGGGTGTAAGGGTGTAAGGGTTCTTCATAGATCCTTGCGGAAGGTCCCAATTCAACTATATGACCTGCATACATAACAGCAACCCAATCAGCTAACTCACTGGCAACAGCTAGGTCGTGGGTAATGTAAATGTAGGTTAGATGCATCTTTTTTTGTAAACGTTTGAGAAGATTTATTATATTTGCTTGGGTTAATATGTCAAGGGCAGAAGTAGGTTCATCCAAGATAACTATTTTAGGATTAGTTACCAAAGCCATAGCAACCATTACCCTCTGCTTCATACCTCCGCTTAGCTCATGAGGGTATCTATCAGCTACATCCTCTCTCAAACCCACCATCTTTAAAGCTTCAATGGTCCTTCCCATAGCTTCTCTTTTTTCTATATTATAATGAACTATTAAGGGTTCAGCTATTTGAAAACCTACTTTGAGAACAGGGTTTAGAGAGTTCATCACCCCTTGAGGAACCATAGAGATCCCACCTATCCTTACCTTTTTTCTGTATTCTTCTTCCTCTAGCTCCATGGTATTTATACCATCAAAAAGGATTTGGCCATCATAAAGGAAAACATTTCTAGGTAGTAAACGTGAAATTGCTATAGCTGTAGAGGTCTTCCCTGAACCGCTCTCTCCTACTATCGCAATGGTGTTTTCTTTTAATACCCCAAAGCTTATTCCATCTACAGCCCTTATAGCCCCTTTAATGGAGCTATAATAAAGCTTTACTTCCTTTACCTTTAATATTTCTTCACTCATAGCATGCTCAGATCTTCAAATAAAAAAGAAGGGGGATTATACCTTAGGTTTTCTAACTATTGCTACTACAGATATAGCTACCGCTATTACAGATATGGCTAAGATAACGTAGGCTACACCAAGTATACTTTCAACACTTTGCTTCAGAGTCACAACATCCTGTGTAAGTGCTTGCTGGTTCTGGGAAACTGTTTGAATTCCAGTCTTTACATCACCTCTTATATCGCTACTAGCCTTTTCTAAACTGCTGTTCAAAGTATTTGTTATATCTATACTGCTCCTCTCTAACCTGTTGCTTAGTGTATTAAGCCCCTGCTCTACACCACCTATAGCTTTTGATAGATCTGAAGAGAAGGTATTAAGTGCCTTCTCAACACCACTTATGGCAGCTGCTAGGTCTGAAGAGAGAGCATCTACTCTTTTCTTAACATCTTCAGATAAAACATTTACCCTTTCATCCAATCTCTTCTTAAGATCCTCTGAAAGCACATCAATCCTTTTACTAACATCTTCAGATACTTCTTCTATTTTCTTTCCTACATCTTCAGATACTTCTTCTATCCCTTTCTTTATGGGCTCTATGTTAAGCACATCTATGAATTCTTTAGTAGCAGAAACAAAGGCAACTTCATCACTATATGTAGCAATAAGCACTTCATAGAGACCTCCAGGTCTAAGCTTTTCTGTGAAAGTTGGATCTAATGTAATGGAGAACCTTTTTGGTCCTAATTTATTAGCATCTCCCACCTTAATTATTTCACCTGTTAAGGGATCTTTTATAAGATAAATGGTTGTTAGGGAGCCAGGACCTTCAACACCTACCAATATAACTCCTTCACCTCCTGGAACAATGGAACCTTTACCTACCTTCACAATTTCTACAGTCTTAGGTATTCCTAAGAAGTTATCGCCTGGCTTAAAGGGATATGTAGGATCTCTAAAGGCATTTAGCTCAGCGAATTGGGCTGCACTATCAAACTTTGTAAGCATAAAAGGTCCATTACTTATCCATAGAATTCCATATTTAGAGTACCAATCTAAGGAAGCAGAGTATCTTGCATCTGCATTTCCCCTACTTTCATATACTCTATCACCTATCTTAAAGTAGTTCTCTGGAAAGAATTTTGCTCCTTTAAGTTCTGAAAGGGTAGCAGCTACATCTCCTGCATGCTTACTTAAAACTAAGTTTAGCCATGGGACATTTCTTGCCCTAGCGGCTGATTGACTATAGGCGTAAAGCTTCTTTTCAAATACAACTTTATCTGTAGCTGCCTGAAGCTCCCAAGGTACTGCAGCCCCTATGGTATTACCCACAAAGGGCATAATTTCTGCAAAATAGGCTATATATTCTTTGCTGAAGTGCCAGTAATCGATGTAAACCTCTACTCTCTCATCAGGAAGTATTCTAATTCCTTTTAATACCTCAAAGAAGGGCGAATTTTGAGAGACATAGTAACCTTCTAGCTTAGATTTCTCTTCATCAAGTATAATATCCCAGCGTGAACCTAACATATATAATAGGTCAGCAAGAGAAATCTGAATACCATGGTGCCATTTTGATTTGAAGAATTTTGAGTAATCAAAGGTTACTACACTTGTAGCCTTTACTCCTGAACCTACAGCCTTCCAACTATCTGCTTTGGCATCCCATACAACAGCATCTGTAGGAACATCCAATTTCCCATCAGGACCAGCTGTTTTTACATCAAAGGAAGCCCTTACCGGTATTGGCAGACCATTGAAGGGATGTGGATATACTCCAGGATCCGCTGTAGATCTAGCTATATCTACTGAATAGACATCTTGAAATCCAGATATGGGGTTCCAGGTAGTTCTCTCAGTCCATACCCAAAGGTGACCTACATTTAGCTCACTTTTACCTGAAACATAGGCATTTCTAATTACATGCCAAGCTCTTAAACCTGCCCCTATATCGTTGGTTATACCTGTAACTTCAGATTTTGTAGCATAGGCATCTAACCTAGCAATTCCCCAAATTCTAATGGATTCTAATATTCCAATCTCTGTGAGCTCTCTATAAAGGCTATCCCTCTCTTTCTTATCCTTAAAATCTCCCTTAACTATTTTCTGACCAATCTCATCAGCCTTTTTATTCTCATAATTCCAAAAGGCTGGCTCTTGCCATCCAGGCATAAAACCGAACCAAGGAGCATTGAATTGATTTATTGATGTAGAGTCATATTTGTCTACAGCTGGTTTACCCCATCCTTCTGTGTATAGGTGCCACTCTAAGCTTTTAGGATCACTTCCATAAACTTTATCTATAGCAGGTCCAAAGGGCAAGTAAATTCTATTTACTGTGAAGCCCAGTCTCTCAAGGTCTGTTGCAAAGGCATCTCCCGTCTCTCTTCTTTCATCCTCTATTCTAATAATGAAATTTAAAGTTACTGGTTTCCCTTTATATTGCCATTTTCCAGCTACTTTAGTAGCCCCCATCTTAGGCATCTCTTCATCAATTACCTGGGCAGCTAAGGCGGGATCGTATTTGAAGTCATATTTTGCTACGATATCAAAGATTACTGTAAAATCTGGATCAAAGGGCGTTAGAAAGGTAACCATGGGTGCAGCGAACCCTCCAAATACATCTGTAACTAAAAAGTCCCTATTGAGAATGTAATTTAGAGCGAACCTTATATTTCTGTTTGTGAAGGGATTCAATTCCCCTTCAGGGGCTGGTGCAGGATTTAGTATGATATCAAAGAGACCTGATGCTGCTGTGTAAACTGAGATTCCCCTAGTGCCAAGGGCAACCTTAGCTTGAGTACCTCTTAGACCAAATTGGTATATGTCAATATCTCCAGCTTCAAGAGCTTTTAGAGCAAGAGGTAGATCTACTTTCTTGTAAATTACTTTATCAACGGCAGGGCCTGGCTTCGTATGAGGTGATCTATATTGTGCAAAGGCTGGTGCAGTTGAGATTAAAAGGGCTAGCAGTAGGATTGATAGCACTAGCAGAGTTTTTCTTCTCATAAAATACCTATTTAAAAAGTAGTTTATAAACTTTAAGTGTAGCCATATTAAGGGATCTTATACCAAAAAGATTAAAATATCCTATGGGGTATAAAGCTTCTGTGGGGCTAATTCGAAAACTATCTTTTAAAGCAATTTCACTATTATTGGTTCTATTTACAGTATTATTACTTGTGGCTCTGATTTTAGGTGCAACAGGAGTCTCTGATAGGATTCTTACGGGAATTGTAACAGAAGAAGTAAGACAATATCGTGCATCAGTAATTAAACATATTACCGATCCTCAGGAATTAAACAAAGCTACAGAAGCCTTCAAAGACCAGCTGATTAAGAGCTACGGTTTAGATCAACCTTGGTATACGCGCTTACCAAACATGATACAAAGGGTGATTCTTTTGGATTTAGGAACTTCAAAAAATCTTCAGACCTTTACAGGTAGCACAAAGGTCTCAGATTTGGTTATGGAGCGCTTACCTAATACGGTTCTTT
Organism: Nitrososphaeria archaeon; assembly: GCA_029775995.1. Lineage (GTDB taxonomy): Archaea > Thermoproteota > Nitrososphaeria > Nitrososphaerales > JARVJX01 > JARVJX01. The sequence continues at coordinate 3,437 of JARVJX010000077.1, read as the reverse complement.
TGGTTACTACTGCTATAGCTATAAACTCTTTGATCGGTCTTTTTCTTGGTGTTCGATTAGCCACAGTGGTAGGGGCTAAGATAGATAGAGCCCTTTCCTACTTCTCAGCTATTTCCTATGCCTTACCCACTTGGTGGACAGGTATAATCTTCATACTCATCTTTGCTTTCTATTTTAGATTCTTTCCCTTTGGAGGAATGTTTAGTGCACCCCCTCCCCCCACTGAATTACAAAGATTCATAGATTTAATATGGCATGCCACTCTTCCCATCATAGTTTTAGTAATTGCCAATGTAGGAGTTAACATATATGTAACAAGAACGATGGTTCTTAATACAGCCCAGGAAGACTTCGTTTTAATGGCTAAGGTTAAAGGGTTACCAGAATCTCTTATTAGAAGACGCTATATAATGAGGGTCGCTGCTCCTCCAATCTTAACAAATATTATACTTGGATTGGCTGGTTCAATAGGTGGAGCCATACTTACTGAGATAGTCTTCGATTGGCCTGGAATGGGTAGGCTCTTTTACGATGCTGTGGCAACAAACGATGAATCTCTGATTTTGGCTCTTACCTATATGTTTACCCTCATCTATGTAATAGCAAGGTTCATCCTAGAAATACTTTATGTGGTTCTTGACCCAAGGGTGAGGTATTAATGGCCATTTCTATGAAAGAAGCCTTCCAAGAGTTTTGGAGAAGTAAAGGTGCAAAGGTAGGTATAGCTCTCTTAATTTTATTCACTGCTATTTCAATAGTTGTTCTTATGGTATATCCACCAGAATATGGTAAATTAATATGGAATAACCCAACAGCTTGGGAAGATTATCCTAAACAGGCACCTCCTTATTGGACAAATATTTTTGGAGAGAAAAAGCTAACACACCTGCAATTTTTTAAAGAAAGACCTGATCTATCTTTAGCTCAAGATGGTATTAAGCGCCAAACCTACCGTTTTGTCTTTGATCTACAAGCTGATGAGTTGCCAACCTTTATTTTGTTAAAGGTTCAAGGGATTGAGTATTGGAACAGACCTCCCATTTTCCAAATTAATGTTATAAGACCAGATGTAAAAAACCTTCAATTATATTCTATGATAATACCTTCACCTAGAAGCGAGGAAGAACCACCCTATAAAAGGTTTATGGATAAACCTCTAACCCTTAAACTTGAGTCAGATAATCAACTTTGGAGAAATGTTGCAAACTTCGTTAATGAAGCTTTTAACCTTCAGTTAAGCCCAACATATATAGGGAAAAGGCCTCAGCAATTTATATTTGGCACACCAATAGGTGGAAATGAATTTAAAATCTTAAAAGGACCTTACATAATTGAGGTTACTTCTACCCTTTACGATGATAGGGATAAAGTTGGTAAGGTAGGATTAACCCTAGGGGGAACCATCTTTGGATTGATGGGTACTGATGTAATTGGAAGAGACTTAGCTATTGGTTTGCTACTAGGTTTTCCAACATCACTGTTTATTGGTATAGTTACTTCAGCTTTAGTAACACTCCTAGGTAGTTTACTAGGAATTGTTAGTGGGTATTTAAGTGGTAAAACCGATGAAACCATACAGCGCATTTCAGATATATTTTTTAACATCCCCCTCTTACCTATTGCCATCTTGCTCATCTTTGTATTCGGTTCATCTATATGGAACATAGTGTTTGTTTTAGTGGCCTTTGGATGGCCCAGCTTAACTATTTTAGTTCGTTCAATCGTATTACAGATTAGAAGTGCCCAATTTATAGAGGCTTCAATTTCTGTTGGAAGCCCAAAGACTTTCATAATCTTCAACCACATATTTCCTCAAGTGGCACCCTTCATTATTGCTCAACTGATATTTTTTGTCCCCAGCTTTATCCTTTTAGAAGCGGCTTTAAGTTTCATCGGGCTTGGGGATCCTTCTCTTCCTACCTGGGGTCAGATGCTTGAGTTAGGCTTTAAGAATGGAGCCATCTACCTTGGCCTTTGGTGGTGGATAATACCCCCTGGACTGCTAATAGTTTTTACTGCTTTTGCCTTCGTTCTTATAGCCTTAGGGTTAGAGCCCATAGTAAATCCTAGACTAAAGAAGCAATATTAAAAGAATTGTTTAAATCTTCAGTAATCTCCTAGGTTTTTAGAATTAGAAAGTAGTGCTCCGGCCGGGATTTGAACCCGGGTCCCTGGCTCGAAAGGCCAGTATACTTGTCCGGGCTATACTACCGGAGCCCAAGGTATATTATAAAGGCAAAATTTTAATCTTACTTATTTTTAATCTTTGTAGGGCCCGTAGCTCAGCCTGGTTAGAGCAACCGGCTCATAAATTCTTGAGATACCGGTCGGTCGCCGGTTCGAATCCGGTCGGGCCCATCACTTTTTAAGTGAGTCCAACAATCTTTAAATAGAATGGTAATACTATCTTAGGAATTGAAGGCAAAATACGAATACTTGCTTAAGGATGAGGATGTAAAAAGATAGTTTGATAATCTTGCAGCTAATTCTATAGTTACAGCTACTGTTTACCTTAGAACCCTCGGTTTATACTGTAAGATGAACAATATAGATCCTAAAGGGATAATTGAGGTCTACGATAAACAGATAGAACTTATTAGAGAAGGTCTTATAGGGCAGTTTGTAAGGGTTTTCCCAGCATAACTTTCACGGGCTTAGATCAGCCCTATACATGCGTAATTAATGGATTTTTGCCAGAGGAGTTTTAACAATAGCCATCCTCTTTTCCAAGTTTGTTAAAAGGTATGAGAAAAAAGAAAAGGATATGTGAAGAGAAATTAAAGAATTTTTATTGCATTAGAGCAGATACATAAAGGTGGACGAGAAGGGAAATAAATATTCTAATTCTATTTTTTACTTACGGGCACAGCTTGAGCCTGTTTTTGTGCCTCTTGATCAGCTATTTGTAAAGAAATTTCGTTTATCATCTCATCTAACCTTTTAACTAGTGGGTGCTCTCTATTTATTCTGTACATCGTGGCTCTTCCTATCTTCCTTGAAGGCTTAACTACTCCCAGCTCTTCTAAGTCTTTGAAGTTCCTATAGAGAGTTTGCTTGCTTATGCCTAGCTCTTTTGTAAGCTCGTTTTTGCTGAAGTCTAGGTAAGGGCATGTTAGGAAGATGTCTAATATTCTTAATTTTGGAGAGTAGCCAAAGGCCTTTAGCAGAATTGTATCTCCCGTATCTTTGTATCTAACTTCCTTTGCCATGGTGCTCAAAATACTATTTAAAGAATAGGTATTTATATCTTCGCTCTTGTCTCCTTAGTGAATGGTTATCGTTATTAACCATTTGTATGCTGATCTAGATCTTTCCACTATGTTCTAGCGTAAGCTGAGGCTCCAATGCTTGGAGGAGGCTTTTCTCCTAGATATTCCTCGCTTAGGTCTTAGGAAGGTTCTTAGGTGCCAGTTGTAGCTCTCACACCCATTAACGTG
>JARVJX010000076.1 GCA_029775995.1 Nitrososphaeria archaeon | reverse complement strand
GTCTAAGGATAAGCTCAACAACCTCACCATCCATAATGGTTAAGGATAAACGTATACTCCCAACCATATATGAAAATCGGAAGAGGAAGTAAATAACTTATCATTCACTAAGGAGGCAAGAGCGAAACCTTAAATTTTGGTAACTATTTATTTAATTTATGGAAATAAAGGAAAGGAAACTAAGAGTTCAGGATAGGATCTTAGAGCTTAAAGTTTTAAGTCTTCAAAACAGTAATATAATACTCATATATGAGAATGAAAAAGATAGATTGGGCTCCTTAACAATAGCCTTAATGGGAAATACAACGAGCATCTTCCCTGCTAGATATGGTGAAAACTTTTCAAAAATATTAGCCCAACTTATATCGGAAGAGCTTAAAACTATAACTTTGGCTTCAGTTTATTTAAGTTCAGAGCTCAGCAATGAAGATTATAGGCTTATAATTAAAGAAGTGAGGGATATACTTAAAAAATCATCCTAGGGCTTGAATAGCTGCCGTTAAGTCATCTATTATGGATAATAGAGCTTGATCTTTAAAGTTATTTACTTCTATAGAATACTCAATGGCAGAAGGAGGAGCCGTTATTAACCAAATTATATAGTCTGCTATATTGGGCCTATCTCCTAACTCATCAATCCAATTGAAGTAAGCATCTAGCCTTGCTAAAATGCGATCAACAATTCTAGCGAGATTTGGGTTTACTTTAGTAGCTATATCCTTAGTTTCTAACCAATAATCTCTAGTAGCTTCCCTTGTAGGTTGAGGATTTACTCTTAGCTGGATGAGGAGCTCTCTATCATTATCTAGCTTCTCTAATTTTCTCTTAACTCTATCTAGAGTAATATTTAGACTATCGACCTTTTTATTTAACTCCAAAACTTCCTTGTCTTTCGAAAGAATTAAAGTATCTTTTGCAGCAATATCCCTCTTAAACTTTTCTATTTCAGAGTTTCTTTTGTTTAGTTCTTCTTGAAGCTGTGTTTGGACTTTATTTGATGATTCAAGCTGAGAATTTAATTTCATAAGTTCATCCTTACTTTGCTGAAGCTCTTTTTCCAGTTCATCTATTTTATTTAGTAGAAGCATGTTATTTTCTTCTAACTTTAAACTTTTCTGAAATTGCTCATTTAGAGCTTGCTGAGAAGGTATATAAGATCCTAAATAGCCTGCTATTATTCCTACTACTAGAAAAGATACCGTCAAAACTTTCGATGAAACCACACCCTCTCTATTCTTCTTTAAGATATAAAAGCTTTTATATAGGGCCTTAATCTTTACTCATTATGCATAGAAAGCAAATCAATAAAGAAGTACTAGAAGAGTTAAGAAAGCTAAACACTCCAACAGTATCTAATGCCATTGAAGTTTTTGACATGAGACCTAGAAATAGTGGTTTTATGGATTCGAGTGTAAAGTGCATAACTCCTGAGCTCGGAGTTATGGTAGGTTATGCTGTAACAGCTAAAATAAGGGCTAAGGATCCAGCACTAAAGGACAACAATGATATAACTTACGATTATTGGAAGAATATAGAAAAGGTTCCTGAGCCTAGAGTTTTAGTAATAGAAGATTTAGATCAGCCTAAGGCCATAGGTGCCTTTTGGGGGGAGGTTCAAGCTCATATACATAAAGCTTTAGGATGTGTAGGAACGGTAACGGATGGTGGAGTTAGAGATGTGGATGAGGTTAAAGAATTAGGCTTTCATCTCTTCGCTTCAAGTTTGATAGTCTCTCACGCTTATGTTCACATAGTTGAATTTGGTAAGCCTGTGAAAGTTGGAGGGATTGAAGTTAAACAAGGAGATTTGATTCATGGTGATAAGCATGGAGTTTTATTAGTTCCTATTGAAATAGCCGATAAAATACCAAAGGCTGCTCAATATATAGGAGAGAAGGAAAGAAAGATCTTCGAATTTACAAAATCTAAACAATTTAACCTTGATATATTAAAAGAGCTTATGAAGGAATTGAGGGAAGCCTATAAAAAGAGGGAATTTTAAAATAGAACCTTTCTAAATGTTTATTTTAGAAGTAATAAAACTTAACAGGTCAGAAAGCATGCTTGTAATATCTCTAACCACATCTACATCCTACTATAGCTTCAAATACCTTCTTCCAAAGATCATTTTTTAGATTCATCTATCTGCAAACTGTTTTAAATGTAAAGTATAGCAGTTTAGTCTTTTAATCAGAGTTCTAGAGCTATCTGTAGCATCTTTAAGAAAGAGCATTTGATAAATTTACACTGTTATCATAAAGCTTTTAAAATTATCAAAGTTATAAAGTAATAAAATTGAGGACTAAAAATTTTCTGCCACTTTTTCCAAATAAAGTTTAATTTTAGAGTTAATATTGTATAGTGGGGGAAGATGGGTCTGGTTTATGTTAAAGGAATTGTCAAGAGGGAAGGCAAAGAAGTAGGGGTTAATCTACTTGTAGATTCTGGTGCCACATATACAGTGCTAAAAAGGAATGTTTGGGAATACCTGAATCTAAAGCCCAAAAGAGTGGTTGAAGTGGTTCTAGCTAATGGTACATCCATAAGTTGCCAGTTGTCTGAAGCAATAATAGAACTTCCTGGATATGGTGAATACCACACACCAGTAATACTGGGTGAATCTGAAGATGAAAACCTTTTAGGTACAGTTACCCTTGAGATATTTGGCCTTAGGCTAGATCCGTTAGGAAGGGAGCTTAGACCTATGAGGACTATGCTAAAAAGCTATTGAAATAAATTCTAAAACCTTTAAATAAAGCCCCTAAGAACTAATTTATTCTGTAGGGTTAATGCTACCTTTATTAAAGATTACTTAGAACTTCTTCTAAATGATTATCCACTTTAACCTTCCTAAAGACCTTTCTTATTACTCCTTCTTCATCAATTATAAAGGTAGATCTTTCTATTCCTAACCTCTCTAAACCATAAAAGCTCTTCATCTTTAAAACCCCATAAATCCTACTAACCTCTCCCTTTTCATCGCTCAGCAATTTAAAGGGCAAATTGTACTTGGATTTGAACTTTTTATGGGATTTTAAACTATCCATGCTAACTCCTATAACCTCTGCTCCCTTCTCTCTTATTTTATCTATATCATCTCTAAAGCTACAGGCTTCTTTTGTGCATCCAGGAGTATCATCTTTAGGATAAAAGTATAGAACAACTTTCTTTCCCCTTAGAGAGGATAGAGTAAAGGGTTCCCCTTCATCATCCATAAGGGTAAAATCTATAGCTTTATCTCCCTCTTTTAGCATAAAGATGATAAGAAACCATTATTATTTAATTTTTGTATTATGCTTTGAAAGCGGGGGTAGTCTAGTCTGGTCAAAGGCGTGAGGCTCAGAACCTCATCCCTTAGGGGTTCGTGGGTTCAAATCCCACCCCCCGCACCAATACTTGAGGTCCGGTTCTCTCTCCTGTTTTTGTTCATAATTGTACATAGGGATTCGGTATGTTTATGGCTTTACTCTGGTAATTTGCTAGTATCGTGTTCGTATATGTCTATTATCATCTCCTAGATTTCGCCTTTAATGGTGAATTATATCTGAGAAGGAGCTTAGAATAAACGTCAGGATATTTGGTGAGCCGCTAAGATGATTCTAGAACTGCAAAAGCGGGGACTGATATTGGATTACTCCGACGCTATCAATCAGGCCATATCCTTTCTTCGACAAAGTACTAGAAAGGGATCTTTGGGTCAAGCAAAAAGGGGATGGCAGATCGGTAAAGAACCTAGTTCAGGCTAGCATACATCTAGACCGACCGTTCAGGTTCCATAAAGCTTGCCATCTAAACTAATTGATCACGTGTTCTCTAGCGCTGCTCTTTAAGTATAGAAAATATCCCTAGGCAGTTGAATTTTTTTTCTTAAGATTGCCTAGCTGCTGTTTTTTCCCATTGGCGATATTCTCCACACAGAAAAGGGCTACTTGAACCTTCAGGAACTTATGGAAGCATTGACAAAGTTGCCCTACCTCATTTCTGACTTCAACATAGCTCCAGGTATCACAATTCTCTGTCCAGTTTGGGCAAGGTTGAATGGGTGCGGAGTAGTTGAGGATAACGTGCAAATTTATGTGCATATTTCAGAGGGATTCACAAGGAATAATTAGCTATTGAGGAGAAGAGCGACCGTGGGGATGAGCTCTAGAAAGACCCCCATTCAAGGAAGATTAAGATAGCCTTCTCTATATGAAATGTTGGAGAAGTAGCGGTAGTCTTGGATAGATATGAGAAGAAACAAAATCTTGAAGGATGTTAGAAAAGACTTTGAGAAGTTCATTGGCGAGATACGACTCCTCATTAAGCTTAACCAGTTGGAGCTAATTCCATTGAACTTCAGAATACTTATCAAAGCGATAGACTGCGTGTTGAAGCATGGGATATACGTTGCAGATGCAGTTAAGCTGGTATCAGCTAAAGAATGTGACTCTTTTCTAACGTATGATAAGAAGCTAGTCCAAATAGCGGGAGAAAGAAGGGCTGAAAATAATAGCATAAAGATAAATATAGATGATGTTACGATAATATTTGACCTCTCTAGCTTCTCTGACCCTAATGCTTGTTACATCGATAGTCAAGGCTTAATCCATGGCAGCTCTAAAGATCCTGATGGATAAGGTTAGGAGATTGGTATCTTCAAGGGGATAAGATAACACTGGAGGAAGGTCCTTGCCGCTACGCTCTGCTTCTAAGGCCTATAGTAAAGGAAGGCTTCTGGGCTATTGGGAGGCTATCCTACATGGCTGTGCAGAGGGTCTTCAAAGCTATGAAGGCCTTACACAAGCCTGAGAAGAGGTATAGAAGATGTGTAGCCATAGATGAGACCAAGACTAGGCTGGGCAAGGAGCAGCTCTTCTTATGTAAGGTATGTGGATACCAAGGAGGTTGGCCTTCATATGCTCCTTCAAAAGATATCCTTAGATGCTAAGCTGTTCTTCAAAGATATGCTTTAATTCTGTGAGGATAAGCCCATATTCCTCTTAGATAAAGGACCTTATCCTGATGCCTCCAAGCGTCTTGGCCTAGAGTATAGGCATGAAACCCCATAGGGATGAGTCCTTCGGAAAGAGGGAAAGAATAGAGAGGTGGTTCGGGATACTCAAGGCTAAGCTCAAAGTATCCTACAACAGGTTCCCAGCCAATTATAGCCTCAGATCCATAGCTACGTTCCTAGAGCCTTCATAGCGATCTACAACTGGATGCTCTTTAATGGCTTATCGTGACATCATCCTAAATATAATAGCATAAAGATAAAAGAGCCTAGAAAGAAAGCAAACCTTATCTTGGCATTATGTGAATAAGTTAACTTTTTTAAGCTACCAACTAAAGCTATTTAGATAAGAATTTTCCTAGCAAAGGTAATATAAGCTGTGTGGGCAACCATTCTTACCTTTGGTCTACTCATATCCTTCCTCATTTCCCACTCCCTCAATAATATTTCAACACTTTCAATATCTACAAAGCCTTTGCTAAGCTCAGAAACAAGCTTTTCAACCTGATTAACTGTAGGGCATATAGCCACAAAAAGGGCTGATGGCTTTAAGGCTTCCCAAGAAACCCTTACAACATTCCAAGGATCAGCCAAATCTATAACAGCTAAATCAGCATCCTTAAAATCGAATCCTTCCTTTACATCCTTATTTATTAGGGTAACATAATCCCTTAAACCTGCTTTATTTATATTCTCCCCAGCTAGCTTATAAAAATCTTCCCTAATTTCATAAGAGTAAACATGGCCTAAGGGCTTAACTATATTAGCCAACATGATGGTTAATACTCCACTTCCAGTCCCAGCCTCCACTACTTTCATACCAGAGCATAATCCAGTTCTAGCTATAATGTAGCCTGAATCCTTTGTGTATACCACTTGTGTTTTTCTTTTTACTCTTAGAGCTAAATCGTTTGTGTTGGGTTTTAGTAAGAAAAGCTTCTTTCCTAAGTTTGTTTCTATACTACTTCCATATTCTTTACCTATTATATCATCATGCTTAAAAAAGCCTAAATGTGTATGTAAGCTCTTTCCTTTAGAAACTTTAATTAGCCAAGACTTCTCCTTATTATAAAATACCAATACTAATTCATTTTCTTGAATTTGCATAAGTAGAGTTTATAAACTCTTTATATAAGAACCTTTTTATTTCTTTTAGTAGATAGTTGATAGAGGTTCAAGGTTTAACAAAATGGTTTGATAAGCATTTAGCTGTAGATGATTTAAGTTTTGTAGTAGAAAAGGGAGAAATCTTTGGTCTCTTGGGTCCCAATGGGGCTGGTAAGACTACTACCATTAGAATGCTCTGCGGTTTGATAAAACCTACTTCAGGTAAAGCCTATGTTGATGGTTTAAATGTGGTTCATAATGGTAGTGAAATTAGAGGGAAAATTGGGTATGTCCCAGAAGTTGATGGGCTTTACGATGCTTTAACCGTTTATGAAAACTTAGAGTTTTTTGGGAAAATTTATGGGGTTAATAAAATTAAGTTAAGGAGAAATATTGAAGATTTTTTAAAGCTGCTCGACCTTTGGGATGAGAGAAATAGATACATCTCAGAGCTATCTAAGGGGGTGAGGAGAAAAATAGCCATTATAAGAGCTTTAATACATGAGCCTGACTACCTCTTTTTAGATGAACCAACCATTGGATTAGACCCTTTATCAGCTAAATTGGTTAGGGATTTTATAGTCAATCTGAGAAAAGAGGGTAAAACCATAATCCTTTCTACTCATAACCTAGATGAAGCTGAAAGAGTTTGTAATAAAATAGCCATACTTAAAACAAATCTAATAGCGCTGGGCACACCAAAGTCCTTATCTTCAAAATACTTTTCAAGGATTGTAACAATAGAACTAACAACTTTAGAGGAAAGTATGGTAAACTCTTTGAAAGAGCTTGAAGAAGAGGTTAGGATAATTAAAATTGAAGGTAATTCTTTAATCCTTCAAGTTAAGGAGCCTGAAAAGGTAAATCCTATGGTGATAGAGCTTTTGGTTAAGGCTGGGGCAAAGATCCTTTACGTAAAAGAGGTTAAACCTACTTTGGAAGAAATCTATCTAAAGGTGATAAGAAAATGATCGATTTAAGAAGATCCTTTCTTATATCAAAGAAGGATATTCAGGAAATTTACAGAAGGAAATACATTATAATTAGCGTATTTGTTCTACCTGTTGCTTTCTCCATCATATTTCCAATCCTTCTAATCCTTTTAGTAAACTCTAACAGTATAAATGAGAGCCAAGTTATAAGACTAAGGGAAATCTTTCCAGAGCTAGTTTATGCTGAACCCAAAAAAATCTTCTTATCTTATATTCTTGAAAGCCTTACAACCATATTTATCATATTACCTGCTATATTGCCCTCCATATTGGCTTCTTACAGCTTTGTAGGGGAAAAGACAAATAAAAGTTTTGAACCATTACTTTCTACTCCAATAAAGGAGCTGGAGCTTTTATTGGGAAAGTATTTAGCTTGCTTTATCCCGGTTATTATACCCATATACCTTTCCTTTATACTATACAGCCATTTATTAAATGGTTTCATAGGCTTTAACCCTCTTCTTAACCTAAAGTGGATATTGGCTCTATTAACGGTTGCTCCCCTTTACTCTATCCTCAGCATAGGTTTCAATGTTCTAATTTCATCAAAGGTAAGTGATATAAGATCAGCTCAACAATTGGGAGGATTGATAGTATTACCATCTTTATTGATTTTCTTTAGCAGTCTATTCGGTTTAACAAAGTTGGATATATCTAAGATTCTAATTTTAGACTTAGGATTAGCCCTCGCAGCTTTGCTCCTATTCTACATTAGCTCTAAAGTATTTTCAAGGGAAGAGATACTGGTAAGATGGAGATAACTATCCTAAACCCTTCTAGAAGCTTTATCCATAAGAGGCTTTATAAGAATTTCATCCACCCTTTTCAGTAGCTTCAAGCTTTCCTTATCATCAGCCAAGTTAAAAAGCTTTATATAAGATGCTTCAGGCTTTTCTTGATAAAAGAGGCTCAAATTTGAAACCATAAGTATGATCTTTCTTAATTTTTCTAAAATTTCTTCATCGACCTTTAATTTAGCAAGCTTTATCTCTCCTCCACTGCTTAAGTCTAAACTTATTTTGAAGGTAACATCCCAAGCCTTTCTAAACTCAGCTAAATATACGTTGTTAGTATTATCTATCATTCCAGGTAAGAGATCCTTAGGCTTTTTCTCCGCAATTATGCTAAGCATCAACTTTCCTTGAGCTATTTCTTTTCTTGCATAATCTGACCCTTTTTTCATGGCAACTTCAACTACTTCTGAACTCATCTTCTATTTGTGTTATTTTTTAAGGATTTAAACTATTCTAATAAATATAAATCAAACGCTCATATTTGCAAATTAGGGGAGAAAGCCTATATAAAGAAGGGAAAAATTATTTTCACTCCTAAAGGTTTCAGATAGTTAGTGGCAAGTGCTGATTTCATCTATTTTTCACCTTTTCCTTACGAGACTAGTCATGCTATTAACCCTATGATTCCTATTGTTAAAAGCTCCACTATAACAGCCCCTCTTAATCATTTTTTTAGCTTCCCTCTCATTTCTATCTTCTTCTAGTAGTTCTTTAAGCCTCTTTGCTTCACTTTCACTTATTGTTTCTTCCTTTGTCTTTTTAAGTAAAACACGTATTTCTTTAGCCCTTTCTGGGGTGTGAAAACATCCCATGAGCAATCTTCATAAGCTGCTGCTAATTTTTCGTTCTGGGATTAAGAGAAGTTCTTTTAAAGTTTTCCCAGTGATAGATGCAGAATCATCAATTTTACTTATATTTTCCAGTGATGCCTTCGAACCATCTTGTACTCCCTTAATCATTTGCCCTGTATAGTTTATCTTCTTATCTAACCGATCTATCCCAAATCTTGATAAAATAGAGAAGACCAATGAAATTGATATTAGTATTACCAAAATATCTATACCTCGAGGTAGAAACTTAGAGTATTGGTTAAGAATAAATAAAATTATAGGGAAGATGATTGCTATAAAAATATGTCTAGTTTACCTTTTATCTATCATATACTGATTATGTTATCGTATAAGACAAATAAAAAAGATTTCTTTAGCTGAACTAACAAAAAAAGAAAAGGGTTGAGGAAGCTTACATCTCTCCACCAGGTGCTCCACCAGGTGGCGTTGGTGGCTTTGGCGTCTCTTTAGTCTTACCTGCAGCTACTACATCATCTATCCTTAATATCATACTAGCTGCTTCAGTAGCTC
>JARVJX010000075.1 GCA_029775995.1 Nitrososphaeria archaeon | reverse complement strand
AAAGAGCCTCTCTAAAGGGGAGAGCTCCTGAATCCAGCACCATATCGATTTATGGCTCCTTTCAATGAATGGCCTCAATGCTCTAGAAGAGGCACGGAGGCTCAACCCCTCAAAGACCAAGTAAACACCCTAGAGTACTATAGGTAGAGGTGTCCTTCTCCTTACGAACATATATGAAGGAGAAGATTAACTCACCCTTAAGGTAACAGAGCCCTTCTTTTCTTTTTGTCTATGGTACTCATAACTTTAAAATCCAAATCTCCAAAAACTTCAACTTTTCCCTCCCTCTTTATCTCTGTATAAATTTTTACAAGTTGAGAATAGAGAAGGTTTGATAGGAATTCCTTGAGTAGTGAAGCTGCTGATCGCTTGTAAAAAGTTATAATTATTTCATTGCCTTTAAAAGAAACTGAATCGTTATTCGACTTACGTTCTATGATCGAAGTATTCTTGCCAAGAATCATTAATTCCTTATCTTATACCATCCAAAGCTTTGAACAATCCTTCTGTTAACTCATCTATCTTCTCCTTATACTGGCTGAATTTTGAAAGTATTAGTAGCCTTGTTTCTGCTCTGATTTTTCTGCGGATATCCCTTTGTAGTTGCCATCCTTTGAAGAGTAGCTTCTTGCTTCTCAGATGGCTTAGAAGGTAGTTAATAAATGTGAGGGCTACCTCTTTGCTTATTTCAGGAAGTACTTTCTTTAACGCTTCATAAATAGGGTATTTGTCCTTCCCTATCTCTTTCTCCTCTCTTTTTCATCTAATGATCTTTTCTGAAAAGCTTAGGAATCTTTGAACTGCCTCTTTTACTTCGATTCTTTTACTTCTCAATTTTCTATTCCATATTTTTTCCAATGCATCCGATAGCCCTTTTTGGCTTTTTAAAAATGAGCCCAAATTCTACCCTTTTAGGTAGGGCTTCTAGAATATCTAGGTATTTGTTAAGGGGTATACAAATATGTTCTAGTAATACTTTGAGTTATAAAGCTTAATTTCTCTCTTCAATCTATCTATATAACATTATGGAGGTAGGCTTAAATTAGGTAAAGGACATCTTTTATGAGCGTTAACTTAAGGGTTCTGCCCAAATAATTATTAAGGTTTAGCTATAAAAAAATAAGGCATTTAAATCCAAGAAATATCTCTTTAAATTTTTGGGAATTATGGCTGTGGCAGAAAAGCTACTTTATCGTCTCTTTTATGAAAGAGTAGACTGTTAAGTTATTATAAAATTTAAACTAAAATGAACTTTTCTGTCACAGCCGGGAATTATTATCTTTTCTATTTTTATAACCTCAACTTGAAAAATCAGAAAAGTATTTAAAGGATCATATAACATATGTTATGATAAGTATGCAAGAGCAGCTAAGTTTTGATTACAGCAAGTATAACTTCAGAGATTCGGTAGAGTATGAGATACTCTTCCCAAAAGGATTAAACGAGAATATAATAGAGGAGATATCAAGAATAAAGGATGAGCCAGAATGGATGAAAAAGTTCAGGCTTAGAGCTTATGAAGTATTTAAGAGAAAACCTATGCCCATCTGGGGAGCAGATTTATCTAAGATAGATTTTAACGATATACATTACTATGCTAAACCTACATCAGTAAAGGGTAGGAGCTGGGAGGATGTTCCTGAATACATTAAGAGGACCTTTGATAGGTTAGGAATACCTGAGGCTGAGAGAAAATTCTTAGCTGGTGTAGGAGCTCAATATGAATCAGAGGTAGTTTACCATCAGGTTAGAAAGGATTTGGAGAAGTTAGGGGTTGTATTTTTAGATACTGATACAGGCTTGAAAGAATACCCAGAAATCTTTAAGAAGTACTTTGGTACTGTCGTTCCCCCTGAAGATAATAAATTGGCAGCCTTAAATAGTGCAGTTTGGAGTGGTGGTAGCTTTATATATGTTCCAAAGGGTGTTAAGGTTGATTTTCCCCTTCAGGCTTACTTTAGAATAAATGCTGCCAATATGGGGCAGTTTGAGAGAACTTTAATTATAGTTGAGCCTTATGGTGATGTTCACTATATAGAAGGGTGCACAGCGCCTATTTACTCAACTCAATCTTTACATTCGGCTGTAGTTGAAATCATAGCCATGAAAGGTGCTAAGGTAAGATATACTACCATACAAAATTGGTCTAACGATATTTACAACCTTGTAACTAAGAGAGCCTTTGCCTATGAAGATGCTACTGTAGAATGGGTAGATGGTAATATAGGAAGCAGGATAACTATGAAGTACCCTTCCATATATATGCTAGGAAGAGGAGCAAAGGCAGAGATACTATCAGTAGCCTTTGCAGGAAGAAACCAGCATCAAGATGCTGGTGGAAAGGTAGTTCACTTAGCCCCCTATACAACATCAAGAATAACATCAAAATCTGTTAGCAAAGATGGTGGTAGAACCACTTACAGAGGATTAGTGCATGTGGCTAAAGGAGCCTTTGGAGTTAAATCTAGTGTTAGGTGTGACGCATTACTGTTAGATGATAAATCAAGAACCGATACCTATCCCTACGTGGAAATTAATGAAGAGGATGCTACAGTAACTCATGAAGCTACTGTAGGGAAGATAGGAGAAGATCAGATCTTCTATCTTATGTCAAGGGGTTTAAGTGAGGCTGAAGCCTTAAATATGATAGTCATGGGATTCATAGAACCCTTTACAAAGGAATTACCTATGGCTTACGCTGTAGAGCTGAATAGATTGATGCAGCTTGAGATGCAAGGGGCAGTAGGCTAATAATTTTAAAATGGAACAAAAATTATGGGATATAAGGGAAGAGAAGGTTAAAGAAGTATCTAAAGATAAGGATGAGCCTAAATGGTTTTTAGAGGATAGGCTTAAGAGCCTAAGAATTTATGAGAAGCTACCCTTAGAAATTTCCCCCTTATACAGTAAATACATTGATCTTTCAGGTATAGATTTTTCTTCCCTAGATCCATTGAGCTTACCTTCTGAGAAAGCCATAGATTTTCCTGAAGGGCATCTAGCTACCATTCTTTCAGTAAATGGAGAGCTTTCTCATCTTAAGATACCTAAAGAGCTTTTAGATGAAGGTTTAATAATTGAAGAACCTTGGGAAGCTTTAAAGAAGCATGAAAATCTTTTTAAAGAAATTTATTCTCAAAGGGTAGTCAAAGCTGATGAAGATAAATTTGCTTCTCTATGTTATGCCCTTATGAATGGAGGATTATTTATTTACGTTCCAAAGGATTTAGAGGTAAAAGTTCCCCTTAGGCTCATAAACTATATATATGGAAGAGATAACTTTAACTTAAAATTTTACTATCTTGATGAGGGTAGTAAACTATCTTTAGTGGAAGAAAATTATTCTTTAAATGGGAATGGTATTAAAGTCTTCTCTGAAGTTACTAATATAATTTTAAGGGATGGATCCAACTTTAGCTTCTCAAGCATTCAAAACTACGGTAATAATTTTGTAAGCTTGGTAAATAGAAGAAGCCTAATTGGGAGAGATTCATCCATGAAATGGACTTTAGGCTCCTTTGGAGCAAAATTCACTCGCTCTAAAGTTGATAGCTATTTAGCTGGTGTGGGTTCTCAAAGTGAAGATTTAGAGGTAGTCTTTGGTTCAGAGAACCAGAGATTTGATATGACTTCAGATTTAACACATAGAGGTGTTTACAGTAAAGGAGTAATATTAGCTAGAGGTGTATTAAGGGATAAAGCTAGATGCATCTTTAAAGGAATGATAAATATAGCTAATCAAGCGAAGAATTCCGATTCTTATTTAGCAGAGCATGCAATGCTTTTGAATAAAGATTGTAGAGCTGATGCTATTCCTGGTTTAGAAATAGAGACTAATGAAGTTAGAGCAACCCATTCAGCCTCTGTAGCCCAAATTGATGAGGAAGAAATATTCTATTTGATGACAAGAGGAATGTCTGAGTTGGAAGCTAAGAAGATCATAGTTCACGGTTTCTTTCAGCCAGCCCTAGAAAAAATATCTATTTTAGAGGTTAGAAAGAAGATCAGAGAATTGGTTGAGAGAAAGTGGGGAGGAATGGTAGATCAGGCTTTACTAGAAGAGGATATACCTGAGGTGGAAACTAAGGTTGAAATAGAGGAGCTCTTTAGTAGACACTATAAATATAGGAAGTAATTTGAAGCTAAGAGTTTGTAAAGTTAAGGAATTGATGGAAGGGGAAAAGATAAGTATAGAGCATGAAGGAAAGAAGATCTTGGTAGTAAATGTAGAAGGAAAGTATTATGCTGTAGATGGTATTTGCACCCATGAATATGCAGAATTGGTCAATGGTATTATCCTAGAAAAGAGAATAGTTTGCCCTCTTCATTTATCTCAATTTGACCTTGAAACGGGGGAGGTTATGAACCCTCCAGCTACAGAGCCCCTAAAGACCTATAAGGTTAAAATAGAGGGAGATAGCATATGGGTAGAGGTTGATTAATTGTTAGAGGCAAAATATTATGATGTTTACAAGATAAGGGAAGATTTTCCAATTTTAAAGAGAAAGGTTCACGGTAAACCTTTGATTTACTTTGATAATGCTGCCACATCTCAAAAGCCTCAAAGAGTTATAGAGGCTATATATAGATACTATAAGGAGTATAACGCAAATATACATAGGGGAGTTCATAAGCTTGCTGAAGAAGCTACTGAAGCCTTCGAGGAAGCGAGGGATAAAGTTGCAAAGTTTATTAATGCAAGGTATAGGGAAGAAGTGATCTTTGTTAGAGGAACCACTGAAGCAATAAATTTGGTTTCGAGAGCCTGGGGAGATTATAATGTAAAGGAAGGTGAAAAAATTTTAATTACAGAGATGGAGCATCATAGCAATATTGTTCCCTGGTTCCTTTTATCGGATAGAAAGAAGAGCAAGGTTGAGTTTGTAAAGATTACCGATGAAGGTCTTTTAGATATCCAAGATTTAAACGAAAAACTTGATGAGAAGGTTAAGTTAGTTTCTTTAGCTCACTCTTCTAACGTTTTAGGAACCATAAACCCTGTTAAAGAAATTTCTAAGTTAAGCCATGAAAAAAATGCCCTTTTTTTAGTAGATGGTGCCCAATCGGTACCTCATTTAAAGGTTGATGTTCAAGAAATAGATTGTGACTTTTTAGCCTTTTCTGGTCATAAAATGTTAGGTCCTACAGGAATAGGAGTTTTGTATGCTAAAAGGGAAATTTTAGAGAAGATGGAACCTTTCTTGGGGGGAGGGGATATGATAAAAGAAGTTCACAAGTGGGGAGCTAGATGGAAGGAATTGCCCTGGAAATATGAGGCAGGTACATCGAATATAGCTGGTGCTATAGGGTTGGGAGAGGCTATAAGTTATTTACTCTCTATTGGAATGGATAAGATTAGAGAGCATGAAAAGGATATAACCTCTTATACTTTAAAGAGAATGAGAGAAATAGAAAATGTTAAAATTTATGGCCCAGAGGATGCTAATAAGAAGTGTGGTATTGTATCTTTCAACCTGGGGGATATTCATCCTCACGATTTGGCTACCCTTCTTGATGAGGAGGGCATAGCTGTTAGAGCTGGGCACCATTGTGCTCAACCTTTAATGGAAAGGCTTAACATACCAGCTACCACGAGGGCAAGCTTTTACCTCTATAATACTAAGGAAGAAGTAGATGTATTTATTGAAACTTTGAAAAAGGCTCAAAAAATCTTTTTACCATGAGCGATATATATAGAGAAATCATTTTAGATTACTATAGGCACCCAAGAAATCAAGGTAAAATTGAAAATCCAGATATAGTTGCAAGGGATTCTAATCCTTTATGTGGGGATGATATAGAGATACAGATTAAGCTTAGTAAAGATAAGAAGAGTATAGAGGATATAAAGTTTAATGGTAAAGGTTGTGCCATAAGCCAAGCCTCTGTAAGTATGCTAACGGAGATGGTTCAAGGATTGAGCTTGGAAGAGGTTAAAGGGATAAGTAAAGAGGATATCTTTGAAGCTTTAGGGAACCCAGATTTAGGTCCCACAAGGGTTAAATGTGCTCTTTTAGGCTTAAAGGTGCTTAAGTTAGGGGTTTACAATTACTTAGGTAGCAAACTAGATTCTGAAAGGGAAGGACTTTAAATTCTTAAAAAGTTTCTAGCCTAGACTTTAGAAATCTATGTTTTTAATTAACTTTCCCTTTAATTTCAGTATTAAATAAAGTCATGTGAGTAACCTATAAAATAAAGATATAAGCAAGAGCTTTGCTAGCTCTTAAGAATGGGATTGGGAGACTCTATAAGAAATATGATTAAGACTTTAAGGTTAGCTAAGAAAAGCACTAGAGAAGAGTATCTTCTCTATTTGAAGATGGTTTTAGCCGGTATGGCCATAGTAGGAGCTATAGGTTTTATAATTCAGTTTTTGGCATCTTTAATAGGTCTTGCAAGGTGATTGGATGTGGCTAAAGTTAATCCTAAGTTCTTTGTAGTTAGAACTACAGGTGGACAAGAGAAGAACATCATTAGCTTTATAGAGAATAGGATTAAAAACAAAAAGATCCCTGTTTACTCTATAATCTCTTTAGATTCTCTAAAGGGCTATATTTTAATAGAAGCAAATAATGCCCAAGTAGTTTATGAGAGTGCTTCAGGCTTTAAACATGTTAAGAGCCAAGTTCCAGGAATGATTCAGACTGAAGATGTGGAAAAAATGCTAATTACAAAGCCCATAGTAACAGAGTTGGGAGATAATGATATTGTTGAGATAGTTACAGGTCCCTTCAAGGGCATGAAGGCGAGGGTTCAAAAAATTGATAGAGTCAAATCAGAGGTTACGGTGATTCTTTTAGATGTTTCTTACCAGTTACCTGTTACTATAGATGCCAACTATGTTAAAATATTAGAGAAGGCTAAAGGTGAAGGCTAATGGGTGAAAGGAAGAGCGTATCCCTACTAGTAGTGGGAGGGGAGGCATCAGCAGGCCCACCCTTAGGTCCAGCTCTAGGACCTTTGGGAGTTAATGTAATGGCCATAGTTAATAAAATAAACGAATTAACCAAAGATTTCTCAGGTATGAGGGTCCCTATTGAAGTAATGGTGGATCTAGAGACCAAAGCCTTTGAAGTTAAGGTGGGTATACCAACCCTTTCAGCCCTTATAGTAAAGGAGGCTAAGCCTAGCATAATTGGTAAAGATGGTAAACCTAAAACGGGAGGCTCTAAGAATCCTGGAAAAGAGTATGTAGGTGAGTTAAAGATGGATCAGGTAATAAAGATAGCTAAAATAAAACTCCCCCAATCTTATGCAAAGGATGTTAAAGCTGCGGCTAATGAAGTTTTGGGGAGCTGTGTAAGTATGGGGATAAAGGTCGAGGGTAAAGAACCAAAAGTAATTATAAGTGAAATTAAAGAAGGTAAATGGGATTCCTATTTTAAGGAGGTTTGAATTTGGAACTAAAAGAAGAATTAACAAAGATAGTAAAGCAAAGTAAGGAGAAAGCTAAAAAAAGAAACTTTAAGCAGTCTTTAGAGCTTGTAATGGCCTTAAATGATATAGGCTTAAAGAAGGAAAGTTTGAATATTAATGAGGTTGTTAAGCTACCAAACCCTCTCTCAAAAAGCTCAAGGGTTTGTGTGATTGCTGACAGAGATTTAAATTTAAGGGCTCAAAAAGCCAGTGCTGATCTAATTTTAAGTTCTACAGATTTAGAAAGGTTTGCAACTCGAAAAAGAGAAGCAAGAAAGCTTTCAAAAGAATACGATTTCTTTTTAGCAGAGGCTTCTTTAATGCCAAAGATAGGTAAAATCTTAGGTCCTTTCCTTGGTCCTAGAGGGAGGATGCCTCTACCTTTAACTCAAAGTTCTCCTATTGAAACCCTGATTCAAAATCTTAAAAGCTCCATCAGAATTAGAAGTAGGGGTCAATTTACCTTAGCTTGCAAGATAGGCGATGAAGATTTAAGTGACGAAAAGATAGCTGAAAATGGCTTAGCAGTAATATCAGCTCTTGAAAAGAAGTTGCCTTTTGGAAGAAAGAATATAAAAAGTCTATTTATAAAGGAGACCATGGGAGAGCCTTTAAAAATCAAGGTGGAAGCCTAGTGCAAGTTGTAAAAGAGAGAAGGTATCCAGAGAAAAAGGTGAAAATGCTAAATAAGTTAGTAGAATTAGGTGAAAAATATAGGTGCATTGCTATATCTAACCTTCATAAGGTAAGAACTGCTCAAATTGCAGAATTAAAGAAGAGATTAAGAGGCAAGCTAGAAATTTTAGTGGCTAAGAATACCATAGCAAAGAAAGCCTTTAGTAAACTTAATCTTCCTAAAGATTTTTTAGAAGGGTTAAAAGGGTCAAATGCCTTTATATTTACAAATTTGGATGCCTTCTCTCTTTACCTTCTTATGGAGAAGAATAAAACCAATGTTCCAGCAAAGAGTGGAGATATAGCTACTGATGATATAATCCTTCCAGCAGGAAATACAGGCTTACCTCCAGGTCCTGTATTAAGTGAGTTCAAGACTTTTAATGTGCCTACAAGGATAGATGCTGGAAGCATATGGATTGATAAGGATACCCTTGTGGCTAAAAAAGGAGACCTAATTTCTCCTACTTTAAGTAGTTTGTTATCAAAGCTGAATATTAAGCCCATAAAGGCTGGATTATCCATTAGTCTAGCTTACATGGATGGTTTAGTATGTAAGGAAATTAAGCTCGATATCAAAGAATATGAAAATTATATTCAAGAAGCCCTACGGGAAGCTCACTCTTTAGCTATTGGTATTAAGTATCCAGCAAGGGAGATATTACCTAAGATTGTTATGCAACTTCATAGAGAAAGCTTAGCCTTAGCAAACAGAATAAATTATTATGATAGGGATACTTTACCCTTACTAATAGGGAAGGCTTTAACTCAGGCTCAAAATATTAAAATCGAAGCAGAAAAGAAGGGTTACTCTTCTTAACCGAAGAGGCTTGATAAGCCTTCTAAGGCTTCTTCAGCTCTCTCTTCCTTCTTCTCTTCCTTCTTCTTTTCCTCTTTTGCTTTTGCTAGTTCAATTGTAGGCTGAGGAGCTACTGATGCTGCTACTGGAATAAAGGAAGTCGCACTTTTTATAACCTCATCAATATTTACTTCCTTTAAAGCACTGACCAAAGCCTTAATTTTAATAAGGTCTGGTTCTACTCCAATTGCCTTTACCATTTTAACTATATTATCTTCACTAACTTCTTTATTCATCCTGTGTAACATCAAGGCTGCGTAAATATATTCCATGCAACCACCATCTTTACCTACCTTTAAGGTATTATAAAAATTTTGACTTTAGGAGTATAGGGATTGTCAAGATAACGTTCTCATTCTGTATATTCTATTTAACCTTAGGCTTTTTGTTCTATTTCCCTCTCTCCATACTCTATGAGTGGACTGGATTACCTTGTGAGGATGGTTAAGGAGGCTAAGATCTTTAAGAGGAATAAGGTGCCTTTGCAAGATAAGATCCTCTAGCCCTCCTGCATTATTCAGGTTCATATCTAAGGAGTATAGCA
>JARVJX010000074.1 GCA_029775995.1 Nitrososphaeria archaeon | reverse complement strand
TCTATGTATTAATGGCAAGGGATATGGATACAAGAGAAGTCTTAGGGGTGAGAGTATCCTATACGAGAAGGGGATTGGATGCAGAGCCCTTCCTCAAACATATTCTTCAATACGGTGAGAATAAACCCATTATACTCGTGTATCGTGGATCTGAAGAATGGTATGTGGATGCATTGATGAGGTTAGGATTGGATTATGAGCAAGTAGAGAGGGAGGGAGGAGGAATAGCATAGATTGGTTTCTCAAAGGTGAAGAGAAGAGAAGAGGAGGCTTAAAGCCCTTTATAATAGCTTCCCCTTTAGAGCATCCATATCATCGATGACTAAATTCTTAAGTGTGTTCATAGGGCTCTATAATCTAGAGATTAGTTGGGCTTATCTTGACAATCCCTTTTTATATAAATTCTTTCCTTTCTCCTTCAATACTTGTTTTATCTAAAAATCATTCCGCACCCTCTAGTAGGATTCATTGATCCATTAGCCCATCTATTTGAGTTATCTTTCTATAATAGGCTTCAATAGATGTCTCAGCCTTTTTATCTTCCAAAATTCTCCAAGTTTTCCTTACTAGACTGCGAAATAATTTTTGGATAAGAGATTATCCTTTAATACTAGGAAAGGTTATATGAAAAGGTTAAAGAAACTTTATGGAATGAAGTTATTTAAAACCGATTCTGGAATAAGGGTTAAGAGATTTTACTCGAAGAGAGATGTTAAAATAAAAGAGGAAGAGCCAGGGAAATTTCCTTTTACCAGAGGAATATACCCTGAAATGTATAGAAAGAGGCTATGGACCATGAGGCAGTACTCTGGATTTGCATCTCCTAAAGAAACAAACGAGAGATTTAAGTTTCTTATATCTAAAGGAGAGACAGGATTAAGTATAGCCTTTGATTTACCCACTCAATTAGGCTTAGATTCCGATGATTTTAGAGCTCATGGGGCTTTGGGCAAAGTAGGGGTCCCAGTATGTATATTAAGGGATATGGAAATTTTGTTTGAGGATATCGATTTGAATAAAGTTAGTAGTAGCATGACCATAAATGCAACAGCACCAGTGATTCTTGCCTTTTATTTTGTAAATGCCAAAAGGCAGGGTTATGATATAAATAATTTGAGAGGCACTATTCAAAATGATATTTTAAAGGAATACATAGCAAGAAATACCTACATCTTCCCTCCGGAACCCTCTTTAAAACTCTGTGTTGATATAATAGAATATTGTGTTAAAAAGGCTAAAAGATTTTACCCTATAAGCATTAGTGGGTATCATATTAGGGAAGCTGGAGCAAATGCTATACAGGAGCTTGCCTTTACTTTTTCCAATGCCATTGAATATGTTAAAAGGATTAAAGAGAGAGGTTTAAAAGTAGATGAGTTTTCTCCTAGATTGACCTTCTTCTTTTGCTGCAGAAAGGATTTTTTTGAAGAGATAGCAAAGTTTAGAGCTGCTAGGAGAGTATGGGCTAAAATCATGAGGGAGAGGTTTAAAGCTGGAAAGAGCGATTCTTGGAAATTAAGGTTTCATGTTCAAACTAGTGGTGAGACTTTAACAGCTCAGCAACCTCTAAATAATATAGTTAGAGTTGCTATTCAGACCTTGGCATCCATATTGGGAGGGGCTCAATCTATACATGCCAACTCCTATGATGAGGCTTTATCTTTACCTACAGAAATTTCTGCAAAATTATCCTTAAGAACCCAGCAAATATTAGCCTATGAGTTTGGTCTTACAAATACTGTAGATCCCTTAGGAGGATCTTATTATGTTGAATGGTTAACAGAGCATATAGAGGAGAAGGTTTTAGACGAAATCGATAGGATAGATAGAAGGGGGGGCTCAGTTAGAGCCCTTGAAAGGGGCTATTTTCAGTCTAAGATCCTTAATGAGGCCTATTTAAGGAATAAAAGAATTGGAGATAAGGAGAATATAGTAGTGGGAGTTAACGAATATTTAGAAGATGAGAAAATCGATATACCTATAATAAAGATCGATGAGAAAATGGAGGAATTTAGAAGGAAAGAGATAGCTGAATTTAAGAACTCAAGAGATATGAAAAGAGTCAAAGATTCCTTAAAAAACTTAAACTTAGCTGCTAGAAGAGGTGAAAATTTGATGGGATACATAGAAGATTGTGTTAATAATTTATGTACTTTGGGAGAGATATGTGATGAGCTAAGGCAAGTTTATGGAGAATATAAAGGATAGCTAATGAGAAAACACGATTGTGGACTAAAAGTCCTCCCTCTTTGATGGTCTTTATTTGGCTATTCTATGTTTTAGGCTATGGGCTTAGACATCAGCCTCCTTTGAGCCTTCCTCCTTCTCTATAAGATGTTTGTTGAAGACAGTTTTTACTATGGAGTAAGAAATGTTGAGAACTTATCTATAATAAAAAGGAAATTAAAGTATGGAGCTTATAATAAAAGGACCAATTAGTTATGGGATAGAAATAGGAAAGGAAGATGTTTCTCCATTTTACCTATTGGTTCCTAAAAATTTACTTTCAATGCCTTATCAAGTAATCAGGTTAGAAGATAATTTTTTGAAGGGGATAATTTTAGATATAAAAGTCCCACACAGAGCTCTATCAAAGGGGATAGCTAAGTTTGAATCAAACAATTAAGATTAAAAGTGTACTAAGATATTAATTTTAGACTGTACTTTAAGTTATAACTTTTATTTCTTTTAACTTTTCCTTGGGTAGCCTAAGCCTCTTTATGGCAGCTTTCAAAATTAAATCTAATAGCTCAGAGTAAGAAAGGTTAGCTGCCTTTGCCATGGAATTTAGATGCCCATCCCAGCACCATCCTGGATTAGGATTAACTTCTAGCAATCTAGGCTCATTCTTTGTATTAAGCCTCCAATCAAACCTAGCATAGTCTCTACACTCTAATCTAGTGAAGAGTTGAATACACCACTCAATTATAGAATTTTGAACTTCTTCTTGCAAATCTGCTTTCTTTGATTTAACGGTAGCATAGGGGGAATCAGGGAGCCATTTTGCCTCATAGCCACATATCTTTGGCAAATTTTCAGGAAGCTTAGAGTAATCCTCTTCCACTATGGGTAATACAGTGTAGGAATCAGGAGGATTTCCTATAATACCAACACTTAAATCCTTCCCTGTTAAAAACTCCTCAACAATTAAAGGCTTATCATAGCCAAACTTTTCCCTTATTTCAGATATGGCCTGTAATAATTGATCCTGATCATAACATACACTATTTGAAGTTATTCCAAAGCTAGAATCCCCAAAGTTAGGCTTCACTATAACTGGAAAATCGAAGGGTAAAGATATTTTAATATCTTCAGGCTTAATAAAGATACCCTTTGGAATAGGAATTCCCATTTCTTTTGCTACTCCTCTAACCAAGGATTTATCATAGCAAAAAGCTAAACACTGAGGTCCTGCTCCAGTATAAGGTATCTTTAACACTTCAAGTAAAGCTGGAATGTGAAGCTCCTTTCTAGGGTCATTATCAAAACCTTCATCACACAAATTAAATATTAGGTCTATCTTTGGCTTCAATTTTAGTAAGGTTTGTAATAGGCTTTCGTGATTATCTAAATAGAGAAAATTATATTCTTTAAGCTCCCTTAAAGCTAATTTTAATTGAACCACAGTATAGAAATCATCATCATCAAAGATATGATTAGGCTTAATAGAGTCCTTCTTTCTTGGGTCTCCAAGCAATACTACTATATTAAAAGTTTTTTCATTAAATCTCTTAATAGGAGTAAAATCTTTTTTTACCAAAGCGCTAACTATTATCCTTTGAGCCATCATCCCTAAATCTTGATTTCTCTTTGAATCGGTTATCATGGTACCATGAAAAGTTATATTGCTAAAGCCGGCTAAGCTTAATAGATTCTCAAGACTTTCTTTACTGTAAAGCCTTTCAGCGTATATCTGATCTACTAAAATTCCTTTCTCAGAATGAATCACTATTTCTCTTGTAATCAACCTTTGCTTATCTAAGGATAAAGAGCGTTCTCTTATCGCTATGTGCTTTTTATCTATCCATTCCCAAGATCTTGGTTGATAGTTCTGCTTCAAGTATTCTCCATCAGCCAAATCGATTAGAATTTTACCCCAAGGCTTCAGAACTCTAAAGGCTTCCTTAAGCACATTTAAATCATCCTTTACAGTTTCAAAGTATCCAAAGCTATTTCCTAAGATTAGTATAGTATCAAAGGTATCTGAAGCATAGGGAAGCTTCCTTGCATCCCCTTCTCTAAACTTAATATCAAGGTTTTCCATTTTAGCCTGCTTTTTCGCTTTTCTTATAAGGTAATGGGACCTATCTAAACCCTCTACAAATTTAAATCCTCTTCTAGCTAATTCAAGGGAATGTCTACCATGACCACAGCAAAGGTCTAGTATTCTGTTTTCTGGAGATAAATTTAGAATTTGAGAAAAGTAATCGATTTCTCTCTTTGTAAGGTCGGCATCGTTAATTACATCACCATCAGTTTTAAGGTAGACTGAGTTGAATATATGCTTCCACCATTCTTTATCTAAATGCTCTTCGAGATCGCTTAGAGGACCTAAAATAAGCCTTTTAGAATGATTCTTTGTATGGTTCAAAGGAGGATGAGTTATATCCTTTTCGTCCTCCTCCTCCACCTCTCTCCCCTCTTCACCTTTTTATCCTCCTAATATCCATTTATATACTTTTTGCTTAGGGTTCTGTTAAATTTGATTGTGTTACTTTTCATGTTTTGGGTAATCCTTATTCAATTCTCTTATACAATCAAAATTTATATAAAGCAAGTTTCTCTCTCTTTAAATTGAAGATGGATGAAATAGATAAAAAAATAATAGAGATTCTCAAAGAGAATTCGAGATTAAGCTATATGGAGATAGCTAAAAGGATTAATCTATCAGAAGCCTCGGTAAGGAGGAGAGTTAAGAATTTATCAAGTAAAGGTATAATAAGAAGGTTCACCGTTGATGTAAATACAGGCCAAGGGGCCAATGCCATAACTTTGGTATCTGTTAATCCCACAGCCTCTACCTCTGAAGTAGCAGAAAATTTAAAGAGCATAAAGGGTGTTAGAATTGTTTATGAG
This sequence comes from Nitrososphaeria archaeon, assembly GCA_029775995.1. Lineage (GTDB taxonomy): Archaea > Thermoproteota > Nitrososphaeria > Nitrososphaerales > JARVJX01 > JARVJX01. The sequence continues at coordinate 4,494 of JARVJX010000074.1, read as the reverse complement.
ATAACTGGGGAGTATGATATTGCTACCATACTCTCTGCTGATAGTATAGCCGAAATAAATAAATGTATAGACGAAATTCGAAAAAGTAATGGTGTAGTAAATACTAATACCATAATAATACTTAGAGTAATTTATTGAATTTAGAACGAAAATCGTTATATACTCATATGTAATGAGCTTAAAGGGGATGGGAATAAAGGAAAAGGTAAGGCTGGCAAAGGGTTTTGCCGATTACTATAATAAACCAAGTAATCCCAGGAAGGTTAAAATCCTAGACTCTACTTTAAGAGAAGGAGAGCAAGGCTCAGGAGTGTATTTTAGTATAGGACAAAGGGTACAGATAGCTTGGTTGTTAGATTACTTTGGTGTAGATGCTGTAGAGATAAGTCCCATTATATCTAAAGAGCATGAGGAATCTACAAAGAGGATAATGAAGGCTGGATTAAAGGCTAAGATAGTTTCTCATCTTAGAGCTTTACCTAAAGATATAGACGTGGCTTTAAGATGCGATTCAAGATACATAGCCCTTTATCATTCAGTTTCCGATTTGCATCTAAACTATAAGCTTAGGGTTAATAGAGAGCAAGCCATTGAGAGAATGGTAAAGGCTATAGATTATGCTAAGAGTCATGGTTTAGAGCTTAGAATTACTATGGAGGATGCTAGTAGGGCTGACCCTGAATTTCTTATTAGAGCCTGTAAAGCTGTAGAGGAAGCTAAGGCTGATAGGATAAGCATCCCCGATACCGTAGGAGTAATGAAACCTTCAGGTATGTATTCTTTAATTAGGATGGTTAAGGATAAGGTCAAAGTTCCTATAGATGTACATTGCCATAACGATCTTGGTTTAGCTTTAGCTAACTCTTTAGCTGGGTATGAGGCTGGTGCTGACCAAATTCACGTTACTGTAAATGGTATAGGTGAGAGAGTTGGGATAACTAGCTTAGATGAGTTAGTTATGGCTTTAAAGATTCTTTATGGATTAGAGCTTAATGTTAGATATGAAATGCTAAGAGAATTATCAGAAACCATAGCGCACTATGCTAAAATGGATTTACAGAATTCTAAACCCTTAGTGGGAGAAAATGCCTATAGGCATAAGGCTGGAACCCATATAGCTGCAGTCATAAGAAATCCTCAAGCCTATGAAATTATACCCCCTAGCATAATAGGTAATAGAAGAAAGATAATTTTCGGTGAGCTATCTGGGAAAAATGGAGCTGCCTTCCTCATGAAGATTTTAGGGTTAGAGCCAAACCCAGATTTAGCCATTAAACTGGCTCAAGGATTGAAGAATCTAAGGATAGGAGACCTCTTTGAGATTGAGCTATCTCAAGAATTGGAGAGTGAAGCTTTAAAGGTTGATTCTGTTATGGAGAAGGGGGTAGTTTGATGAGCTTAGAGTGCTTAGATTGTGGAGGAAAGATAGATATTCCTAAGGATGCTATTACAGGAGAAATAATAACTTGTCCAGATTGTGGTGCATCCTTTGAGCTTGTTAAAGATGAAAAGGGCTTTAGTCTTAAATTGGCTCAGGTTGAAGGAGAAGATTGGGGGGAATAAAGCTTAGCTAATATAGGCTTAATTTACGATTTGATAAGGTGGGAAGAGAAATCTATAATACAGGCTGCTAAAGAGAAAAATATAAACCTACAGTTAATGGATGCTAAAGAATTTATCTTCGATTTAGATGAACCTAACAGCTTCCCCCATGTGGTATTGCAAAGGTGTGTGAGCTACTTCAGAAATTTGCATTCTACAGCCATATTGGAGAGTTTTGGGTCAAAAGTTGTAAACTCTTTTTACGTTAATTGGATTACTGGTAATAAGCTCTTTACTACTCTCTTGCTAAAGAAGAATAAAATAAAAACTCCAAAGACTATGCTTAGCTTTGAGATGGATAGTGCCTTGAAGGCTTTGGATAAGTTGGGCTACCCTTCAGTAATAAAACCTATTATAGGGAGTTGGGGAAGGTTGGTAGCTTTAATAAAAGATAGGGATAGCGCTAAGGCTTTGCTTGAGGATAGAATGCACATGTTCCCCCTATACCAAGTTTTCTATCTTCAGGAACTTGTGAAGAGGCCTCCAAGGGATATAAGGTGCTTTGTAATAGGAGATAGGGTAGTAGCAGCCATATATAGAATATCTGGAAGTGATTGGAGAACCAATACCGCATTAGGAGGTAAAGCTGTAAATTGCCCTATAACTAAGGAGCTTGAAGAAATAGCTTCTGAGATTGTGAAGCTTTTAGGAGAAGGTTTTTATGGTATAGATTGTATGGAGAGCAAAGAAGGTTTATTAGTGCACGAAGTGAATAATACTACAGAATTTAGAAATACGGTACCTGCCACAGGAATTAACATTCCAGGCTTAGTGGTAGATTACCTTAAAAAGTTAGCGAAATGTTAAGTGAAGAGATTAAGTTCTTAGTAGATATACTGAAGGTTTATACTCCATCAACTAAAGAGAGCAAGCTATCTAATCTATTAGCCAATAAAATGAGAGCCATGGGTTTCAGAGATGTTTACGTGGATAACGCTGATAATGTTATAGGAGAGGTGGGTGAAGGTAAACCCAGAATTTTAATGTGCAGTCATTTAGATACTGTACCAGGATATATCAAAGTAAATGTAGATGATAGGTATATTAGAGGTAGAGGAGCAGTAGATGCAAAGGGCCCTCTTGCAGCTATGCTTTTAGCTATAACAAGGCTAAAGAATAGTAATGAATCTGGTAAAATCATCTTTGCAGGGGTAAGTGATGAAGAGGGTAATGGTAGAGGGATAAAGGAATTAGCCTCAAGAGGTATAGATGCTGATTTTGCCATTTTTGGAGAGCCTAGTGGTCTAGGCAATATAACCATAGGATATAAGGGAAGGATATCTTTAGCTGTTAAGTTCTTTGGTAGAAGTGTTCATGCCAGTTCCCCCTGGATAGGTATAAACGCCATAGAGAAGCTCTTTGATTTCTGGAAAGAATTTAAGCATAGTATAAGTATAGAGGAGCAATCAAAGGATAAATATAATGCTCTTACAGCTTGTATAACAAAGATATATGGGGGTTCAGCCAACAATGTTGTTCCACGTGAGTGCACAGCCGTTTTAGATGTAAGAATACCCCTAGGTTTTAAAGCCTACGATATTGTAAAAAGGATACAAGAACATGCTAAAAATTATCAGGATAGATTAATCGATACCCACTTTGAAATTAAGATTTTAGATATTACAGAGCCCTATGAAGTGGATAGGAGAAGCTTAATCGTTAGAGCCTTATCTATAGCTGTAAATGAAATTTATGGAAGAAGTCCAAACCTTATAAAGAAGACTGGAACAGGAGATATGAATGTAATTGGTAATTCTTTAAAGATACCATCAGTAACCTATGGACCAGGTAATGCCCATTTAGCCCATAGTGAAGAGGAAAAGATAGAAATCAAAGAGTATCTTTCAAGCATAGATGTTTATCAGAGAGCCTTATTACACTTATCAAAGCTTTATAAAAAGACTTTAAGTGGGGAGCTCAGGATAAAAGGCCCTAACCTTAGCTAAGGTTTTATCATCAAGCCTAATACTATAAGGCTTTAAGGTTTTTCCTTCAACCTTTAGAGGATTAGTTATTTTTAGCTCAAAAAGCTTTATGCCTTCCTTCCTGAGATAATCTAAAAACCTTTCATACTCACTAAAATTTTTGTAGGATTTATTCTTCTCTCTACATAAAGCAATCCAAACATCTACCGTATTGTTAAAGAGGAGCTTTCCTTTCAACTCATTTAAACTTTTAGCCATCAAAGATTCTTTAAATTTTTATCCTATTAATCTTTCTCTTTATAGGGTTGAGTCTAGAGAGGCTTAGACAAAGGTTACTATTTAATAATTTGTTAGATACATGGATATCTCTCTGTGAGGAAAAGGGTTGGAATTGGTTTGATATTGAAGCCTATAGTAACTTCTTGAATTATTTGAAGAGTAAGAATATCAAATTGAATAAGTTAGCTGTTTGTGTTGAGGAAAAGGGAGAAAAGGCCCTCTTCGTTAAAACCTTTTCAAAGGAGAAGAAGACAAATTTCGATGTTTATGCCTTAAAGCTGGATAATAAAGCTTTAGAAGTAATAAGGAACTTTCAAAAGGGAGAAAGTATGAAGACACATAGGCTTGAAGAAAGGCTAAAGAGTTGAAGAAGGAAACAGGAGCTGAAGAGATAATAGATATCTTGAGCTATTCTGAAACTATGAAAGACAGCAAGGAGGTTCTGGATGACTTAAAGAAGGGGCGTGCCAAGGTCTAAAGATATCTATCCCTATATAGATGAGCCGGCTACATATTCTTGAAATACTGTGTCATTGTCAGTAAATTTTTGATAGAGGTATACCACCAATAGAGAGAAGGCTTATAAGTAATTTTTGGATTATATAGAAGGGATTGTCAAGATAACGTTCTCATTCTGTATATTCTATTTAACCTTAGGCTTTTTGTTCTATTTCCCTCTCTCCATACT
>JARVJX010000073.1 GCA_029775995.1 Nitrososphaeria archaeon | reverse complement strand
ATATATCTCATCTCTCTTCTCTATTTCTAGGCTTTAACGAAGACCGTCATGACTGATACATAGCTTGCTTTTCTATCTTCTTCTAAACTTCATACCAGATTCTTCATAAAGTAATCTTGGAAAAATTTCGATGTTATCGAAGGCCTTTAGGAATGATGTGAGAAAAGGCATAAAGCAAAAGCAAATTTCTTCATAAGTTCTCCTTTTATTCAAAGGGCCATAAATAAGGGGAGAAATAAAGATGACCTGAGAAGAGGCTAAGGCCATTCCATAGGTATATCTAAAAAGGTTTCTTTACCTTAACAAAAGGTATATAACTATTCCAAAAATTGCTCCAAAAAAGCCTGCAAGCAAATTTACTACATTGTTATCGATGACTTCAATTCCCTTAATTCTCTTAGCCTTATTTTTGTGATGAATTTTGTTTTCAATTTCTTCATTACAAATTGAGCATAGACCTTTAAATTGTAAGGTTTGTCCTAAAATACTATCAACTAAAGAACCTAAAAAACCGCTAAATAATAGAGCCAAAAATATAGCTAAAGAAGAGTCCATAATCCTTACAAAGATAAATACTAAAGCTATAATTGATGAACCTAAGAGAGAGGCTAAAGTTCCTAAGCCTGTTATTCCTCCTGAAGAACCAGGAATTGCATATTTTTTAGGATTTAATACATACCTTGGCTTTTCCTTGCTAAGTAAACCAATCTCTGTAGCTAAAGTATCTGCACAGGCTGTAGCCAAAGAGCTTCCAAAGGCAATTACAAATAAGGAGCCATCAACTTTATAAATTGAAGAAACCATCTCTAAGCCTGAAAAAATGGCTGGCACCATTCCATTTCCTAACACATTTCTCCAACTTCTTGTGAAGTAAACAGAATCTTTTATAGCCAACCTCTTCTTATTCTTTCCAAACTTTGTAAATAGTGAACCTACGATAACAAAAGCCAAAACTATTAAAACCCATCTCAATCCTGTCGAAAACAGAACAAAATAAACTAAAATTAAACCTGCAATTATACCTTTTAAGTCAAAGGCTTTGAAACGGTACCCTAAAAGGGCAAAAGATGTAACAATTACTACTCCTAATAGGGTTTCTAATACCAATTTAATTCTCTAAGCTCTACTTTGAATTAACTAAAAGCTTTTTCTAAGGTTAAAGAGCTTATAAGGGCTTCTTCATCCTTCATATTAGAAAGAGCGAGGACTATCTTCTCCTTTTTAGCTAGATCTATAGCTAAAGGATCTACTTTTTTTGGTCCATGTATTATAACCATTCTAGGTTTTAAAGGACTTACCCTTATAGCCACTAAAGGTGATCTTCCCATCCCTACTTTAGTAAATATTAAGGCTCTTTCGGTTGTAGTTCCAAAGATTTTAAAAAAATCAAAACCTGAAAGAAGGTAAATGGCTTTTATACTATCAACTACCGTATAACCGTAAAGGTTGTAATTTAAAAACTCTTCTCCTGTTAAAATCTCAGCGTTAGTCTTTTCTATCATAAAGGAAACTTTTATGGGTTCGCTAAAATCTTTCATACCCAGTATAGCTTCGCTATACTTTTTTTCCAAATTCTTATCTAAAAATCTGTTGTGCTGTGAAGCCAATTTAACAAGAACCTCTACATATTTTTTAATGAATTGAGAGCCTGGACTTCTTCTCCTACCACTTTCATAATCACTCAAAACTGATGAAGAAATTTTCATCTCCTTTGCCATATCAATTTGCTTTATCTTTAGCCTTTCTCTCCAATTCTTTAATGCCAAACCAGGTTTATCATCCATTACCACTTCCCCAGCTATTTGGGCCATCTTATCAACCAAATCATCTCGCATACCTTAAGCAAATGAAGAACTAATATTTAATTTTTGACTAAAGGGTCTTTTTTTAAAGAAGAGCTTTGTCTCACCCATTGCCTTAAAGGGTGTATCTATAACTGAAATTAAAAGTGGTAGCTCCTTACTAACCTTACCTAAAGCTAGGCATTCTCCCAGTCTTAAGTCCTTCACTAAAGCTCTTATACTATCAGAATCTATGTTACAAATATTAGATAAGAAATCTATATCGGAAGTATTAACTAACTTAAAGATAAATAGATTGTCTAACTGCTTTAATATGCTCTCCTTTATAGCTTTTGGTTGATTGGTTATGAAGGTAGTAAAGATACCAAAATGTCTCATTCTAGTTACCATATCATCCCAGTAGGTTTCCCTTAAGTAGAGATGAGCCTCTTCAGCAAATAGAAAGAGGGGAGGAATTAAATTCTTTTCTAGTAGATCAGTAAGCTTAGATAAAGCAAGCTCTACCACCATTTTTCTATATAAAGGGTTCAAACTTGCTAAGGAGAAAATTAGGGCAATTCCCTCTTCTTTATTAAGCAAATCTTCAAACTCAAAGGATAAGGAATTCCTTTCGGTTATTAAATTGGATAATAATAAAGTATGAAGCCTTGATATTATAGCTTCTTTTATAAAATCGTTTAAACGAGTTTCCTTTGTAAAATTAATAAAATCATAGAGGGTTAAGAGGTTCCTTTGCTCTAAATATTCCCAAATCCTTATGAATTCTCTTAAAGAAATAGTAGGCAATTCCAGTATGTTCTGGAGAACATCACAGACACTTTTTAATCCAAGATACTCAAAAGTAAATCTTAAGGACTTACCAGGCTCTAAAAGTAGTACCTTTTGGTATTGTTCGTTAGGTTGTTCATCCTTCTCCGAGACCAATCCTGAATACTCATTGTTGAGATCAAAGATTATCACCTTCGCACCAGCCCTTAGTAAGCCTGAAATGAGAACCTTAGCAAGGTGAGACTTTCCAGAGCCTTTTTTACCAGTTATAAGGTTTAAAGAACCATCCAATTTATCCAGGGTTATATGATAAGGATATTTTTCGTATAAGTATCCAACTAGGAAGCTATCAAAATTTTTATCGTTGATCAAATCATCTAACTCTTTAGGTTGAAGCTTTCTTATGGTGGCTTTGCTCCTAGAGGGTATGCAATTTATTCTTCTATAGTTTCTAATCTTACATTTAGCCAAGATTAAATCCTTCAAAGTCTCAGTTATATTGCTGAAGAGAGGAGAACTCTTTTCCACTCCTTGAAGAATATTCATAATTACCTCCTCTCTTATTATATCTTCCTCAAAACCACTAAGATTATAGTAGGATAGATCGTAAACTTGAACGATCATAGCTTTATTTTCTTCTCCCTCAATAAGAAGGTAATCACCCTTAGCAAGATTTTCTTTGGGTAAGCATAGAATAGAAACTTCGTCATCACTTTTATTTAATAACTTCATCTCATAACACCAGAGTCCTAAAATTATAGGAGGGAACCTCTATAGCTCCCTTGGCTTTAACATAGCATTTTAAGGAAGAGATCTCTAGAGCATTGAATATGGATAGTCTATGGGCTAGGCTTAGAGACTCTGGATAACCAAAGTTAAAGGAATCGTTACTTAAAAGCATAGAAAGAGCTAACTTTAAAGAATTTTGGTAATCAACTCGTAAGGGTATGCCATCTCTTGTAAATTTTGTAATGGTTATATGACCTAAGGATACTTCTCCGTTTAATGATAAAGGAATTATTAAAGGAGCATCTTTACATTCAAAGAGCTTAGAAGTTAAATTTTGTATATTTTTAATTATGGTTTTCTTGGATATGGCTATTATATGGTTATCCCTCTCTTTTGATATCTCAATTATATCTTTTAAGTTAAAGGGCTTAGGCTCTACAACAGAATATCTTAAGGAACCATCTATTAGTATCAAGGAGTTTTTTAGGTTTGTTGCCAATAGCTTTTGAAGAATTCTTTCTATTCTAATTCTTATCACTTGATTCATTAGATTCTTTTCGCCATTTAGGCTTAGAAGATAATTCATGTTATCTAAATTGTTAGAATTTAGGTGAATTAAATAGGGACCTAACCTCAAAAAGGCTCTTGGTTTACCTGAATAGGATAATACTACGCAAGCCCTGAAAGCAAATAAAAGACCTTTGTTGGTGGTTGCAAGAAGTATACAAGTTGAATCCACAGCACCTATCCAAGCCTTTAAATTAATGGTATTAACATGTTGCATATCAACTTTCTCATCAGAGTTGAAGTAAGGGGTTAAATCATCCTTATCTTCAAAGACCAATTGGTAAGCTTTTAACTCAAGGTTTCTTTCATCCCATTCTTTCTCAAATTGGGCAAGCTCATCATTTAACTTACTTACTATATGAGTAAGATTTAATTCTAAGTTCATCATGAACAATAAGGGTTAGAAAAGGGGTAATTTAAATGTTGCGCATGTACAATATTCAACATGATTCAACAACAAGGTGGGGTAATGGACTTTAGAGACGAAATTAAAGTGAGGTTAAAGAAAGGGGCTTGGGAAGTCGAAATCACCTGCTCTCAAGATAAACTGAAAGATGCTATAGAAACAGTCCTATCCACCTTAGATAGCATACAAACGGTTCCTGAAGTAAAAAAAGAATCAATAAGGGTTAGCATTACCTGCAAGGGATTAATTGAGGAGCTTTGGAAAGAAGGCTGGTTTGCAACAGAGAGAAGCTTGAGCGAAGTTCACGAAGAATTGGGTAGAAGAGGCTATCATTACGATAAAACTGCAGTTTCTCACTCTTTAGCCGATTTGGTTAGAGAGAATGTTTTGACTAGAGTAGGAAGCATGAGAAATTATAAATATATCCAAAAGAAACCTCTTTAATAATTGTTAGTGCACATAATATAAGCTGAAGCTAAAGCAGATACCAAAAGGGAATTTGTAAAAGTAACAACAATACTCAATGAAAAAAGGGTTAATAGGCTATTTGTAGTTAAAATCGGGGAAAATAGAGAAGGTATAAAAATATAAGTTAAAACCCAAGGTGATAAGAGGATGAATAATTTTCTAAGCTTCCTCTGGGAAAGTTCTAAGGTTCTAACGAAAATTTTTCTAAAAGGGATATTCTCAAGCATAATAGTAGGAATAAGAAGTGAGAATCCTAAAGCTATCATTATTCCTGGCACCAAAACAGCTAAGAGACCTAAATAAATCAGAAATCCTACTGCTAAGGTGAATACAAAAAGCTTAGGTATCTTTATGGCAAATTTTACTAGGGCTCTCTTTAGGCTCTTAGGTCTATCTAAAGCTAAGAGTATGGGAAAACCAAAAGCATAATTTAGCAGGAGCCAAATAGACGCTAAAAGAGGCAAAAGATCAAAGGGTCTTTCAGTAACTTCAAGGAGAGGTAATAGAGGAACATTTCCCTTACTAAAGGCTTCCATTATAGGAACATTAACCATGCTTCTTACTTCGTTATTTAATAGGATTAGTAAAAGATTTGAGGGGAAAAGGCATGAGAGAAAGATGAGAGAATTTTTCCTAAAGAGCTTAAAGATGTTATTCCAAGCAATAGTTAAGGACAACTATATACTGGCTCTTTCCTCTTTCTTTTTTATGGCATCTTTTACCCATTGAATTCCTTGAGTGCTTATCTTGTATAGAGTTCCCTTTTCATCAGATTCTTTTATAACATATCCTAATTTTGTAAGCTCACTTAGTCTTGAGCTTACAGTCTTTGGTTTCAAATTTGTAAGTTCATAAATTTCAGAAGAAGTTAATCCAAATTTTTTAATCCTTCCAAGCTCATAGGCTAATTTATTTGCTATCAATTGTAAGCTTATAATCTGTTTATCAGCGAGTTTCTTATTTCCTAACCAAACACTAATCCCTTCTGGAGTATCCTTAATGTATTCAGAAAAAAGATTTACCAAATCTTGGGCAGAATAGCTCATACTTATCCTTTTAGCCAAATCATAGGCTGGAAGCTCCTTTGCTATGAATTCGTTCAAAGAGCGTAAAACTGAAGAAGGACTTCCTTTAAACTCTAACTTCAAATCCTTATAGTATAAGGTTAAAGTTAATTCTTCTTCGCTCAAATTTGTCCTACCTCCAGGGATAGGGCAGCAGAAGCGGTATATACGTATTCACCCTCTTCCCCTTTGAATCTTCTCAATTTTCCAGCTTGGGCGAGTCTTAGTAAGGCTACTGCAACAGATTGTTTAGGATAAATTAGACCGTAGGATTCTAAAACTTGTCTAACTTCATTAAGCTTTCTTGTTTGTTTTCCCCAAGGGGTGAGAAAAATCTTTGAAATAATATTTGTAAGTGAGTCCCTTTTATCTATCTTTAGCTCAGGAAGTTCTAAAGGAGCCAGAGGAGAAATTTTTTCATCGATGGTTTTTCTCTCGTCAGCAAAAGGTAGAGAAGCTATCATATTAGGTAATAAGCTTATTAGCTCCTTTATCTCAGATAAAGGACCTTCGATTTCAGCTTCATTTACACCTGCCTTTACTCTAATCCTCACATTGCTACTACTCATCTGAAAACGTATTTGAAAAAGAAAATATAAATGTTATGCCAAAGCAAGAATTAAATCATATTTTATCTAAAATTAAATAACATAAGGGCATGAGATAAAAAGATTATTACTCAATTTAATCTTATTGCTTCTGAACCGAAATACTTATTTAAAAGGCATCCATAACCTTAAGCGTGACAGAAATAGATACTCTGTTAAAAAAGAGAATCTCTAGAAGAGCAGCTCTATCTACCGGAGCAAAGATAGGAATAGCTGCAGGCGTAGCTGCCGTTGTAGCAGGAGTAGGAGGGTATGCTGCTGGAACTGTTGCAACTCCAGCTAAGGTAGAAACAGTGGTACAAACTGTGAAGGAAACCGTAACTGCAACAGCAAAGCCTCCAGCTAGATTTAAGTTATTCTTCGCAACTCACGCCACACCCCATCCCTTCTGGGATGCTGTAAGAAAGGGTGCAGTAGAGGCTGCTGAACTTCTCCCGGTTGAGCTTCAATTCCCATTTATGGAGGAATTTAGTGGAGAAAGGCAGGCTGAATTTATGAGGCAGGCTTTGGCTGTGGGAGCCCATGGAGTAGCTATAACAGCAGCCTTACCTGATGTAGTAAGACCCTTAACCCAAGAAATGAGAAACAAAGGCATACCAGTAATTGCTATAAACACCGATGATCCAAGTGGAAAGACTCCCTATATGTCCTATATAGGTGCAAACCTATACGAGCAAGGAAGAGAGGTTGGAAAAGCCGCTCTGACCTATGGAATATTGAAGAAAGGGGATAATGTAGTAGTTATGATATCTGAACCAGGACACGTTGGTTTAGAAGCAAGAGCAAAAGGAATCCTAGATGTAATGAAAGAAAATGGTATAACTGGAGATAAATTAGATGTTGGGAAAGAATTTACTAGAGTTCAATCTCTTATTAAGAGCTATCTACAAGCTCATCCAGGCACTAAAGGGATATTTGGTGCCGATGCTTATACGAGTGGGTCAGTTGGAGAACTTGTGAGATTAGAAAACCTTAAAGGTCAAGTGGTAGCTGGAGGGTTCGATGTACATGAACAAATTTTAAATAACATAAGAGATGGTTGGATGACTTTTACCCATGACCAGCAACCCTATGCCCAAGGGTTTTATGGAGTTGTAGAACTTTACACATATCTACATGCTGGAATATACCCAATGAATATAAATACAGCTACAGGAATCATAGACAAATCTAATGTAGCAAGTCATATAGACTTCGCTAAGAAAGGCTATAGAGGTTAATCTTGGCCTCCCCCCTTTTTTATTTAGAACTTGCTAGGCAAAGAATATTCTTCTTTAAGGAAAGTGGGGCTTTATTAGCAGCTTTAGCTGTATTTATATTTCTTTCTATTCAAATACCTGATAAACTCTTTCATTTTAGATCTATAGAATCGATGCTCATACTTCTAACCCAAAAGGGCATAATTGCAGTGGCTATGACTTTACTAATCATTAGTAGAGAAATAGATATTTCTGTTGGCGCAGTTTATGCATTTATTTCAACCTTATATGCATCTCTGATTGCCCACTATGGAGTTAATGAATGGGTAGCATTAATCCTAGCATTATTAGTTTCTTTACCCATAGGATTTTTTCATGGTATTGTTACTACAAAGTTAAGGGTCCCTTCTCTTGTAGTTACGTTGGCTACCTTTATGATGTGGAGAGGCATTGTTTTAGGCATATGGGGTGCCTCTCCTGTAAGTTATGGGGAAGAATCAACGGCTTTAACAATTCTTGGTGGAACCTTTTTAGGTAGAGCCGGATTTAATTTCTCATTTATTTGGCTCATAATTTTAATTATAATTGGATGGGTAATACTAGAAAAAACTTCCTTTGGGAATAAAATATATGCCACTGGAGGAAATACAATAGCTGCCAAAGAGATGGGAGTAGATACTGATAAGACAAAGATACTTCTTTTTATGTTTACATCCTTTGCAGCTGGACTTAGTGGGATAATTCAGTTTGGTCATCTTCGTTTGGTAGCTGCCATAGCTGGTGAAGGTTTAGAATTAGAAACTATAGGAGCTACAGTAATAGGAGGTACATCTTTATTTGGGGGGGTTGGAACTGTTATAGGGTCTATAATTGGAGGTTTCCTGATGGCTGAGATACAAATAGGAATAATATTGATGGGAATTTCATCCTACTGGTATAGAGCAATTGTAGGTGCAGTATTAATAGTAGCCATATCTATGAATCTATTGGTGAAGAGGCGTTAAAATGAGGGAAGTTCCAATAATTTCTGTGAGGGGGGTAAGTAAGAGCTTTGGACCTGTAGTAGCCCTTCATAAAGTAGATTTTGATCTGTATAAAGGTGAAATTGTTGGATTGGTAGGAGATAATGGAGCTGGTAAATCAACTCTCATAAAGATAATTTCTGGTGTATTTCAACCTGATGAAGGAGAAATTTACTTTGAAGGTAAAAGGGTTAAAATAGATTCTCCCACAGTTGCAAGAGCCTTAGGAATAGAAACAGTTTATCAAGATTTAGCTTTAGTAGAGGAGATGAATGTATGGAGAAACCTTTTCTTAAATAGAGAAATTATAAATGGATTTGGCCCCTTTAAACTACTTAAGGAAAAGAAGATGAGGGAAGAAGCGAATTTTATAATAAAAAGTTTTGGAATAAGTTTAAGGGACATTAACTCACCTATAAAGAGTTTGTCTGGAGGAGAAAGGCAATCGGTTAGCGTTGCAAGGGCCTTTCACTTTGGGGCTAAGGTTTTGATTTTAGATGAGCCTACATCAGCTTTATCTATAAAAGAATCAGAGAAGGTTTTAAATAGTATAAGGATAGCTAAAGAAAAAGGTCTTTCCGTTGTATTTATAACCCACAATATTTATCATGTCTATCCTGTAGCTGATAGATTTGTGGTATTAAATAAGGGAAAAAAGATAGCTGATGTAGCTAAATCTAATATAAACATAGAGGGAGTATACGAGCTTATTAAAGCGGAGTAAGATTTATAAGAATAACCTGTTATATATAACCATATAGCCTTAATATAAGTTTGCTGACAACTATTTATAAGCAATAATTTGTGTATATCGAGATAACAGTTTTTAATCAAACTTGGATAAACGAAGATTACTTTATGAAGAATCTGGTATGAAGTTTAGAAGAAGATAGAAAAGCAAGCTATGTATCAGTCATGACGGTCTTCGTTAAAGCCTAGAAATAGAGAAGAGAGATATATATTGAACTCATCTGAAAACTCCTTAGTCGCTCTTGAGGCTTTAGTAGGTTAAGATGACTGGTCAATCGAGTATTGGGAGTTTTCAGATGAGTTC